>NZ_JARZHI010000006.1:0-348049 GCF_029946465.1 Polyangium sorediatum
CGGCGCAGGCAGCGGTCAGGGCGGCGCAGGCGGCGGTCAGGGCGGTGCAGGCAGCGGTCAGGGCGGTGCAGGCGGCGGTCAGGGCGGCGCAGGCGGCGGTCAGGGCGGCGCAGGCGGCGGTCAGGGCGGCGCAGGCGGCGGTCAGGGCGGCGCAGGCGGCGGTCAGGGCGGTGCAGGCAGCGGTCAGGGCGGTGCAGGCGGCGGTCAGGGCGGCGCAGGCAGCGGTCAGGGCGGTGCAGGCGGCGGTCAGGGCGGTGCAGGCAGCGGTCAGGGCGGCGCAGGCGGCGGTCAGGGCGGTGCAGGCGGCGGTCAGGGCGGCGCAGGCGGCGGTCAGGGCGGCGCAGGCGGCGGTCAGGGCGGTGCAGGCGGCGGTCAGGGCGGTGCAGGCGGCGACCCATGCCAAGAGTGCTACGAGGGGCCTCCGGGGACGCTCGGCGTTGGAATCTGCAAGGCTGGGATACAATGCATGGACGCGTCCTACCCATGCATGGGCGAAGTCGTGCCGTCGCCGGAGGTATGCGACGGCCTGGACAACGACTGCGACGGCGTGGTGGACAACGGAGCTTTGGAGGGAGGACAGCCCTGCGTGGTCCCGGGGCAGCTCGGCGTATGCGCGCAGGGGGCGTCGACATGTGTCAACAGCCAGCTCGTCTGCGCGCAAGTCATGTTTCCATCGGCGGAGCAATGCGACGGCCTGGACAACGACTGCGACGGCGCGGTGGACGACGGAGATCCCGGGGCATGGCAGCCCTGCGTGGTCCCGGGGCAGTTCGGCGTATGCGCGAAGGGGGCGACGAAATGTGTCAATGGACAGCTCGCCTGCGCGCAGCTCGTCCAGCCGTCACCCGAGGCGTGCGACGCACTCGACAACGATTGCAACAACGTCGTCGACGACAATCCTCCTGCGCTCTGCCCGGGCATCAGCGTTTGCTACAATGGCACGTGCCCCATCGTCATGTGTATCACCTGCGGAGCGCCGCCCTGCCCCCCCTGTGACGTAGGCGCGCCCTGCGTGAAAGACACGGAGTGCGCCAGTGGCATGTGTCATGCCGGCAAGTGCGTCGCCTCGATCAACGGTTGTGATGTGATGACGGCCGTCGAGAAGACGACCGTCCCTTCCGTGGCAATCACGTTTCCCGGGCCCGGGCTCGCGTTCTCCCCGGCGTGCATCAAGGTGAAGGTCGGGACGAACGTGACCTTTTCGGGAGATTTCTCCCTTTACCCGCTCGAAGGTGGGCACGTGGAGAATGGCGCCGTGATTCCCGCCGCCGCCGGGCCCTTCGTCCCCGCGACGAACGCTGGGACCTCGAAGACGTTCACGATGGGCAAGGCGGGCACATTCCCGTACGTCTCGCCCGCCCACGCGAATGCCGGGATGATCGGGGCGGTCTTCGTGGTCCCCTGAGCGTGTTACTTCTTGCGCGGCGCCTTGAGCGTGAGCTTCAAGAGCACGTCGTCGCGGATGAGGTCGTCGGGCTTGCCCGCGATCGTGATGTTGAAATCCTTCCGGTTGATCGAGAACTCCGCGGTGCCCGTAGCGGCATCCGCCGCGATCGTGATCGTCACGGGGAACGTGATCGACTTCTTCACGCCGTGGAGGTCGAGATCCCCCGTGACCGTGTGCGTCGCGCCGTTCGTGCCGCCGGCCTTGATCGCCGTCGACGCGAACGTCGCCTTGGGGAACTTCTCGACGTCGAAGAAATCGGCGTTCTTCAGGTGCTTGTCGAGGTCGGCCGCGTCGGTCTTGACCGACGCCGTCTCGACCTCGAACGAAATCCGGCCGCCCTCGGCCTTGCCGTCCGCGAGCGTGATCTTGCCGGCGATCTTCTCGAACTTGCCCTCGTGCTTGCCGGTGACCTTCGAGCCGATGAACCCGACCGTCGAGGCCGTGGCGTCGACGTCGAGCGTCTCGGTGGTCGCCGCGGCGGCGGGCTTGGTCTCGGCCTGCGCCGACGAGGCCGGCGCGACCGTCGCCTTGGGCTTGTCCTTGGCCGGATCCTCGCAAGCTGCGAGCGAGAGCAGGGCGGGAACGGCGGCGGCGAGAACGGCAAATCGAATCGTGCGCATGGTCGGATCGTCCCTTCGGGGTGGTTTCGAGGGCGTACCATGCGCCCCGAACGGCCGCTTGATTAGGGGGGCGGACCGGGTAACACTGTTCGCCCAGGCGAACAATCGATGACGGCAGCGCTCGACGATGTGGTCTCCATGGCGGTCTTCGCGCGCGTCGTGGAGGCGCGCTCCTTCACGGGCGCGGCGGCGCTCCTCGGCCTGTCCAAATCGGTCGTGAGCGCGCGGATCTCGGGGCTGGAGGAGCGGCTCGGCGTGCGGCTCCTGCATCGTACCACACGCCGCCTCTCGCTGACGGAGGAAGGCACGCGTCTTTACGAGACGTGCGCGCGGATCGTCTCGGCGGCGGACGAGGCGCAGGGCGTCCTGGAGAGCGCCTCGGCGGAGCCCGAGGGCCTCGTGCGCGTCACCGTACCGGTGGGCATTGGAATCCTGCAATTCCCGAGCATCCTGCGCGAGCTCCACGAGCGATATCCGCGGCTCGTGGTCGAGCTCTCCTTGTCGGAGCACCGCATCGACATCGTCGCGGAGGGCTTCGACGTGGCCCTTCGTGTCGCCGATACGCTCGAAGATTCGGCGCTCGTCGCGCGCCGCATCGGCGCGGTGCGCATGAACCTCTGCGCGTCGCCCGACTACCTCGCGCGCCGCGGGACGCCGGACTCTCCGCAGGATCTCGTGCACCACAATTGCCTGCGCCTCTCGCCGGTCCGGCGCGAATGGTCGTTTCGATGCGGCCGCCGCACGCACCTCGTCGCCGTCTCGGGCAGCCTCATCACCGATAACATCGCCGTGCTCCGCCAGGCGACGCTCGACGGGATCGGCGTCGCGCGGCTGCCGCGATCGTTCGTCGCGACGGACATCGAAGAAGGCCGGTTGCGGCGCGTCCTGCCGGAGCACGCGCTTGGCGAGACGAACGTCTTCGTGGTGCACCCGTACCACAGGCACATGCCGACGAAGGTGCGGGCCTTCGTGGATTACGTGGTCCAGCGGTTTCGCAGCGCGCGTGACGAATAGAGGCGGGCGGGCTGTGGCGCACCCGGGCGCGCGGGAATGAGAAAGGGATCGCTCCGAAGGGACATCTTGTCGCCCCTTCCCGCAGGCTTTATCGTCGCTCTGCCATGGCCTTCCCAAAATATTTTCTTCTTCCGCAGCTCCTCTCGTACGCCGTCCGCGCGCCGCGTGATCCGGCGAAGGCGTGGGACCGCTTCTGGAGCGGCATCCGCCGAACGGGCCATCACGGGGAGGTTCTTTGGGACACGGAGGACGCCCGCGAAATCGAGGAGGTCACGAGACGCGTCTCCAGCCATTTCATCCCCGATCTCCCCGTGATCGACATCGGCTGTGGCAATGGCCGTTTCACGCGGCTCCTTGCCGCCCGGTTTTCCAAGGTTGTCGGGCTCGACGTTTCGAGCCACGCCATCGAGAAGGCGCATGCGGAGTCCGTCGGAATCACGAACCTCTCGTTCCACGTCGCCGACGTCAGCATGCCCTACGCGCTCCGATGGATCACGGACGAGCTCGGCGAGGCCAACGTCTTCATGCGCGGCGTCCTCCACGTCCTCGATCCGCAGCGCCGCGCCGTCGCGGTCGAGAACATGCGCGGCGCGCTCGGCCCGCGGGGCGTGCTTTATTTGTCGGAGAGCAGCATCGACGGCGATCCGCTCGATCACATGGTGCTCCAGGGCGCGACCCCGACGTACCTGCCCGAGCCGGTGCGCAAGGTCGTCGCCGCCGGCGTGAGGCCGCCCTCCCGCTTCGGCGACGCCGAGGTGCGCGAATACTTTCCCGGCGCCGCATGGGAGATCCTGGAGAGCGGCCCCACGGTCATGTACACGCTTCCGTTGCGAACACCTGACGAAATCGAGGCGCTCCCGAGTTATTTCGCGGTCGCGCGCCGTCGGGGATGAGGCCTACTTCATTCGAGGCACGTAACGCTGCACCGAGACGTACTGGTTCGGCCACGGCATCACGTATCCCTGCTCCGCCGCCGCGTGCCGCGTCCAGTAAGGGTCGAACAGGTGCGCCCGCGCCAGCACGCAAAGATCCGCTCGTCCCGCGGCGATGATGCTGTTCACGTCGGCATAACTCTGGATGTTGCCCACGGTCATCGTCGGGACCTTCGCTTCGAGCCGCACGAGCTCGCTGAAGGGCGTCTGAAAGAGACGACCGTACACCGGCCTCGACGACGGATCCGTTTGGCCCGCCGATACATCCACGATGTCGACCCCGTGCTCCCGCAGCGCCGCGGCGAGCCGGATCACGTCCTCCGGCGTGATTCCGCAGGGCGCCCAGTCCGTCGCCGAGATACGCACGCTCGTCGGTTTGTCTTTGGGCCACGCCGCCCGCACCGCGTCGAAGATTTCGAGCGGGAAGCGCATGCGGTTTTCGATCGAGCCGCCGTAGGCGTCGGTCCTCCGGTTCGTGATCGGCGACAAGAAGCTCGCGAGCAAATACCCGTGGGCCATGTGCACCTCGACGAGGTCGAACCCCGCCTCGTCGGCCATCTTCGTCGCTGTCACGAAATCGGCCTTCACGCGGTCCATGTCCTCGCGATCCATCGCGCGCGGCACGGGGCTCTGCGGCAGGTAGGGGATCGCGGACGCGGCGAGGAGCGGCCAGCCGCCCGATTCGAGCGGCTGATCCATGCCCTCCCACATTCGCTTCGTCGCGCCTTTTCGGCCCGCGTGGGCGATCTGTACGCCGATCTTCGCCGTGGAGCATTGATGCACGAATTCGGTCACGCGCCGCCACGCGGGCACGTGGCTCGCGCGGTAGAGGCCCGTGCAGCCGGGCGTGATGCGGCCTTCGGGGCTCACGTCCGTCATTTCGGCGATCACGAGGCCCGCGCCGCCGACCGCGCGGCTGCCGAGGTGCACGAGGTGCCAATCGTTCGGCGCGCCGTCCTCCGCCGAATACTGGCACATCGGCGAGACCACCACGCGGTTGTCGAGGAGGAGCTTGCCGAGTCGGTACGGCGTGAACATCGGCGGCGGCGGCTCCTTGCTCTCGATCCGCACGCCCGATTGCGCCTCCGCTTCCTTCGCGACCCACGTATCGACCGCGCGCACGAGCGCCGGATCCCGCACCTTCAGGTTTTCGTGCGTCACGCGCAGGCTGCGCGTCAGCATGCTGAAGTTGAACTGCATCGGGTCGAGATCCATGTATCGCTCGGTGTTCTCGAACCACTCCAGGCTCACCTGCGCCGCGCGCTGGAGCGTCTCCACCTTTGGACGCCGATCCGCCTCGTACGCGGCGAGCGCGTCGGACAGGCGCGCGTGCCCGTCGAGCGCGTCCGCCAGGCTGATCGCGTCCTCCAGCGCGAGCTTCGTCCCCGAACCGATGGAGAAATGCGCCGTATGCACGGCGTCCCCCACGAGCACCACGTTTTCCCAGGAAAACCGCTCGTTGTGCACGGTGGGAAAGCTGCGCCACACGCTCTTGTTCTTGAGCAGCCGGTGTCCGGCGAGCCGCGGCGCGAAGAGCTTCTCGCAATACGCGAGCGTCTCGTCCTCGGTCGCCTGATCGAGCCCGGCGCGGCGCCACGTCTCCTCGCGGCACTCCACGATGAACGTGGATCGTTCGGCCTCGTAGCGATAGGCGTGCACCCGGAAGAGGCCGTGCTCGTTCGCGTCGAAGTAAAATGTGAACGCGTCGAACGGGAACGTCGTGCCGAGCCAGACGAAGCGGTTCGGCCGGCCGTCGACGCGCGTGCCGAAGTGCGGCTGGTAGCGGCTCCGCACCGCGCTGTTCACGCCGTCCGCCGCGATCACGAGATCACTCGTGCGCCGGATCGCGTCGAAGTCCGTGGCCTCGTGCTCGAAGCTGAGGACGACGCCGAGCTCCTCGGCGCGGGCCTGCAGGATGGCGAGCAGGCGATGGCGGGAGAGGCCGCTGAAGCCGTGCCCGGTCGAGACGAGCCGCTCGCCGCGGACGAACGTGTGGATGTCGTCCCAGTGCGAGAGGCTCTGCCGGATCGCGTCGTACACGGGCCGATCGACGCCCTCCAGGTTGTCGAGCGTCGCGTCGGAGAACACCACGCCGAAGCCGAACGTGTCGTCCGGCCGGTTGCGCTCGAGCACCACCACCTCGCGCGAGGGATCGCGCTTCTTGGCCAGGATGGCGAGGTAGAGGCCGCTGGGTCCGCCGCCGATGCACGTGATCTTCAACGTCGATCCTCCGGTTCCTGCGCGGAGGGGAGACCACGATGGCGAAGGCGTCAAGGGGTATGGTACACGCTGGAGGGCATGACTCGCTTCGCCGCGCTCGCCTTCCCGCTTGCCGCGCAGTTGGCCTCATGCGCGTCGGCTCCGACCGAGCAGACCCGCGGAAACCCCGCGCTGTCGCCGCGGGAGCCCGCGGCCGCGGAGGTGCCCAAGCCCGCGGCCCGCGCGCCCTCGCCGCTCGTCCGCGTGGCGGCGCCGGACAAACTCCCCGCGAACCTCGTGATCGACGGCAACGTCGCCGAGTGGGGTTCGCTGCTGCCGCCGCCGCCCGCGGGGAGACCACCTTCGGCCGATCCGAATCCGCGTGACGCGCCCTCGCATCTGGCCTTTGCGCTCACGAAGGACGGCGCGTTCGTCGCGGCGGACCTCGCCGAGCTCTCGAAAGACGGGATCTGGCTCGCCTTTGGGTTTCCGCCGTCGGCGCCCGCTCCCTCCGGCGGCGTGGAGGCGCACGAGGCGCGATTCGAGCGGATGTTCCGGCTCGACAAGAGGGGCCTTTTCCAGGTGAACGAGGGCGGCGCGCTCGTCCCGGTCCCGGGCTCCGTCGCGTCCATGGCATTCACGGCGCGCGGAATGACCATCGAGGCCCGGATCCCCGTCGCGGCGTATCCCCGCGCGTCGGCCGCGCCGATCCCCGACGTTCTCGTCCGCGCCATTGCGGCATCGACCCCCACGCCCCCGAAGGCCTCCGGCGACGATCGAATCCGCGTCGCCGCGCCCGAGCCCGTCGCATTCGAGCCACACGTCGATCTCCGCGCCGCCGTCTATCGGCAGAACCTCGCCGAGCGTCGACCGTTTGGCCTCTCGTATTCCCCCGCGGCCCCCGACCTTCTCGAAACGGCCCGCCACCCAGGCAAGGACACCTCCTCCGTCGTGACGTCGGAGCACCCTCTTTACGTGCCCGAACGAAAGTTCGGCGAGGTCGAGATCGGATATTCGAACGCCGTGGTGCCCTCCATCGCCGTCTTCAAGGGGGGCGAATTCGTGGATCTCGTCGACATCGGGGACATCGGGGAGGAGCCGATGGGCATCGTTGAACGAAACAAGCAGATCCACGTCTTCAGTTATTCGCAGACGGACACGCTCGACACGGCGGGCACCCAGGCAGGATGGTCGGTCCTCGCCGTGGGCGAGGACGGCTCCGTTTCGTATCCGTTCAACGGGGAGACGGGGGTCGGCCGCTGGGAGAAGGTCTACGAGATTCATTCGGAAAAATTCGATTGGTTCGGGATGCGAGGCGTGCCTCGCGAGTATGCGGACGAGGAGACGCCGCGGGCGATCGAGATTCTGTGGCGCTTCGACAAGCAGTTTGGCGGTTACATGCCGACGACACGCCCGCTCACCACGCTGCCGGCCCCGAGGCCGAAGCCGAAGAAGAAGCCTTGATCCGAGGGCCGGACCGCAGGCCTTGCGGCGCCGGCGCTCCTACGCCATCCTGCCGGCCATGAACGGATCGCCCCGCCTCCTCCCGCTGCTCGTGATCGCCGCGCTCGGCCTCGCGGCGTGCAAGGATGACAAACCCGCCTCCACGAAGGCCGATCCGGCCGCCGCAGGCGCGAACCCCCACGCGGTCGATGAATCGAAGCCGCTCGAAGTGGGGGATGCCGCGCCCGACATCACGCTGAAGCTCAACGACGGCAAAGAGGTCAAGCTGTCGAGCCTGAAGGGCAAGCAGGTCCTCGTGTATTTCTATCCCAAGGACGATACGCCGGGGTGCACCATCGAGGCGCAAGGCCTGCGCGACGGCTGGGCCGACATCCAGGCCGCCGGGCTCGAGGTGTATGGCGTCTCGACACAGGACGCCGAGAGCCACAAGGCGTTCATCGACAAATACAAGCTGCCGTTCCCGCTCGTCGTGGATACGGACGCCGCCGTGTCGAAGGCGTTTCGTGTGCCGCTGCGCCTCTCGTTCGCCGCGCGGCAATCGTTCCTGATTGGCAAAGACGGGAAGATCAAGCACGTCTGGCTCGAGGTGGACCCGAAGGAGCACGCCTCGACCGTGATCGCCGCCGCGAAGAGCTGAGCGAACAAGGGGGCCCGGCACGCGCCGCGCCCCCTTTGTTCATTTCTGGGTTTCCCGCAGGATCAGCTCACTCCTTCGGCGCGCCGTTCTTCGCGAGATCGTCGAGCGCCGCCTTGAAGTCCGCGGGCACGTCCGCGAGCGCGGGCACGCCGAGCTCGGACAACGACGCCTGGAACAGGCCGCAGCTCGCGAGGTCACCCTCGGAGGCCGCGCTGTCCTCCGTGCCGTTCGTCGAGGTCTTGAACGACAGATAGCTCTGCGCGAGCGCGTCGTCCCAGCACTCGATCGCGTCCGCCACCTGGCCCGATGCGAGATCCCCGCCGGCGGCCCGCGCCTCGGCGCGGCCCTGGCCTTCGTTCACGAACGCGAGGCGCACGCCGACGTCCTCGGGCTTCGCCATCGCGGGATCCTCGTGCACGTCGAACGCGCTCTTCCAGTCGACGAAATCGATCTTGTTCGCGCCGTCGTCGACGCGGCCGTAGAGGTAATCGAGATCCGCGGGCATCGCGCCGGGTTCGTCCTTGGACACGAAGCCGCGCAGGGCCGCGAAGACGAGCGTCAGATCGCCCTTGTCCGTCGCGTCCTTGCCATAGACGGCCACGAAGCGGCCGCGGTCCATCGGCATGTTCGCGCCGTTCGGGTTGTTCGCCTGCTCGAATGCAGCATTCGCCTCGAAATCGATGAGCGTGATGCCGGAGCCGTGATCCTTCGTGTCGGGATCCGGGTTCGCGCCGCCCCAGAGGATCGGCACGAGGCCCGCGACGTCGTTGTCCTTGCCGCGGAGGATCGCGTAATGGTAGCGGAAGTCCTGCCCCTCGCCCGCGTCCTTGATGTACGCGGCGATCGTCCCGAACCCGTTTTCGTTCTTGTACGGGCCCCAGAAGAACTCCTTCGTGTCGCTGTTGTAGACCGTGGGCTCGATGCTCACGATGAGCTCCAGCCCCGTGAGGATGTACTCGATCGAGCCATTGATCCCGAGCACGATCTCCGCCGAGCCGGACGGATAGAGCGCCGGATCGCCGATCTTCGCCCCGCTCGAGGCCTCTGGCGAGGAAGCCATGATCTGCGCCTCGCTGGGGATGGCCGCGCGGTATTGCGCGAGCAGCGAGGAATCGATCGCGTCCCCCTCACCGCCGTCGCTGCCGCCGCAGCCCACGATGCCCACGGACAGCGCAATGCCAGCGTACTTCGCAAGTGCCTTCATGTCGTCGTTCCCCTCGTTAAGAAAATGCCGGCGCACGTGCGCCAGGATGGCCAGAAAATCGCGAATGCGGACCCCTGTCAAGCCCCCGAGAAGGAGCGGGTCATGGCGCCTTCGCGAGGGCGTTCCTGTTTACGTGGGAGGGGGCGTTTCGGATCAAACGCGGAACAAATGGCGGAACGATGCCACGATCACTTCGCGGTAATGCCACGTGAGGGCCCCGCCGAGCGCGATGACGGCGAGCACGATGACGATGCGGCCCACGGGCACCTCGTCTTCGCCGGAGACGAAGACGGGCAGGACGCTGCGCTCGCGTACGCTCCCCCGCGGCAGCGGCGGCACGCGCGTGAAGCGGAGGCTCAGGTTCCGCCGGAGGTAGATGCGGACGTTGAACGCCCAGCCCGACGCTTCGAGCAGCGCCGAGACGTCGCGCTTGCGAAGCTTGAGCCAGCCGAGGAACCCCGAGACCGTCATCACGCCGAGCGCGACGCCCGCCACCGCGAGCAAGGCCTTCAGCGGGTTCGTATTCGAGAGCGTCTGGAGCGCGAACGCCGCGGCGGAGCCGACGGCCGCGAATGCGATGCCGCCGCCCACGATCGAGCTTTGCAACCCCGGAGCCACGACGGGCGTCGCGGCGGGCGTGCTCGGCGGCGGGGGCGGCGGGGGCGGCGGAGGCGGCGGGGGCGGCGGGGCCGTCGGCGGGCCGGCCGTGATCTGCGCGTCGACCTGCTGGGAGACGCTCTTCTCCATGGCTTCGAGCTTGCTGCCGAAGAGCTTCGCCACCTTGTCGCTGATGAAGTCGCCGAGCTTCACGAAAGGCGCGAACGCCGCCTCCTGGATGGAAATGGGTTTGACGATCACCTCCGTGACCCTCGCGTCCCATTCCTTGCCTTCGCGATCGTAAAACACGCCGCGCTTGCCCACGGAGATGCCGCGCCGCGAGCCCGACGTCACGCCCGCGGCGATGTGCATCTTCGTCGTCAGGTCGCCCTCTTTGCGATCCAGATTGACGTACGCGACGAAGATGTTGCTCGTCTCCGCGATCGGCAGGTGCTCGGCCTTGTCGGGGACGCGGACGCAGAGGTTGATCTCGCGCCCATCGAGCACGAGCGTGCCGACCTCGAACAAGCACCGCTCCCCGACGGAAAAGAGCGCGGGGAAGCTGACCATGTTGTTCGCGAGATCCAGGATCCACCGCTGCAGGAGCGCGAGCTTCTCCAGGTCAAAGAGCCCCACGAGCTCGGCCGAGGCCTTTTCGTCCTCGGTCACCAGCGCGCGCAGCGCCTCCGGCAAGGGACCTTCGAGCAAGGCGCGGAGCTCGTCGCCCACGAGCCCGCTCGGCAAAGGTGCGGGCCGCTTCGATTGCCACGCGCGGTACGGCTCGAAGAGCGCGCGGACCCGCTCCCAGCTTGGGCGATCGAGCTTGCGCACGGGGCCCGGCTCGCCGAGCGCGCGCGGCAAGACGTCGACCGAGAGCCGCCGCACCTCGTCCGCGAAGAGCGGATTCACGCTGGATTCGAGGTCGAGCACGCCCGAGCGGTTCGGCGGCGCGAGCGGGGCTTCGCGTAGGTACCCCCGGATCGCCGCGGCATCGTTCACGTCGAGCTCCGCGAGCCGCTCCGGTTTGACGGCGAGCCTGTCCTCCGCGACCGGGCCTTGTCCGAGCAGATCACATTGCGCGAAGAATTGATCGAGCTTGCCCGCGAGCGTGTCCACGACCTCGAACGCGGCCCCCGTCCCGGCGCCGAAGGGCAGCACGAGGCTCGCCTCCGCGTTCCCGCGCAGCGCGCCCGCCGCCTCCCACGCGAGCTCCGCGTGGCCGAGCGCGAGGAACGCATCGAGCTTCGTCGCGTCCACGCCGAGGTCGCCCGAGAGATCCATCACGCCGCCCGTGGCCTCGACGATCAATGTCGCGAGGCGCGCGAGGGCCGGATCCTTGATTTGGGAGGGCGCCACGATCCCGTCCCCGTTCGGCGATTTTCGCGCATAGCCGTCGCGGAAGGCGCGAATCTCGGCGAGGGAGAGCGTCGCGCCGGCGCGCGTGGCCTGCCCGCTCGCCTTGATGCGTTTTTTCGCGAGGGCGCGGAGGCGCGCGCCTTCGGGCTGTGAGGGGTCGAGGTCGTCGAGGTGGACCGTATCGGTCCGCTCGGTGATGCGGTTCATGTTCCGCAGGCGCGCCCGCAGCCAATCGTGCGCGGCGAGCAGCTCTTGCACGCGAATGCGTCGGTTCTTGTCGACGTCGATGTACCGCAGCAGCGCCTCGTCGCAGAGGAGCTGGTCGATCGGGACGCTCGTCGCGGACCAGCGGGCCGGCGGGAGCGCGTGGATCAGCTCGAGGTCCTCGGCCGTCTCCAGCTTGAGCTGCACGAGGCCACGATAATCGTTAAAAATGAAGGGCCCTTTTGCCACGTGGGGACGCTCTTGCCACGGTTTTGCAGACCAGGCAATGCCTTCGCGCGTGGAACGTGGGCGGATTCACCGTCAGCAGACCCACGATGTTACGGGACATCGGTTCCGTGCGTGACGCACGCGGGGGTTTCTCCGGGCTGGATAATTCTCGGAATGCTGCGTGATCATGGGGGATCTCGGGGCATGGACACGAAACGCGGCGCCTGGATCGCGCTGTTTTCTTGACTTTCGACCCGGCATTTCGTAATGCGCGCGAGATGCCCAGCGAGCCTCGGACGTTCGTGCTCGGGAGCCGGCCCACGGCCGCGGGGGCTCCGCGCGCCGAGCGCCATGTCGGGCGTCGCGTCGTTATGGGCGCTTGCCTCGCGACGGCCCTCGCCGCCCTGGCGCGATACACGTTCCTCTCGGGGTCGGCGGCCGGGCGCCGCAGCGCGGAGAACGTCTTCCAGGCCGCTCGGGAGGCCTCCCAGGCCCTCGCCGCCGGGCGCGTTTCGCCCGCGACGTGGCAAGATCTCGTGGAGCACGCTTTCCGCGGCGCCTCCCCCGAAGAAATCGCCCGGGCCATCGACGTCGAGTCGCTCGTCGCGCGTGCGCCCGCGGCGATCCGGGGCGCCGCGGTCGTACCGTTTTCCCCCCCGCTCCCCGAAGACGAGGGCCCGCGGATCGTAACCAAGCTCTTCGTCCTGCGCGCCGGACGGGCGAACCCGCCGCACGCGCACGACAACATGGTCTCGATGCATTACGTGCTCCGGGGCCGGTTCCGCGTCCGCCATTACGATCGCGTGCGCGACGAGCCCGGCGGTATCGTCCTCCGGCCCACGATCGATCGGATCCTCGGCCCGGGCGAGGCGACGAGCATCTCCGACGCGCGCGACAATGTGCATTGGCACGTTGCCGAGACCGACGGCGTCCTGCTCGACGTGCTTTGCGCCGATCTCGGAAGCCAGCCGACGGACACGCACCTCGTCGATCCGGTGCACGCCGAGCCCCTCGAAGGAGGCCTGCTCCGCGCGCCGCGCTTCTCCACCGTGGGAGAGGCGCTCGAGCGATTCGGCTGAGGGGACGTTCCCGACGCACCCAGGCGGTGCCGCGGCGTCCTGGCCGACGCTTTCGTGTGCGCGCGGGGCGCGCGGCTCCGTCCTCGATTCGGGCGCGCGGCGCACCGCGGGCGGTATGGTTTCTCATTGCACGGCCCGCGTACGTCCGCGGACCGAAATACGTTCGCGGCCGCGCGTCGTAGCCGGCGTGCGAGCCCATATCGCACGCTCCCGAACGACCATGGCGCGCCGCCCCCGCGGCCGCGACCTTGCAATGCTCCGGGGCGCGCGGCACGCCGGCGAGCCGCTGCTTGATGTAATGAAGCGCCGGCCCTTCTCGCGTCGATGTTGGGCGCGAGAGGAGGCAGAGAACCGAAAAGGGGGTTTTCATGAAGAAGTCGCTCCGCGTCCTTTCCGCTGCGTTCGCTTCTGCCATGCTCCTCGCTGCTTCCGACCAGGCGATCGCGGGGGGCTGGGGCCTCGATGACAGGTTTGGAGCCGGATACTATGGCGGATACGGAGCCCGCGGCGGGGTTGGATACCGTGGCGGGTACGGATACGGCGGCTACGGCGGGCCCCGTGGCCCGTTGGGCGGCTATTACGGCGGCGGCCTCGGCGGCTTCGGCGGCCTCGGCGGCCTCGGCGGCCTCGGCGGCCTCGGCGGCTACGGCTACGGCGGCTACGGCTACGGCGGCTACGGTGGTTACGGTTATGGCGGCAACTTCGCGTTCAACGACGTCAACGTCTGCTTCGACGGCGACCAGATTTTCTGCCGCTTCGAGGCCGCGGGCTTCGTGGCGAATCAGGTCGAGATCAACGCGTTCCTCACGGGCGGCGCGACCTGCGGCGGCCTCGGCGGCCTCGGCGGCATCGGCGGCGTCGGTGGCGTCGGTGGCATCGGTGGCATCGGCGGCATCGGCGGCGGGTGGTACGGCAATGACGGGCTCTTCAGCGACGTCGCGATCGGCGGCTACTACGCCTACCCGCTCGCCGGCGGAAACCTCTGGCAGGGCGCGATCGATCTCGACGGCTACTTCGACGATTTCTGCGGCGGCGGCGTTTACGGGGGCGGCCTCGATTTCAGCCGCGTGAGGCTCGCCATCGCAGGCCGCGAGTTCGCCTTCAACGATATCGGGCCCTGCGGCGACGGCTGGTTCGACTGAGCGAACCGCGCGTTCCCTCGCGCAACCCCGACGCGCCGTGGTCCCCGAGCTCGCGCTGGGCTCGGGGACCCCTGGGGGAAGGCACGCGGGCCTGTGGGTCCGTCCGCTCGTTTTTCCCGGGCAGCCGGGCTCGACGTCCGAGTTCGATGACGTGCGCCCCGAAACCGACTAGAACACCCGCCATGACGCAGCGCGCCCCCCGCGTGGGGATCATCATGGGCAGCACGAGCGACGCGCCGACCCTGCGAAAGGCGGCCGAGATGCTCGAGCGCCTGGAGGTGCCGTTCGAGATGCGCGTGGTCAGCGCGCACCGCACGCCGGACCTCCTGTTCCGCTACGCAGAAGAGGCCGAGGCGCGCGGGCTCCAGGTGATCATCGCCGGCGCAGGCGGCGCCGCGCACCTGCCCGGGATGGTGGCCGCGAAGACGGTCCTGCCCGTGCTCGGGGTGCCGATCCTGTCGCACGCCCTGCATGGGCTCGACTCGCTGCTTTCCATCGTGCAGATGCCGGGCGGCATCCCCGTGGGGACCCTGGCGATCGGCGATGCGGGCGCGAAGAACGCCGCGCTCCTCGCCGCTTCCATCCTCGCGCTCCACGACGCCCCGCTGCGTGAGCGCATCCAAGCATTCCGCGCGGAGCAGACCCGGGCCGCGCTCGAAAGCGAGGTTTGACGACGTGACATCCCGCGGCCCCATTCTCCCCGGACGCACGGTGGGCATCCTGGGCGGCGGACAGCTCGGCCGCATGTTCGCGATCGCGGCGCGGCGCATGGGCTACCGCGTGCACGCGCTCGACCCCTCGCAGGACGGACCCGCGGGGCAGGTCGCGGACGTCGAGGTCGTCGCGCCGTACGAGGACGTGGACGCGGCGCGGCGCTTCGCCGAGGCGGTCGACGTCGTGACGTTCGAGTTCGAAAACGTCCCCTCCGAGACGCTCGCCGCCGTCGCGGAGATCAGGCCCGTTCACCCTTCGCCCGCCGTGCTCGACACGTGCCGCCACAGGCTGCGCGAAAAGCGTTTCCTCGCGAAAGGTGGCTTTCCGGTGGCGGGCTTCGCCGAGATCCGGACCGAGGACGAGCTCCGCGCCGCGCTCGTTCGCCTCGGCACGCCGGCCATTTTGAAGACGGCGGAGTTCGGCTACGACGGCAAAGGCCAGGTCCGGATCGACGCGCCCGAGAGCGCAGGCCGCGCGTTCGAGGCGCTCGGCGGAAAGCTCGGCGTGCTGGAAGCGTTCGTCCCGTTCGCGTGTGAGCTCTCCGTGGTCGTCGCGCGCTCGCACGCGGGCGACATCGTCCCGTTCGAGGTCGCCGAGAACCGGCACGCGCGGCACATCCTGGACGTCTCGCTCGCGCCCGCAGGTGTCCCCGCGGCGGCGCGCGCGCGCGCAACGGAAGTCGCCTCGGACATCGCGAAGGCGATCGACCTCGTGGGCGTGCTCGGCGTGGAGATGTTTTACCTGCCAAACGGCGACATCGTGGTGAACGAGCTCGCCCCGCGGCCCCACAACTCGGGGCATTACACGTTCGACGCCTGCGTGACGAGCCAGTTCGAGCAACAATTGCGCGCGGTCTGCGGTTTGCCCCTCGGCGAACCCACCTTGCTTCGGCCCGCGGCGATGGCGAACCTGCTCGGCGATCTGTGGGAGCACGGCGAGCCGCAATGGGATCGGGCCGCGGCGTTCCCGGACGTGAAGATTCATCTGTACGGAAAAACCGAGGCGCGGCCGGGGCGGAAGATGGGGCACCTCGTGGCGATGGCGGAGACGGCGGAAGAGGCCTCCGCGCGGGTGCTCGCGGCGCGTAGCGCGCTCGTCAGCGGCCGACCGGGGGCAGACCCGTGCCCGTGAGCAGGTGGCGGACCCGGGCCTCGTTCGCCTCCTCGAGCCTCCCCGCCGCTTTCTCCCGCGCGTGGTCGTCCGCGTAGCTCTGGACGTACCCCGCGTACCAGACGAACACCTGCCCGCGGATCTTCTCGACCGCGCGCGTGGCGAGCGCCGCCTCGATGTCGCCATCGGAGGGAGGACGCAAGGGATCCCCCGCCGCGACTTCCTTGCATCGCCCGGACTCGGCGCGGAAGGTCTCGTCCGTCGCGCGCATCGAGATCGGATCCGGCGGCAAGGTCACGGCGCTGGTCTCACCGAGGACGTGGGCGCGGAGCGCGAGGGACGTCGCGGCGCTCCACGTGTGCAGCTCGACGCCGTAGTTGTGCGCGCAGATGCGATCGACGAGGATCGTCGTGGGCGTCCGCCGGAGCTCGGCGACGGCGCGCTCCCAGGCGTCGCGCTCGTTCGAGACCGTTTGCTGGGCGTCCGCGTGCTCCTTCTCTTTGCGCTCGGCCTCGCGCCGCGCCTCGTCCTCGCGCGTCTCGGCCTCGGCCCGCGCGCGGCGCGCGTCGTCGTGGCGATCGTCCTCCGCTTTGCACTCGGAGGGCAGCTTGTGCGTCGCGCGGCATTGATCGAGCTCGCGCTGCAGGCGCTTCTCGTCGGCCTTGGCGCGGTCGTGGAAGCTCGTCGCCGTCGTGAGGTTGCGGCGCGCGTCCTCGGCGGTCTTCTTCGTGCGGCGGGCGGACCCTTCGGCGGCGCGCGCGCGTCGCTCGGCCTCGTCGACCTCGCGCGAGGCGGCGTCGTAGGCGGGGTTCGGGAGGCGATCGGTCCCGCACACGTACTCGCAGGTGCGGCCCTGCGTGGCGACGTCGTGGTCCCGGGCGATCGTGTCGAACGCGGCCTGGATCCGCACGCCAGCCGCGTTCGGCGGCGGCTCCTGGCTGGTCGCCGCGACGAGCCGCGCGCGCGAGTCGCCCCTCCACCGGAGCAGTTCGGACTCGACGAGGGCGGAGACGCCGCTCGCCTTCGTGTCCGCGGGCTTCTCGATCACGAGGAAAAACCGGAGCTCGTCTTCGAGCGAGCGACGGATCTCGTCTGCGCGTTGCTTCGTGTCGCGGAAACCCGGGCGGGCGGCCTCGACGTCGCGAAACGCGAGCAGGGCGTTGCCGCGTTTGCCCTCGGCGGCGTACTTGACGGCGCGGTCGTAGGCGCGTGTCGCCATCCGATCGAGGATGCGGCCTTCGAGGGTGGCGGCGGCTTGATCGTTCGGATCGCACTGCCGCGCCGCGCGCGCGAGGGAGAGGGCCGCGTCGTCGTGGTCGCTCGCGAGCAGCTCCTCGGCGCGCTTGAAGACGGCGGCGCGCGTCTCGACGTAGGTGCGGCGCGCCTCTTGGTTCACCGGATCAAACGCGACGGCGTCGCGGGCGAGGAACAGGGCCTTTTCGAACTCGCCGCGCCCGAGCGCCTCCCGGCTTTCGACCGTACGCCCCTCCGACTGCTTGCGGCGCGCGCTCGCGAGCTTTTGCTGCGCCAGCTCCTCGTCCGGATCGATGCGCGTCGCGCGCTCGTACTCTGCGGCTGCGGCGTCCCAGTCGCCGGCGCGGGCGAAGGCGTCACCGCGCTCCATCGCGCGCTTGTAGGCGCGTCCGCAGCCCGCTGCGGAGAGCGCGAGGGTCACGGCGAGGAGCAAGGCGGGGAGGGCAGGGCGGCGGGGAAGCATTCGCATTTTGTTCGAACGACGCCCCTCGACGTATGGAATTCGCGGGCGCGGGCGTCAAGAATTTGCGGCGGTCACGCGCGGCGGGCGCGGCGCGTCAGGCCTGCATCCGGGAGAACGAGCGTACCGCGAGCGCGCCCATCAGGGCGAGCGTCCCGAGCACGACGCCCGCGTCGAGCAGGATCGGGAAATGGTGCACGCCGACGCAGAGGCCCCGCGTCGCGTCGACCGCGTACGACATCGGGTTCAGCCGCACCACGACCGCGAGCGCGGGCGGCAGGCCGTCGAGCGGATACAGCGCGCCCGAGAAGAAGAAGACCGGCTGGATGAGGAAGTTCACGATCCCGCCGAAGCCCTCGAACGTCTTCATGCGCGAGGCCACGGTGATCCCGAGCGCGCTCACGGCCATGCCGAAGGCGACGAGCAGGGGGATCGCGAAGAGCGCGCCGAGCGGGTCGATCCGCGCGCCGAGGAGCGGCGCGACGAGCAGCACGACCGAGACCTCGAGGAGGGACGTCACGCTGGCGGAGATCATCTTCGCGAGGACCAGCGTGGCGCGCGGGACGGGCGCGACGAGCAGCTCCTTCAGGAAGCCGAACTCGCGGTCCCACACGATCGAGATCGCGGAGAACATGCTGGAGAAGAGCACGGCCATCGTGGCCACGCCGGGCACGAGGAAGGAGACGAAGTCGACGCCGGTCGCGCCCAGGTCGAACGCCCTGCGGAGGCCGAAGCCGACGGCGAGGATCCAGAGCAGCGGGCGCACGAGCGTCGCGACGAGGTTCTGCCGGTCGCGCAGGAACTTCACGACGTCGCGGCGGGCGAGGTGGTAGACGACCTCCGCGCGCATGCTCATCTCCGCCGCGCCATGGCGCGCATCCTGTCGCGCCCGGCGTCGCCGTTGCCGTTGCGGATCTGTCGGCCCGTGAGGGAGAGGAACACATCGTCGAGCGTCGGGCGCCGCACGGCGATGCCCGTGACCGCGACGCGCGCCTCGGAGACGAGCCGCACCACGAACGCCTCGCCGTCCTCCACGCGGAAGCAGAGGCCCTCCTCGGTTCGATCTGGCGTGAGGCCGTACCGCTCGGCGAGCACGTCGCAGAGCGCCGCGGGCTCGTTCGTCCGCACGAAGACCACGTCCTTGCCCACGGCGCGCTTCAGCGCCTCGGGGCTGTCCTCGGCCACGATCCGCCCGTGATCGATCACCGCGATTCGATCGCAGTGCTCGGCCTCGTCCATGTAATGGGTCGTCAGGAACAACGTCATGCCGTTCCGGTCGCGCAGGCCGCGCAGCACCTCCCAGGTCGCCTTTCGCGTCTGCGGATCGAGCCCGGTCGTCGGTTCGTCCAGGAAGAGCACGCGCGGGCGGTGCACGAGGCCGCGGGCGATCTCGAGCCTCCGCTTCATGCCGCCCGAGAACGTGCGCACGAGGTCCTTTTTTCGATCCGCGAGATCCACGAACGCGAGGGCCTCGTCGAGGCGCGCGCGGCGCTCGGCGCGGGGCACGCCGTACACGACGGCGTGGAGCAGGAGGTTCTCGTCCGCGGTGAGGCGATCGTCGAGGGACGGGTCCTGAAAGATCACGCCGATGGCTCGCCGCACGTCGTCGGGGCTCTTCGTGACGTCGAAGCCGGCGAGCCGCAGGACGCCGCTCGTCGGCGCGAGCAGCGTGCAGAGCATCTTGATGGTCGTGGTCTTGCCGGCGCCGTTTGGCCCGAGGAACCCGAAGATCTCGCCTTCCTGCACGGTGAAGCTCACGCCGCGGACGGCCTCGACGTCGCCGAAGCGCTTCGAGAGGTCACGGACCTCGATCGCGGGGGAGGAGTTCATCGTGCGGGGAGCGGGCCTGCGGAGGCCGTCTTCATACGTCTTGCAAGCCGGGGGCCGCAAGGGGAGGGGAGGCGCGCGCGACGTCGAGGACGCTCAGTCGTCGTCCCAGTCGCTGCTGCCGCCGGTGCTCGACCGGGCGCAGGCGATGTTGATGTTGTTGGTCACGTCGGCGCAAATCGTCTGGAATGCGTAGGCGCGGATCTGCACGTCGTCGCACGAACTCGCTTGGATGAGCTTGACGCAGCTATCGACGTCCACCGTGGCGGAGCAGCCGGAAATGCTGCTGCAGTTGGTCGTCGACGTCGAGCAGACGTCATTCTCGTCGACGGCGGGCTTGCCGCAGGTGCTCAGCACGCCGTTCGCGGCGTCGGTGAGCTTCTGGCACGCGGTCGCGCCGTCGAACTCGTCCTCGTCGCAGCTACAGCCGACGCCGAGCAGGGCGGCGAGGCCAAGGGAGAACGAGATCGCGAGCACGCGAGATAAGGGATTCGTTCGCATCGTCAAGGATCTTTCCAGGAAGGAGCTATCGCCGGACGGAACGGCCGGGGCGCGCCGACGCTAGCAGGAAGCCCGTACCCCTGCAAAGCCGCACCGCTGCGTCGTTTGCCCATCTCGTGACGAACAATGTCCGCTCTGACCTCCGTGTTCGCCATTCTCGAACGTAGGGTCGAACAATGTCCGCCCCATAGGAATCGTCAATGGACAATCGCGTCGAATGGACGCACATTGGACGAACCAATCGCGACGCGGTCGCGACCTACGGAGGGCTTCGTTATGATCGACAATAGGATCGAGGTCGTCTTCTCTTTCGACACCACCGGCAGCATGTACCCCTGCTTGACGCAGGTCCGGCGCAAGGTCGGCGAGACGGTGCGGCGATTGATGAAGGAGATCCCGGGGATCCGGATCGGCATCATCGCCCACGGCGACTATTGCGACGCCGGCTCGACGTACGTGACGAAGGCCCTCGATCTGACCGACGACGGCGACGCGATCGTGCGTTTCGTGGAGAAGGTCGGCCCCACGGGCGGCGGCGACGCGCCCGAGTGTTACGAGCTCGTCCTGCACGAGGCCCGGTCGATGTCCTGGACCAAGAACTACACGAAGGTCTTCGTGCTCATCGGCGACGACGTGCCGCACGGGCCGAACCAGAACCCGAAGAAGCTCGATTGGCGCAATGAAGTCGACGCGCTCGGCGCGGCCGGCATCCCGGTCTACGGCGTGCAATGCCTCGGCCGCCGCCACGCGACGCCGTTTTACGCGGAGCTCGCACGGAAGAGCGGCGGTTTCCACATCGGCCTCGACCAGTTCGCCTACGTGACCGACATGATCCTCGCGGTCTGCTACAAGCAATCGTCCGACGAGAAGCTCCAGGATTACGAGCGCGAGGTCAAGAAGCAGGGCCGCATGAACCGCGGCCTCGACAAGATGTTCGGCGCGATGATGAAGCGCGAGGCGTCCGCCGAATACGGCGACACCGACCTCCGCGCCGTGCCGCCCGGCAGGTTCCAGGCGCTCGAGGTCGACCGTGACATGCCCATCAAGCAGTTCGTCCTGGAAAACGGCCTGACCTTCAAGGCGGGCCGCGGCTTCTACGAGTTCATGAAGACCGAGACGATCCAGGGCCACAAGGAGGTGGTGCTGCTGGACCGCAAGACGGGCGATCTCTACAGCGGCGAGCGCGCCCGCGAGATGCTCGGCTTGCCGCCCGGCGCGACCGTGCGCATCAAGCCCGCGAGCCTGGAGAAGTACGTGGTCTTCGTGCAGAGCACCTCGTACAACCGCAAGCTCATCGGCGGCACGCGCTTCCTTTACGAGGTCGAGGACTGGGCCAAGGCCGAGGCCGCCTGAATCGAAGTCCGATACGTGCTTTCAGGGCTCGGTCCGCCTGCCTCCTCGGGCGGCGTCGGATATGCTTCCGTCAGCCGAGGACCGTCCCTGGAGGTAAAGATGCGGCGAAACCTTTTCCTCATTTCCGTGATCACCGGCCTGGGCGTGGTGGGGTTCATTCCTTCCACGGCCCAAGCTGGCCTTTCGCTGGGCGCCGACATGAACGTGGGCGTGGTGACCAGCGGCGCGGGTCCTGTCGGCGACGTCGGCAGCGGCATCGGCGGCCGGATCGGATACCGCGCGAACCTCGGGCCTTTCGCGATCACCCCGGAGATCGGAGGATCCTACCTGCGCCTGAACGCGGTCGAGACCCCGATGCGCGGGGTCGTGGGCGGGCGCCTGGCCTTGCGCGGCATGGTGCAGCCCTCGATCTTCGCCCATTACGGGATTGCGATCGTGCAGCAGGACGTCCGCGGACCCACGTACGACCTGGGCGCAGCGGTCGATTTGAGCGCCGCGATCGTCCGGGTCGGCGTGCACGCGGGGTACGTTGCCGTGCAGAGCACGGCCGATCGAGGGCTCGATTCGGTGTACGTGCCCCTCGAATGGGTCGAGCTCGGCTTGCACGCCGGCCTCGGGTTTTAACGGAAGAGGTCTTCGAGCGCGTCGAGCTCGCCGAAATCGAGCCATACGCCGCGGCACTCGATGCACGTATCGACCATCACCTCGGAGCCGAAGCCCCAGTTGCGCGCGGCCATCTCGCCCCCGCACGACGGGCAAACGAGCGCGGCGGCCTCTCCCTCGGTCCCCGCGCCGCGCTCCCGGGCGTGCGCGTAGACGCGCTGGAGGGCCGTCGTCGGGGTGCGCGTCGGCTTCGTTTCGCCGTTCGCCGCGGCGATCTGGATTTTTGCGAGCTCGCCGTGATCGAGGAAAACGCCGCCGCACCCCGTGCAGCCGTCGAGCTCCACGCCGGCTTCGTGCGCGATGGTTTCGAGCCGCTCACGGCGGTGATGGCGCTCGCCGGCGCCGCGGTAAGGGTCGTTCGTCAGGTCGAGCTTGCAACGAGGGCATTCCATGGGTTCCCGATACTACCAGATCTTTCGACGTATCCCAAAGCGAGGACACCACCTCCGAGCCCCCTGCGCGCCCCTCGCGCCTGTCGTTCGGTCGGTCCGCGTGGATATGCTGCTCGGCGCGTTCGGGGCCGAGGCGGAGTTCTCCGATCCGCGGTTTGCCCGGACATGCGATCTGCCGCCCAGCGTGACGACGGAATGAAATCGAGGATTCTCCGTTCGTTTGGCTTGCACGCCTCGGGCCCCCCTGCTATTCACCTCTCGCGCGCCGCGTGTTGACCTATCCCCCCCCGAGGTCCACGTGGCGCGTCTTTTTTTGTGCGCAGTTCGGCGCGTGGCCCCGTCCGATTCGTGCGTCTTCCGGGCTTACCCGGCCGACCGGGCCGAGGGAGAGCGCGATTTTTTGAGGCGCTGGTCCTTCGCGACCCGTTACACTCGGTGCGTCGAGAGGCACCGATGCGTATTGCGCTCCTGTATCCCCCGCCCTGGAAGATCCCGGCTCGCGGCGAGCCGTATGACATGCGCGGCGACGGGCCGCCCGCCGAGTACCGCGAGGGGGATCTCGACGCGGATTTCTACCAGATCCCCTATGGCTTGTTGTCGATCGCGGCGCAGGCCCTTCGCGCCGGTCATCAGGTCAAGGTCCTGAACCTCTCGGCGATGACGTGGGCGAAGGTCGAGGAGGTGCTCGCCTCGCTCGACGCCGATCTCTACGCGATGTCGTGCTGGACCGCGAACCGCCGCGGCGTCGCGCTCGTCGCGAAGGCCATCCGCGCGCGCCGCCCGAAGGCGCCCATCATCGTCGGGGGTCCACACGCGAGCCCGTTCGCGAAGGAGATCCTCGAACACTGGCCCGAGGTGGACGTCGCCACGATCGGCGAGAGTGAAATCACGTTCCTGGAGATCGTGGATCGCCTCGCGGCGGGTCGCAGCTTGCGCGGGCTCGCGGGCGCGGCGTATCGATCCGAAGGCCGCGTGGAGATGGGGCCGAGCCGCGCGTCGATCGAGGATCTCGACACGCTCGCCTCGCCGCACGCGTTTTTCGACACGCACATCCTGATGACGTCCCGCGGCTGCCCGTGGGCGTGCACGTTCTGCGGGGCCGAGAACACCTGGGGACGCGGGTTCCGAGGGCAATCGGTGTCGCACGTGCTCGACGTGCTCGAAACGACCGTGGCGCGGTTGCCCGTGAAGATGATCCTCGTCAAGGACGACACGTTCACCACGAACCGGAAGCGCGTCCTCGACCTGTGCCGCGGCATCCGGGAGCGGAACCTTCGTTTCTTGTGGAGCTGCGATACGCGCGTCGACGTGCTCGGCGAGGAGCTGCTCTACGAGATGCGCCTCGCGGGCTGCGAGCGGCTCTCGCTCGGCGTGGAGAGCGGCTCGCCGCAGATCTTGAAGGCGGTCGACAAGAAGATCACGGTCCAGAAGATCCTCGATTCGACCGCGCTTGCGAAGAAATACGGCATCAAGGTCCGTTATTTCATGATGCTCGGCAACCGCGGCGAGACGGCCGAGACGTTCCGCGAGACCCTCGCGTTCCTCGACCGCGCGCGGCCCCACCAGTACATCTTTTCGTGCCTCTCCATCTACCCCGGCACGCGTGATTACGACGAGGCGACGGCCTCCGGGTGGCTCGACCCGGAAGTGTATTTCACGGGTGATTTCCAGGAGCTCAAGGTCCCGTTCGACGCCTCCGAGGAGGACACGAAGCTCATGAGCGACTGGTTCCGCGAGAACAGCGGCCTGCGCGATCATTTTCGGGAGAGCGCGGCGGAATGCGAGGCGATCCTCGCGCGGCTCGGCGAGCACCACGCGGCGCACCTCGACTGCGCGAGCGCCCATTACCGGGAAAACAACCTGGACGCGGCCGAGCGGCACGCGGCGCGGGCGCTCGAGCTCGGGCACCCCTTGCCCGGGCTCTGCTTGAACATGCTCGCGGTGATCGCGGCCCGGCGCTCGGCCTGGAAGAACATGCAAGACCTCTTCACGGAGGCCTGGCACAAGGACCCGCAGCATTGGGTGCTCGTGCGCAACGTGCAAAAGGTGAAGGCGTGGCTCGATCAGGCGGGGCCGCTGCGGGGCATGCCGCTCGAGCTCGAAGCGCACAACGAGTTTCAGCTCCTCGAACGGACCGTGCAGCCGATGCTCCCGGGGCCGCTCCCGCCCGATTACGCGGCCTGGAGCGCGACCGCGTCGCGCGCGCAGAACCCCGAGATGCGCGCCCCGCAGGCCGGCAGCCACGCTTCCTTCCAGCCGAAGACGCGGCTGCGCGTGGTGACGTGAGGGCTCAGTTGCAGCTCGCCTCCGTCGCTCCGCCGAAGACCGTTGTCCAGTACACGCCGTAATCGCCGCCGCCGGTCGCGCGGCCGATGCCGATCACCGTGTACGAGCTGCCGAGCATGTTTGCGTTGTGTCCGGACGAGTTCTTCCATTGCGTGAAGACCGCGTCGGCGGTGCTGTTGCCCGCGGCGATGTTCTCGCCCATCGCGGTCTGCACGGGACACGCGTGGTCGTAGCAGGCGTCGCACGCGCGGTCGCTGAAGCCCGAGCCGTTCTGGCCGGTGTGCGAGAAATAATTCTGGTCGCGCATGTCCTCGCTGTGGCCCTGCGCGGCGCGGTTCAACGAGGTGCACGCCGCGAGCGGCGGCAGGCCGCTCGTCGCGCGGTAATCGTTCAGGATCGCTAAAAATCCCTTCTCCTCGGCGTCGAGCGCCGTCGTGGCCGCGCCGGCGCCCGTGCACATCGCGCACGCGCCGCAATCGGAGGCGCAGTTCATGCACGTCTCGGCGCCGCTGCAAACTCCATTGCCACAACACGCGCCGCAATCCATCGGGCACGTCTCGCAGCTCTCGCCGCCGCTGCACGTCTTGTCCCCGCAGCCGACGCCGCCGCCGGAGCTCGCCGTGGACGAGGCGCCTCCACCCCCGGCGCCTTGCCCCGCGCCACCCGTGCTTGTCCCCCCCGCACCACCGCCGCCCGCGCCGCCTGCACTGCCTGCGCCGCTGCTCGCAGGGCCATTGTGCACGCCCGCCGAGCCCCCTTCACCTTCGTCCGGGGCTTCGCCATCGTCGGTCCCGCCGATGACGCCGGTGCAGGCGCCGAGCGCGAGCAAAGAAAGGAGCGCGAGGGACGCCGTCACGAAAGCCGAGCGAATTTGCATGCGCCGATTCTACGCCGGACGCGGCGCGCACCTCTACCGAGAACATGCACGATTGCGTGCTTTGCGGGCGGTATCGGTTTGCCGCCGGCGCATTTTTCCGACAAGGGAGCGCTTGTTGCGCTCCGCGCGCGGCGGCAAGCCGCATGCATGGGGGAGAGACCTGTCTCATGCGAGCGCGGCTCCCGACCCCGACCGTGCACCGGCTGATCAGCTCCCCGCTCGGGGCCCTGCTCGATACGCCCACCTATGAACGATTCAAGCTGGAACGTTTGCCGTTCGAGCTGCGCCTCCTGCGCCTTGGCGCCATGGCCGCGGCCCTCGGCTCGTCCGACGCGGACGAATTGATCGCGCGCCTCGGCGTGAAAGACGAGGTCCCGACGACGATGCGGCGCCGCCTCGCCCGTGGGCTCACGCAATTCGCGCGGGCGCGCGCGGCGCGGGAGGACATCACGCGCCGCTGGGAGCGCGCGCTCTGGGGTGAACCCTGGCCGTCGCCCGGACGCGACGAGCTCATCCGGCTGGAAATGGAGCGGCGCGTGCGCGCGCGGCGGTGCCTCGTCCCCCAGCGAACGCTCGGTTTCTTCGCTGCAAAGATCCCCTTTGATCCGATCGCCTTCCACGTCCCCTCGCCCGGCGAGGTCGCGGCGCGGTGGGCGCGGGAGATTGCGCGGCCGGAGCTGCTCTATGGATTGCCCGCGGAGCTGCCTTCGATCGAGCGGTCCCGCGCGCTCCCGGGGCCTGTCGGACCCGAATACTTCCTCCGGTTTCGTTCGCCCTCGCGCATCGGCGATATCGTTCACGCCCGCGTCTTCGAGCCGGAGCGGCGCGAGGAGATCGCGGCGACGTTCCTTTATGCAGGCGGCCTCTTCACGGCCTGCGACGACGATGTGTATTGGCCCGAGGAGGAGGCCATGGGGCGCGGGCTCGCCGCGCGGGGGCATCGCGTCATCCTGCTCGCGCTGCCCTGGCATGGGAGGCGCGCGCCCGCCGGAAAGGCGAGCGGCGAGGCGAGCCTTTCGGCGGGGCCCGAGGGGCTTTTTCGTTTGTGCGCGGCCGGCGCCCAGGAGATGGCGGTGCTCATTGCGTGGGCGCGCGAGCTTGGTTCGTCCGTGGTCGGCATCGGGGGCACGAGCATCGGGGCGCTCGTGGCGCAGGCGGTTTGTGGCCGCGCGCGGAGTTTTCCCCGCGGGATGCGCCCCGACGCCGTCTTCCTCGCCGGCGCGGCCCTCCGGCTCGACGAGGCGATCCTCGACGCGCCCCTCGCCGAACGAATGGGGCTGTCGCAGGCGATCCTGGACGCGGGCTGGACCCGTGAGGCCCTCGCTTGCCTGCGGGATGTCTTTGATCCCCCGAGCGAGCCAGGCATTCCGCCGGAGCGAATTCACGCTGTGCTCGGGCTCTCCGACCCGTTTCTCCCGGCCACGCTCGGGCGCGAGCTTCTGCGCGCGTGGCACGTGCCGGAGGGGAACATAACATTGCGGCCCGGGGGCCAGGTCGGTTTGCTCCTCCACCTCGTTCGGGATTCGGATGCGCGCCTCACCATCGCGGGTGCGCTTCACCGCGCGGCGCGGGCCGTTCGCGCGTGACGTCGGGCCGCGAAGGTGTATCCTCCGCGCCCGCTCATGTCGAACTGGTCGACCTTCACCCTGCCCTTCGAGGGCCTGGAGCTGCCGCGATTCCTCCTCACGCTGGAGCAGTCGCTCGCCGCGTTTCCCGGCGCCCGCGTCACGTTCGTCGAGCTCGACGTCGCTGACGACCCCGACGAACCCCTTTGCGGCATCGAGATCGCCCTGCCGCGCCCGCTCGTCGAGCACCACCGCGCGCCCGACGACCCCGAATTGCCGGAAGAGGAGGACGCCCCGAGCGCCGAGATCACGCTCTCCGCCGAAGGCGAAGAGACGACGCTCGCCGTGGACCTCGAACGAAACGCCTTCGTGATGCCGGTGCTCGTCAAGATCGTCGAGGATGTCCTGCGTCGCCTCGAGGTGATCGAGGAGGACGAAAACGAGGACGAGGAAGAGGACGACGAGGAATTCGAGGACGAGGAAGACGAAGACGAGCTGGACGAGGACGAAGACGAGGAAGAAGACGAGGAAGCGGAAGAAGACGAGGACGACGAGGACGAAGACGGCGAGGACGAGGAAGAGGACGAAGAAGACGAGGTTGGCGAAGCCTTCGAGGCGCTTCGGGTCGTCGCCGCGCGGACGTTCGGGGCCGTAGAAGCGGGCGAGACGTCCTTTTCGTTCATGGTCTCCTGGGAGGAGCCGCCCCGCAAGAAGGGCGTCCGCGTGCGCGCATTCGAGCCCACGTTCGCCATGGGCGAGGGCGCAGGCGCGTCGTGGGTCGCGCTCGAATGCGAGGTTTGCCCACTCGCGGCGCTCGCGCCGTCCGAGGCCGTCGGCATCAATACGGCCGCCGATTTCCAGATCTCCCTCGACGGCGAGACGTACCTCCTCACGACGAGTTATCCCGTGCGCGCGCTCGACGCGTCGTTGTTCCTGGAGATCTCGCTCGCGCTCGCCGAGCAGGCGGACATCCTCGGTCTGGCCATCGAAGAAGGCAAGCTCGCCCGTTCCTGAGAGAAAACCATGCCCCGTCCGTTTTGCTTCACGCTGCCCTACGCTCGGTTCTCCCCGGCCCACGCGCTCGCGAGCCTGGAGGAGGCCATGGCCTTTTTTCCGGACGCGCGCATCGCGCGGGCCATCGTCGACATGGAGCAAGAAGCCCCGCAAGGGCTCGACGTCGACATCGAGCTCGGTCCCTCGCTCCTGCCCGAGTCCGCCGGGGAGGAGCTGCGCATCGGGACGCTCTCGGTGCGATTCGACGGCCAGGCCGTGTCGCTCGTGATCGACCCGCGAGATTCGAGCGCGGTGCTGCCCGCCATTTTCGCAATCGCCGAGACCATGCTCGCGAGCGTGCGAGACCTCGCCGCAGTGGCCGCAGGCGAGGATGTCGAGGAAGAGGAAACGACCGAAGCAGACGTGGATCCGTGGAGCAAACCGGCGTCCTTCGACGATCTCGCGCGTCGCGCACGCCACCTGTTTTCGCTCGATGGGCGTGGCGAGACAGCCTTCGGCGTGACGGTCGCCTGGCAAAAGCCGGTGGGACGAACGCAAGGCCTGCTCGCACACGCGCACACGCCGCGTTTCGAGGAGGAGAGCGGCGGTGAAGGAACGTGGGTGACGCTGGAGAGCCCCGTTTGTCCCAAGAATCGTCTCACGCCGGAGGAGGCGCTGCGCCGGAGCCGCTCGCTCGACGTGGGCGCGCTCTGCGAGCGAGCCGAGCATTACACGATCGTGGCGCGGTATCCGCTGCGAGCGCTGGACCGGGCCCGCTTCGTGGCTATCGCAATGGCCATCGCCGAGCAGGCCGATCGGCTGGAGGCGATGCTCACGGGTGGGAAGGACGAGCTGTAGAGCGAAGCGCGGACAGCTCGATGGCCAACGTCCCGTCGCATGACGTCGTGTCGTGATGCGGTGGCCTCACCTTCCAAACGGCACGCCTCCGTCCCACGCCGCGATGGGGCCGTAGGTCTTCGGCGACGAGCCCGTCTCTCGACGCCACGAGCCCGCCGCGCCTTCCATCGCCCTCGTTCCTCCGAGGCACGACCCCGTATCTCCGGAGACTCGGCCGCACGCTTCCGAGACACGACGTCGTTCCTCCGAGGCACGACGTCGTGTGTCCGGAGACTCGGCCGCACGCCTCCGAGGCACGTCCTCGTTCCTCCGAGGCATGACGTCGTGTGTTCGGAGACTCGGCGGCACGCCCCCGAGACACGTCCTCGTTCCTCCGAGGCATGACGTCGTGTGTTCGGAGACTCGGCGGCACGCCCCCGAGACACGTCCTCGTCCCTCCAAGGCACGACCTCGTGTCTCCGGAGACTCGGCGGCACGCCCCCGAGGCACGACGTCGTTCCTTCGAGGCACGACGTCGTGTGTCCGGAGACTCGGCCGCATGCCCCGATGGTCTTGCCACCGGCCCGCTGGAAGAACTGCGCATCGCGCAGTTCTTCCACCTTCGGTCCAGGGCTGGCCCTGCAAAGGGGGGCGGACAGTTACAAATGATTTCCCCGCATCGACTGCGCTTCGCGCAGTCGATGCTTAGAGGTCCAGGGCTGGCCCTGGTTCGGGTCGAGGGGCGAACAGCCCCCGCGGGGCCCGGGGCAGCGCCCCGGCGCGACGGCTTACGCGTGAGACGCCTCAGCCCATCGACTCGAGCACGAGCGCGATGCCTTGGCCGCCGCCGATGCACATCGTGACGATGCCGTAGCGCTTCTTCGTCCGGCGCAGCGCGTAGGCGCACGTGAGCGTCAGGATTGCGCCTGTTGCGCCGAGCGGGTGGCCGAGCGCGATGGCGTTGCCCATCGGGTTCACGCGCTCCGGGTCGATGCCCATTTTTTCGAAATCGCGGACGCAGGCGATGGCTTGGGGGGCGAACGCTTCGTTGATTTCGACGATGTCGACGTCCTTGCCCGTGATGCCTGCCTTCGCGAGCGCTTTTTTCACGGCGGGGACGGGGCCCCAGCCCATGATTTGCGGGTCGCACGCGGCGACGCCCATGCCTGCGATGCGCGCGAGCGGGCGTGCGCCGTGACGCTCGGCGTCTGACTCTTTGCCGATGAGCATCGCCGCCGCGCCGTCGACGACTGCGCTCGCGTTGCCTGCCGTGATGATGCCGCCTGCCTCGAAGGCGGGCGGCAGGCGCCCCATCTTTGCGGGGCTCGGATCTTCGAGGATGTGCGTGTCGTATTTGAGGACCGTGGGATCTCCGCCGTCGTCTGCGGGGAGCGCGACCGGCTCGATCTCCTCGTCGAAATGGCCTGCGTCGCGGGCGGCCTTCGCGTTCTTGTGGGAGCGGTAGGCGAATGCGTCGGCCTCCTCGCGCTGGATGCCATACCGACGACCGAGCTCCTCGGCCGTGTTTGCCATGGCCATCTTCGCGCTCGGGTCGTAGAGGCTCATGAGGAGCATGTCCTGCAGGTGCGTGCCCGCGGGCAGGCCCTTCGCCTCGATGGGGCCGTATTTTTGCGTCGCTGCGCCGACCTTCTTGCCGCGGTAATCGTAGAGGCAGAAGGGGTATTGCATGCTCTCGGCGCCGCCGACCACGGTGAATGGGCGCTCCTCGTCGTTGCGCAGGCCCGCGAGGAGGATCTCCGCGCCGACGCAGATCGCCTCGGCGCCGCTGCCGCAAATGCGCGCGACCGTGAGGGCCGGGACGTCTTTGCCGAGGCCGCCACGCCAGCGCATGCCCTGCGCGCCGTAGATCGAGTCCCGGTGGCTGTGCTGGGCCATGCCCATCACCACGTGGCCCACGAGGCTGGGGTCGATCTTCGTGCGCCCGAGCGTCGCCTTGATGGCCATGCCGCCGAGCTGGGTCGTGGAGAAACGCGAGAAGAGGCCCGGGGCCTTGTTGTCCACGAGGATGTCGGCGCGCGGGGTGCGACGCCCGCCGTCGAGGATGACGATGCTGGTCTCCTTGCTCATCGAACGCTCCGATCTCATTCGTGGAGGAACGCCGCCGGTACACGCGGGCCGTTCTGGATGAAGTTCTTCATGCCGATGTCGAGGTCGACCGTCTCCTTGCATTGCCCGAAGCCCTTCGCTTCGAGCGCGAGGCCCTCGGCGAGCGGCAAGGCATTGCCGCGGCGGACGACGGAGACCAGAATCGCGTCGATGGCCCGCGAATGATGGCCGAGGTCCGTGGCGGGGAGTTTTTCGGGGACCGCGATCGGGGCCGCATCGACGGGCGCGAGCTTGATCTCGCCCGCGAGGTGCTTTTGCACGAGGGCCTTCGCCTCCCCGAGGAAATCCTTCACGGGGGCGATCGTGGCCCAGCCCCAGGCGTGTGCTTCCTTCGCGCCGACCGAACGGCCCGTGCGGAGGAGGTCGAGCGCGCGCTCGAAGCCGATGAGCCGCGGCAATCGTTGCGTGCCGCCATAACCGGGGATGATGCCGAGGTTCACCTCGGGCTGGCCGAGGACGAGCTCCGGACCGACGACGCGGCCGTGGCACGCCATCGAAATCTCGGCGCCGCCGCCGAGGACGGGGCCATTGAGCGCTGCCACGACGGGCTTCTTCATCGAGGCGATCGTGTCCAGCACCGCGTGGCCGAAATGGCAGATGGCTTCGCAATCGGCCGGCGTCTTCAGCGAGGCGAGCTCGCCGATGTCCGCGCCCGCGAGCGCGCCGTCCTGGCTCGTGAAAATCACGCCCTTGACCGTGTCGTCTGCGGCGAGCTCCTTCATCGATGCCTCGATCTCGGAGAGCGTCTCGCGGTTCAACGCATTGCGCACCTCGGGCCTGCGCACCGAGACGAGCGCGAGGTCGCCGTCCCGCGTGACGACGACGTTCTTGCGGAAGCGCGGGAGGTTCTTCTCGGTGATGCTCTTCGGGACGTGGAATCCCGGATGCGCAGCGGCGTACGTGGTGCAGACGGCGTGCACGCGCTCGATGCCGAACTCCTCGGCGAGCGAGAGCAGGCCCTTGCGGAAGCCGAGCGACATACGCGTGAGCCAGTCGAGGTCCGAGGGGGCGCAGATGTTCTCGTCGGCGACGAAATAGGTGCGCGCGAAGAGCACGGCGAGGATGCGATCGAGGACCGTCTTGCCGAGCGCCGCGTCGTACCGGCCGTCGCCGCGGTTCTTCGGGTCGTGCCAGGGGCGATTGCCGACCTCGCGCAAAATGGCCGGCGGCTCGAACCAAGCGCTGCCCGTGGGCGCATCCCGCATGAGCTCCTGGCAATGGACCGTGAGCAGGTTGCCCCGGGTCAAGTCCATCACGTTGAGCGGGCCGCCGCCGCCGATCGCGTCGTTGACGATCGCGTCGACCTGCGCCGGCGTCGCCACGCCCTCGGCGACGATACGCGCAGCCTCGGAGACGTAATTGCAGAAAATGTCGTCGGCCGCGAAACACGCGACGTCCGCCGTGATGATGGGGACCTTGCCGAGCTTCTCCAGCGTGCGGATCATCCGCTCGCCGAACGTGTCATCCCCCGAGAGGACGACCTCGACCGGGAGAGCGCGCCACGCAGGATAAAAGGGGTGGTTCACGAAGCAACGTTCGGGGTGCTTCGTGCCTTTCGCGATCTCGGCGCGCGGGATGCCGCTCGTGGCGAAGCCAATCAGGCAGTCGGGCCGGACCGTGGCCTCCAGCGCGGCGATGATCTTGCGCTTGATGGGGAGATCCTCGGTCGCAGCCTCGAGGACGTAATCACACGCGGCGAGGTCCGCGAGGGAGAGGGTCGGGACGAGGGCCTCTTTCACGGCGCGCGCGGCGCTCTCGGAGAGCTTGCCGCGGGCAAGGGCCTTCGTCACATAGGTCCCGATACGAGCCATGCCCGCGTCGAGCGCCTCTTGCTTGATGTCGTGCAAATAAACGCGGCCACCTTCCCTGGCGATGGCAGATACGAAGCCGTACGCCAGATCCGGGCCGATCGATCCCGAGCCGATCACGCCAACGATCATGTGTGAGAACACCTCCGGCGCGTCGGGGCGGCCCGCGGGCCGGGTGCCTCCGAAGCAGGGCCGGCCCTTATCACCGGAAGGCCGCGGCGCCAAGGCTCGGCGCGGTTCGCTGTCGACGGCGCAGAGCTGGGGCGTTGCCCCAGGCCCCACCCGGGGCTGTCCGCCCCGGGACCCGGACCAGCGAGGCGCTGGACCCAGGACGATGAACTGCGCGACGCGCAGTTCATCGAACAGCCGGGGTCAAGACCGCCGACGACCCTGCCAACGGAAGCCGCTGCGCCGCAGGCTCAACCGGCAGCGTGCCCGTCGCCCGCTTGAACCCCACCTCCATGGTCTTGCCACCGGCCCGTTGGAAGAACTGCGCATCGCGCAGTTCTTCCACCTTCGGTCCAGGCCGTGCCTGGTCCGGGGTCGAGGGGGCGGACAGCCCCCCGCGGGGTCCGGGGCAGCGCCCCGGCGTGCCGGCCGTCCCCATTGTGGGCATGCGCATTGCAATTTCTACCCGGAACGGTCGCCGCGGACCGACGGTCTTGGCGTGCGATCGAGCGGTCACAACCCTTTGCGAAGGAGGCGCGTCATGGTGAACCCGTTCGTCGATCAGGTCCGGGAAGGGATGGAGGTCCGCACCTTGGACGGGCACAAGCTCGGCAAGGTGGTGTCGGTCCATGCGAATGACTTCGTGGTGGAGAAAGGGTTCTTTTTCCCGAAAGATTACATGATTTCCTGCGACGACATCGCGGAGGTCCGCGAGGAGACGCTCGTGCTTTTGCGGCGCCGGGAAGAGCTCAGCTTCGAGGGCGGGGCCTTTTCGTCGCGCGCCGCGACGCACCAGGAGCCGCTTCAGTCCGCGTTGCGGCTCGAAGAGGCGGAGCGGACGGAGGAGGCTGCCCGGTTGGCCTTGCACGAGGAACAGGTGCAGGCGACGACCCACACCGAGCAAGTGGGCGAGGTGCACATTCACAAGGACGTGGTGACGGAGGAACGGCTGCTCACGGTGCCTGTGAAGCGCGAGGTGGTGACGGTCGAGCGCTTGCCCGTCGCCGCGCAAGGAGCGCGCACCTCCGCCAGCGAGGGGAAGGTCTTTCAGGAAGAATCGATCGTCGTTCCGATTCGCGAGGAAGTGGTCGATCTCCACAAGCGCTCCGTGGTGACGGAGGAGATCGTCGTCATGCGGGCGACCGAGCAGACCGAGGCGCCGGTGAGCACGACGATTCGGCGTGAGGTGGCCGAGGTCATTTCGGAAGGGGAGGTGGATACACACGAGGTGCCGCTGCGCAAGACGGGCACGTGAAGGCAGGCGGCGTCAGCGGAGCGAGCCGGCGAGGCTTTGGGCGAGGCGAGCCGCCTCCTCGGGGCGCTCGTCCGCGAGATTGAAATACCCCTCGGGATCCGCTTCGAGATCGACGAGCACGCTCCGCTGCGCGCGGACGTCGAACGAATAAAACCACGGGAAGCGGACGATCCCGATCTCCATGGGGATCGCTCTTTCGGCATACCCCACGTTCTCGAAGACGAGCGAGCGAGACAGGCCCTCGGCGCCCCCGGGAGAGATCTGCAAAGGGCGACCGGGGAGATTCGCGTCGAGGATCCCTGCCGCGGCGAGGAGCGTGGGCGCCACGTCGGCGTGACCCACGGCGGATGCTTCGATCCGCGGCGCGACACCGGGAAAACGCGCGACGAACGGAATGGTGATGTGAAGCGGATGCGCGAGGCCGTGGTGGACGAGGCCCCGCTCGCCGAGCCCTTCGCCGTGATCCGCGAGCACGAGGAGCGTGGTCGCGCTCCAGCGCGGCGAGGCGCGCAGAAAGGAGACGAGGCGGCCGAGCTCCTTGTCCACGAGGCGGACGGCCTCGGCGTATCCGGCGGGGATCGGCTGCGGGAGCTGCGCGTGATCGTGCGGCTCCATGAAATGGATCCAGGCAAAGAGGGGCGCGCGGCGGTCGGGGCGTGAAGCCACGCGGGTGAACGCGTCCACGAGGTCCGGCGCGCGGAGCGGGGCGTGGTCGTTTTCCTCGACGACCCGGGAAAAACCGAGCGCGAGGGAAGGGTAATACGAGACGAGGCGGCCGCCGACGAGGGCGACGGTCTCGTACCCGAGGGCGCCGAGGCGGCGCGCGACCGTGTTCGTATCGGGGGAGAGCGGGGCGGGGACGCTGCTGCGGACGGCGAGGTGGACGAGGTCGCGCTCGGGTTTGCCCGTCATGATGCGCGTGACGGCGCCAATCGTGGCCGGCGCGGACGCATAGGCGTGGCGGAAGACGACGCTCTCGGCCGCGAGCGCGGCGAACGCGGGCATGTGGGTATCGATGACGCGGTCCGGGCCATAAAGGCGATCGGCGCGGAGGGTATCGATCGTGACGAGGAGGATATCGTCACGCGGCGCGGGCGTGTTCGTCGTGGGAGGCTCCGCGGCGGCCGTATTCGTGGGCGGCGAGGCCGTGGCGCGCGTGACGGCGCGCGTGAGCTCGTCGGCGAAAGGCTCGGGGCGAAGGCGCGGGAGCTCGCGCAGGAAGGCCGAGGGCAAGGTGCGACCCATGCGGAGGAGGTGATAGCTGCGCGCCGAGGTGCCCGTGATCGATATCGCAGCGACCCAGGCGAGCGCGCCGAGGGAGAGGGCGGCCTGCGCGCGGCGCGAAATGCGGCGGAGGAGCGAGAAACACGCGAGGCAGGCGACGCCGAACGAGGCGGCGACGAGCGCGATGTACGTCTGCTGCGAATGCGGCGAGCGCAAAAAGGAGACGATCGCGGCGAGCTCGCTCGTGGCGAGGAGCACAGGCAGGGCCCAGCGCCGGGCCGCGAGGAGGGAGAGGGCGAGGTCCACGGCGCGCCGCGCGAGGCCAAACGCGAGGGCAAACGCCGCCGTGGCGAGGAGCACGCCCGCCGCGACGAACACATGCCGCTTGAGCGTGGCCGGCAGCGTGGTGGCGTGGTTCGTCAGGGGGATGATCGTCAAGGACAAACCACCGACGAGGAGGAGCGCGGTGATCCGATCGACCCGGCGGGCGCGCGCCTCGGGCGCATCGGGCGCGGAGGCGCGTCGTCGCGAGAGGACGGTCGCGAGGGCGAACGCGGCGCCGCCGAGCAGGCCCGCGCCGAGATACACGGCGCCCGCGGCGGCGAGTGCGCCTGCGATCTCACGCAAGGGCGCGGGCGGCGTGCGCGAGCGGAGGACGAGCAAGATGGCGTCGGCCAGGGTGGCCCCGAGGCCCCCGGCGGCCCCCGCGGAGAGCGCCGCGAGCAGCGTCCCCCGCGAGGGTGCGTGCGGCGGGGTCACCCGTCGCCGTGACCGCCCGAGGGCGAACGGGGGGTGACCGGGATCCGAACCGTGGCCGGCGTCGGCGTGCGCCCGCTGACCGGCCCCCGCAGGCTCGCCGGTGTGCCCGTGCTCTGCGGGACGCCGGCGCTCACCGGCTGCGCGCTGATGGGGCCGCCCTGCTCGCGCCGCTCGATGACCTCACGCAGGCGCGCCCGCTCGGGCAAGGTCACGATGTCACCGAGAAAGTTCTCGGCCTCGCGCACCTCGCGGAAGGCGCGGCGCTGCGGGTGGAAGGCGTCGCGGAGGATGCGCTGCATCTGGAGCGAGAGCGTGGGGCTCGCGCTGAGGACCAGGGCCGCGCGGAGCAGGCGCGGCTCGTTCCGCATCGTCGCGACGTACGCCTCGACCATGTCGGGCGGGAAGACGTTCGCGTCGCTCAAATCGACGAAGACGATGTAGCTCCCGAGCACCGACTGGAGCATCGCGTCATGATCACGACGCCAGCCAATGGCTTCTCCCTCACCGACCGGCGACCAGAACCGGACCTCGATCAGCCTGCCGACGTGGCTCTCGATGCTGTACATCGTCGGGAGCAAGCGTAACCGAGGTACGCTTCCCCCTCAAGGCCGGCGTGCCCACGAGGGGCCCCGACGAACGGAGCGCCGGGGCGCGAGGCATGGGTCCCGGACGGATCCCTGCGCGACAAACCTGCGGGGTTGTCCGGGCAATACGCTGGATCAGATGCCGTATTGGCGGAGCTTCTTGTGCAGGCCCTCGCGGGTGATGCCGAGGGTCTTGGCGGCGTTCGTCTTGTTGTTGTTGTGATCGCGCAGGGCTTCGAGGAGGAGGTATTTCTCCACGACGTCCATCATGTCCTTGAGCGTGCCGCGCGCGACACCGGCGCGGTTGACGAGGCCCTCGACCTGGCGGATTCGCGGGGAGAGGAGGTCGGGCGTGGCGAACGCGCCGGGGTCGAGCTGGATCACGATGCGCTGGACCTCGTTCTGGAGCTCGCGCACGTTGCCGGGCCAGTCGTAGGCGACCATGAGCTCCATCGCCTGCTGGCTGAAGCCGCCCACGTGCTTGCCGAGCTCCTCGGCGTAACGCTGGAGGAAATGCGAGGCGAGGAGCGGAATGTCCTCGCGGCGCTCGCGGAGCGGCGGCAGGCGGAGCGGGAACTGGCTCAGGCGATAGTAGAGATCCTCGCGGAAGCGGCCCTTCCGGACTTCCTCTTCGAGGTTTCGGTTCGTCGCGGTCACGATTCGCACGTTGACGTGCTTCGGGGTCGTGGCGCCGACGGGGCGGATCTCGCCCTCCTGCAGCGCGCGCAGGAGCTTCGATTGCAAGGAGAGCGGCGTCTCGGTGATCTCGTCGAGGAAGAGGGTGCCGCCGTCGGCGATCTCGAAGAGGCCCTTCTTGTCCTCGGTCGCGCCCGTGAACGAGCCCTTCTTGTGGCCGAAGAGCTCGCTCTCGAGGAGCGTCTCGGCGAGCGCGGCGCAGTTCTGCGCGACGAAGAGCTTGTCGCGGCGGTTCGAGCCGTAATGGATGCGCGCCGCCATGACCTCCTTGCCCGTGCCGGTCTCGCCTTCGAGCAGGACGGTGACGCGCGTGTTCACGACCTTCTGGATCTGCGCGAGGACACGCTGCATCGGCTCGCTCTGGCCGATGATGACGACGTCCTTGCCGCCGCGGCGCTTCTCCTCGCGGCCCTTCAAGAAGGTGTTCTCCTTCTGCAAGCGCTCCTCGGCGGAGACGAGGCGCTTGATGAGGCGCGCGTTCGCGACGGCGAGCGAGGCGTTGTACGCGAGGACGCCGAGGAGCTCGACGTCGTGCGCGTGGAGCATGCCGGGCGCGCTGCGGTTGTCGATCTGGAGGACGCCGATGATGTCCTCGCCGCGGAAGAGAGGGACGCCGATGGTGCTGCGGATGGAGGCGCCCATGATGGACTCGGTGCGGCCGACGTCGGTGGGCGCGTCGGCGGCGAGCACGGCGGCGCGCTCCTTGACGACCTTGCGATAGACGCTGCGCGCGACGGGCACGGGGCCGCGCGGCGGGCCGCCCGCGCCGTTCGCGAGGCGCACGCGGGTCATGACAGGCACGTAGGCAGCAGCGCCGGGATCCCGGCCGTCTTCGTCGTCGCGCAGGATGACGGTGGCGTGCGTCGCGCTCGGGACGAGGAAGAGGGAGGCGTCGGCGACCTCGATGAGGACCTGATCGAGATCGCTGCCCGCGCCGATGCGCTTCTGCGCGGCGTAGAGCTTCGAGAGCAGGCCGGGATCACGCTCGATCGCCGCGGCGGCGGGGACGATCTCCTCGATCGGCTTGATCTGCACGACGCGGGCTTTGTCGCCGTCGTCGGAGAGGGTGACGCGGAGGGCGGCCACGTTGTCGCCGGTGCCGAGCTCGACGATGTCGCCGGACTCGAGCTCGACGGGCCCGGTCTCGGGCGTCACGCGCCTGCGCTCCTCGCTCCGGACGAGCGTCGTGCCGTTCGTCGAGCGCAGGTCGTGCAAGGCAGCGCGATCGGCGCCGACGACGATGCGCGCATGCTCCCCGGAGACGTGCTGGTCTTCGAGCACGACGTCGTTCGATGGAGCGCGCCCGATGCGAACGACCTCCTCGCCGATCTCGAACGTTCGACCCGCAGCGATCCCCTGCGTTACCTCCAGCACGAGCATAAAGCGGCGGGATACTACGCTTGGTTGCACGCGCGCCGAAAACAAAACCCCCGCGCGCGCGAAGAACCAACCCCACGCAACAAAACCCCCGGGCTTCGAAACGAAAACCCCCTCTCCCGGAAGGAGAGGGGGCGGGGGTTTGGGGGCGTAGCTCGGCTCGTCCGAGCGTAGCCCCCATCGTTCACTGCGGGGTGTGGGAGTTCCAGTTTACTGGCTGCGCGCGTTCAAGCGGTAGATGACCGTCTTGAAGGGGTTGACCGCGGCGATCTTGTTGCTGTCCTTCGTCGCCTCGGCCTCGTCGACCATCTTCTGGAGCTGGCCGGCGATGGTCGCATCGCCCTTCGCCGAGCGGCGGTCGATCACCTGCACCGAGATGAACTTCGCGGCCGCGTTCGTGACCTTCGGCAGGATCTCGACGAGCTTCGGGCGCGCGGCGTCGCCGCCGAGCACGCCGATCATGTACGCGCTCTTCATGCCGATGAACTGCTTGTCGCCGACGTGCGAGTTCGGATCGCTGAGCTTGCCGTAGTAGCAGTCGAGCTTGTCGCCGCACTCCTTCAGGAGGTCGGTGGCCGTCTTGTATTCCTTCTCGTAGCCCTTGCCGAGCGTGGAAGGCTTGCCATCGGGGCCGTTGATCTTGGAGTTGAAGAGCTTGTCGACCTCGGGGATCTGGTCGGCCTTCATCAGCTTCATCGCCGTGAGCAGCGTCGCGGCGCGCATCGGCTCGAGGTCGGCGTCCTCGCCCTTCGCGTCGAGCGCGTTCTTCACCATCCAGGGCACGAGGTTCGCGTCGAAGAGGTAGCCCATCGTCTCGAGGAGCTGATCACGCGCGCCGACGCCGGGCGGGATCGTCATCGTGATCGAGGTCTTCTCGTAGACGCCCTGCACCGCCTTGAGGCTCGTCTCCGAGGCCGGGAGCTTGAGCAGCTCGCGGGCGATGACGACCTTGCCGGTGTCGTCGGCCTTGGCGATCGCGTCGATCATGGGCTGCACGGCCTCCTCGCGGCCGATGCTGCCGAGGATGAGCGCGGAGGGCGCGACGTGCGCCGTGTCCCCCTGCTTCGTGGCGGCCTCGGGCACCTTGCCGTCCTCGCCCTTGTTCGCGAGGAGGAACTCCTCCTTCGCGTACTTCATGAGATCGGCGTCAGCACCCTGGAGGAGCTTCACCGTCGGCTCGATCGAGGGCTTGCCGATCTTGATGAGCGCGTAGATCGCCGTCGCTTGCGCGTCCGCCTTCGTGGGCGAGAGGACGATCTTGATGAGCGGCTGCACCGCCTTCGCGCTCTTGAGCTGGCCGAGGATTTCGCCGCAGGTGATCTGCCAGTAGAACTGGTCCTTGAGGACGTTGATGTCCTTGCGGTCGGCGATCGGGACCTCGATCTTCTTGATGCAGTCGGCTTCCCAGGAGGGCTCGGCGAGCTCGAGCAGCGCGTCGTGCACGTCGCGCGTGATGAGCGAGGCCTTCGGCTTCGAGTGGCGGAGCTTCGAGAACGCCTCGAAGAGCGGGCCCGCCGCCTCCTTCGCCTTCATCGGACCGACGCCGCGCGCCGCGGCGCGCACGTCTTCTTCCGTGCTGTCGGGCTTGTAGTCCTTCAGCGTCTTGATGAGGCACGGCGCGCCGCGAAGATCACGCGCGTCGGAGAGGAACTTGACGACCTTCGACTGCGTCTTCTCGTCGAGATCGCCGGTCGCACAGATCTGCGACATCGGCTCGACGATCTTGTCGAGCAGCGGCTTGACGTTCGGACCGTTCCTGTCCTTGGCGTCCTTCGTCATCGCGTCTTCGAAGAACTGGACGAGACGGCTCACGGCAGGCACGCGCGTGGCCGGATCCGAGAGCTTCTTGACGTGCGTCAGGGGGTCGTTCTCGTCCCCCCCACAGCCAACGATGGCGCTCGTGGCGACAGTCACCCCCGAGGCGACGACAGCCCCCAAGAGGAGCGAACGAAGGGTGGGGTAAATTCGGCGTGCAGTGCGGACCATGTCTTCCTCCGGCGTTCCCTCAGGAGCGGCCTTGGCACGGCGGTCGTGCGTTGGATGGGTCCTAGATGCCCCCCGCATCACGACGACCACGGTGCCACTAGCGAGCGGAAACGAATGACAGCGCTTTGCCGAAGACCAGCGGGCTCGCGTTCCCCGGAAGGCCAAGTCCCCCGGATGACTACAGAAAGCGACCCAGCTCGCCTGCGATCTAGGGTCCGCACGCTATGCGTGGTCGCTCGACGTGTCAACGAACCCGCGAAAGCGCGAGCGCTCGGCGCAGCCCCAGCGCGAATAAACGGTCAGGCATCACACCGCGTAGGGTCGTCATCGCGAACCCGTCCCGACCGACGATCGTCCGGAACGGGGGAGACGGCGCTCCGACGAGGCGCGCGAGGGTGCGACCCACCTCGTCCGGCGGTGGCGCACGCCTGGCTCCACCGATGGCGAGATCCTCGATCCTGCGGATGAGCGGTCCGTAGGGGCCCTCGTCGGCGACGTGCGCGCCGCGCTTCATGTTCTCGAAGAAGATCGGCGTGCGGAAGGTGCCGGGCGCGACGACGAGGACGTCGATCCCGAAGGGCTCGACCTCCCAGCGCAGCGCTTCGCTGAAGCCCTCCACGGCGTGCTTCGTCGCTGCGTAGATCGAGAGGCACGGCATGGCGACGCGGCCCGAGGTGCTCGACACGTTGAGGATGCGGCCGCGGCCGGCGCTGCGCATCGAGGGGAGGATCGCGCGCGTGGTCGCCATGAGCCCGAGCACGTTCGTCTCGAGCTGCAGGCGCACGTCTTCTTCCGACTGCTCTTCGAAGGGCCCGCCGATCGCGATGCCTGCGTTGTTGACGAGCGCGAAGAAGGGTCCGTACTTGAGGACGAGCTCGCGGATCTTGTCGCCCGCGCTCGACGAGGTCACGTCGAGCTGCTCGATGTCGACCGAGACGCCGCGCGCTTTCGCGGCCTGCTCGAGGGCCTCGCGCCGTGCGAGGTCGCGCATCGTCGCCACGACTTGGTGTCCCGCCGCCGCGCACTCGATCGCCGCGGACAAACCGATGCCGCTCGACGTCCCCGTGATCAGGACAAGCTTTGCCACGCGCGGCAGTTTAGCCGATGATCATGCTTTCCGAGAGCAACTTGCCCTCGGCGAACCTGCGCAGGTTCCAGCGGTCGAAGAGCGGCAGCTTCGTGCCCTCGGCGATGTGCTGCGCGAGGAGCTTGCCCATCACGGGCGCCATCATGAAGCCGTGGCCCATGAAGCCCGAGGCTTGGTAGAAATGTTCGATCGCATCGACCTCGCCGACGATGGGGTTCGCGTCGGGCGTGAGGTCGTAGCAGCCCGCCCACTGGCGAAGGACCTTCACCCGGCCGAGGAGAGGGACCGTGCGCGTGAGGGCGCGCGCGTAGAGCGCGAGGAAGCGGTGGGACGAGCCCATGTCGAGGCCCTCGGGGACGTCCTCGTTGGAGATGCCTCCGACGATCTCGCCGCGCATCGACTGCGAGAAGTACAGGCCGTTCGAGAGGTCCGCGACGAGCGGCTTGAGCCAGGGCTTGAGCGGCTCGGTGGAGCAGATCTCGTGGCGGTGCGGGCGGTTCGGTAGCTCCACGTCGAGCAGGGCCGCGAGCTCTGGGCTCCACGCGCCGCAGGCGTTGACGACGCGGTTCGTGCGGATTCGGCCCTTGTTCGTCACGACGCCCTCGATCCGCGCGCCGCGCGTCTCGAAGCCCGTGACCTCGGTGAAGGTCTCGATGTCGACGCCGAGCTTCTGCGCGCACTCGGCGTAGCCCCAGACGAACGGCCAAGGGAAGACGACGGCGTCGTCGGGGTTGTAGCTCGCGAGCAGGACGCCCTCGATGTCGAGTTCGGGCACGATGCGCTTGGCCTCTTTGGGTTCGAGCAGGCGCGTCGCGAGGCCACACTCGTTCTGCACGCGCACGCTCTTTTCGAGGTTCTTCCGCGCGGGTTCATTGCGGACGAGGAAGAGGTAGCCGCCCTGGCGGAACCAGACGTTGATCTTCATCTCGGCCGCGAAGTCGCGGCACATGCGGATGCTCTCCTGCATGAGCCGGATGTTCTCTTCGCTGCCGAACTGGGCCCGCACGCCGCCGCCGTTGCGGCCGCTCGCTCCGCCGCAGAGGTAGCCCTTCTCGACGACGACCGTGTCCGTGATGCCGTGGTCTTTCGCGAGGTGCCAGGCGACGGACAGGCCCATGATCCCGCCCCCCACGATCACCACGCTGGCTCGATCGCGCATGGTGGGCGGAGCTTAGCGCAAAGAGGAGATGGCTTCGATCACGGTGTCGTAGAGCGCGGCGTTCGTCGCGACGAGGCCGTTTTCGAGCTTCAGCCCGCCGTACGCGTAGTCGATCGGCGCGCCGTCGAGGTCCGAGAAGCGGCCGCCCGCAGCGACGAGGATCGCCTCGGGGCCACACGTGTCCCAGAGCTTCGCGCCCGTGCCGCCGTGCACGTAAATCTCGGCTTCTCCGGTGCAGACGCGCGCGACCTTCACCCCGACGGATCCACACGGGACGATACGGCGGACGCCGATCCGCTGGGCGAAGGGCTCGGTGAGGTGCGGGCGGTGCGAGCGCGAGACCATCAACGTCGCCTTCGAGGGATCTCGCTGATCGGTGACGCGAAGCGGGCGACGCGTGCCGTCCGAGGCTTCGAGGAAGGCGACGGGGGACGCGCCGACGCGGCCGCAGAGCGCCTCGCCCGACTCGGGCATCACGACCACGCCGAGCGTCGCGCGGCCGTCCACGGCGAGGCCGATCATCACGGCGAACTCGGGGTTCCGGTCGGCGAACTCGCGCGTGCCGTCGAGGGGATCGACGAAGAAGACGCGGCTCTTCTGGACCATCTGTCGTGCTTCGGCCGCGGTCTCGGGCGGGGTCTCCTCGGCGATGATCGGGTCGCCGGGGAACCGTTCGGCGAGGCGCGCGCAGATGAGCGTGTTCGCCTCGCGATCGGCGCGCGTGACCGGATCGTTCGGGCCCTTCATCTCGACGGCGAAGGCCGTCCGGTAGACCGCGCGGACGATCTCCGCCGCCTCGCGGGCGATGGCCAGGACGGTCTCCAGCTCGGTGTCCATGCTTGCGCTCTCCATGGTGTTCCTGCGCAGGCTCCGTCAGACCTCGACGCCCACGGCCTTCAGCCGCGCCGCGAGCTCGACCATCACGGTGTCCTTGAGGTACGGCGGTTCGCCCGCCTCGCGTTCGAGCTGGTCGAACTGGGCGACCGAGCGGGGGCCGAGGATCGCCGAGGAGACGAGCTGGTTCGCGAGGACGAACCGGAGGGCCACGGAGCGGAGCGTCCCCACGTCCTCGGCCTTGGTGAAGGGGCGGAGCGCGTCGAGTTGCTGGATGCGCTTCGCGAGTTCTTTTTGGCTCCAACGATCGACGCGGTGGTCGCCCGCGTAAAACTCGCGCTCGGGGCTCCAGTGGCCCGTGAGCAAGCCGTGGGCGAGGACGCTCCGCGCGAGGACGCCGACGCCGTGCTCCTTCACGTCCGCGGAGAGCGCGTGGAGATCCTTGGCGACGAAGACGTTGTACGCGAGCTCGAGGACCTTGGCCCCGGCGCGGATCGCGGCGCGCCCGACCTCGACCGATCCGGCGCTCACGCCCCAGGCGCGCACGAGGCCGCGCTCTTCGAGTTCCTTCATGAACGCGACGGTCTCGGTCCGCGTGAGCGTGTGCTCGGTGGGGTTGTGGAGGAGCACGACGTCGAGGGGGCTGCGATCGAGGCGCTCGCGTGAGCGCTCGAAGGCGACGCGCAGGTAGCTCGGATCGAAGCGCTTCTGCGCGGGTGAGGCGTCGAGGTCGGTGCCGATCTTCGTGACGACGTAGGTCGTGTCCTTCGGCAGGCGCGCGCCGAGCTTCTTCTCCATCGCGCCGCGGCCGTAGACGTCGGCGGTGTCGAAGAGGTTCACGCCGGAGGAGACGGCACGATCGAGGACACGATCGACCTCGGGCAAGACGACGGGCCCGTACCCGTCACCCGAGAGCCCCCACGTGCCGAGGCCGAGCTCGGAGACTTCGAGGGAGGTTTTGCCGAGAGGCCGCTTTCGCACGGGCCTGCATTTACAACGTACGGCGGTGTCCGTCCATCGTGCATGGCGCGGGCCCTCGCTCGCACCGGGCTCCCGATCGAGCCGCCCCGGAACCAGGGAGGTTTACGAGGGAACCATGGCGAAGGAGCCGTTTTTCGCGTCGAGGACGGAGGGCGAGAAGACCTCCGAAGGTCGGGATGTGGAGGCGGCAGACGGCGCACACAAAGCGCTCGAGCTCGTCGCGCTGCGTGGCACCGAGGTGCTCGGCGTGCGCCACGTGCTCGATGGCGGCGTGTGCTGGATCGGGCAGGCCCCGGAGTCGATCGCGCGGATCCCGATGACCGAGTACGGAGGCCACCCCGTGGTCGTGGCCGAGGTCAAGGAAGGGCAGTTCGTGCTCCACGTGCCTCCGCACGCGAGAGGACGAACACACGGAAAAGATGGGCTCGGCCGGCTCGTGACGGGGCCCGTGTCGTTCGAGGTGGACGAGGGGGATCGGGCGGTGATCGTGCTCGGGCCGGTGCAGATCCGCGCGCGGCTCGTGGCCATCGAGGCGTCGGGCAAGGAGCGCGTGCGGATCCCGAACGAGACACGTCGGCTGCTCACCGTGATGGGCGCGCTCTACGTCACGGCGCTGGCGCTCTGCGCGGCGATCGCGCCCGCGCGGCCTGAGCGGCTCGCGAACGGCGCGGTCCGGCGGGCGATCGCGACGGTGGCAGAGAGCGTGGTGAGCGTGAACGCCGCGCGCGAGCTGGACCGGCCGTGATCCGCGGAGGCTCTGGCGTCACTGGTAAAGCCAGTAGTGAAACGCATGGAACACGCCCGCTTCGCGCGGCGTGACCTCGATCTCGGTCCGAGCCCAGACGCGATCCGGCGGGATCTCCACGACACGCTCGACCCACGCGCCGGCAGGGAGCCGCGCCGAGCCGATCTCGATGCCCCCCGCGCGCACGACGAGCTCGACATCGGTGTCGGCTGAGGCGCGCAGGACGAGTGACGCCGGGCGGCCTTGCGCGAGCGTCGCGGTGAAGCGGTCGAGGGAGCGGCGCATGCGGCCCGCGTCGGCGATCTCGGCGGTGGGTGTTTCTTCGCCGGATCCCGCGTCGTCCCGCCGTGGTGGTTCGGCCATCACCACCACGTTGTCCTGGTCCGACGCGCCGAGGCGCGCGTAGCCGTGTGTGTCCTCGGACTCGAGGTCGGAGACGTCGATCTCGTCGGCGAGCGTGCCCTTCGGCGCCGCCGCGCGCGGCAGCGCCCCCGAGCCGAGCAGATCCCAGCGCGCCTCGTGGGCGATCATCGTTTGCCCTCCAAGGATGGACTGATCGACCACGGTCTCGCGGTGCAGCTCCTCGCCGAGCACGGGCGGGCAGGCCATCCACTGCGGATACACGATGAAGTGCGAGGGGCGGCGCTCGGCGGGCAATTTTTCGTAGTGCTCGAAGCGCGAGCCGGCGCCGAACGTCCAGTAGCGCGACTCGCCCTCGGTCGTCAGGCCGACGACGTCGAAGGTGCGCCGATCGGAGACGTAGGCGATCGCGCCCGTGTCGTTCACGCCGATGCGCGCGTCCGCCGGGAGATGTTCGCGCGCCCAGTCGCCGAGCGTGACCTGCTGGTGATCGATCGCGCGCGCGCTCGTCGCGAGGTCGGAGAGCGTCCACGGGAGCTTGGTGACGAGGGCGCCGGTGAACAGGCCGAGGACGAGCGGCGTGACGGGCGCGCGCGCGCGGAAGAAGCGCCGCGCGAGGTCACCGATCTCGCGGGCGAGGCAGGCGAGGAGGACGAAGTGCGCGGCGTAGAAGGGCCAGACGTAACGGACGCGGTTCCAGAGGAAGCTCAGGTACGTGCACGGCAACGCCGTCGCGAGGACGATCGCGAGGACGAACGAGCCGTGGATCGGGAGCGCGCCGCGGTGCGCGCGATGGACGAGCGCGAGGGCGCCGAGGAGCGTGGGGACGAGGAGGTTCTCGGGGACGAAGATCGCGGACCACTCGCCGCCGTCGAGCACGCTCTGCCAGAGGGTGCGCAGGTTCGACTGGAGGAACGCGATCATGCCGGCGCGGTCGTACGCCGGGTTCGCCGGGAGCCACTTGACCATCGTGGTCGAAGAAGCCGCGTGGCCCGCGATCACGAGGTGGAGCAGCGGCACGAGGAGCGGGCCGAGCGCGGGGACGAGCGCGACGAGGCGCCGCGGTTTGCCCTCGCCGTTCGGGCGTGACGCGAGCGCGAGGACGGCGAGCGCCGAGGCGACGGCGCCTTCGGGGCGCACGAGGGGCGTGAGCAAGCCGAGCGCGGCGACCTCGATCGCCTGGCGACGGCCCGGCGCCGGGGACGCAGGATCCGGCTCGCAGTACGCGGCCGCGACGCGCGCCGTGCGCATGAGCATCCACGCGAAGGGGATGGTCTCCATGCCGCTCCAGGCGAACCAGGTGAACGCGCCGAAGCCGAGGCACATGAGCATGGCGCCGGCGCCGGCAGCGCGGCCGGCGAGGCGAAACGCGAGGCGCCCGGTCTCGACGGCGAGCGCAGCGTGCGCGAGCGTGCCGAGCAGCCACGCAGCCCAGATGAACGAGAGCCCGCGCAGGCCGAGGAGATGAAACGGCGCGAGGAAGATCGGCCAGAGCAGGCTCGTCGCGCCGGTCGTGTAGCCCTCGCCGGGCACGTACGAGAAGAAGTGGCCCTCGGCGAGGCGACGCGCGTACTGCAGGTGGATGAAGGCGTCGTCGAGCGGGAGCGCGGGGCGACCGGCGCGGGTCAGGATCCCGCGGATGGCGAGGGCGCCGAGGGCGAAGCTCACCGCGAGGGGAAAGGCGTAAGGGGCCAGGCGTTTGCCCACGTCCCGAGGCGTCACGGGCGCGACCATACCCACCCCGTCAAAGGCCCGCTACCCATCCGGCCGACGTTGTGCTTGTTTGCGCCCGCCATGGTGTTCCGGCCGCGCCCCAACCATCCGTATGCTCACGCCGCTCGCTTCCCGGACGAGGGGCCGGTCGACATCGGCTCGATCCTGCCCGGCGAGGGGCCCATCGAGATCGAGATCGGCCCCGGCCGCGGCGGCTTCCTCTTCGAGCGCGCGGCGGCCGCGCCCGAAAGCCGGCTGCTCGGGCTGGAGATCCGGCTGAAATGGTCGTCGATCGTGGACGATCGGCTCAAGAAACAAGGGCTCGGCGCGCGGGCGCGCGTGCTCAACGCGGACGCGCGCGAGGCGCTCTCCCGGCTCGGGCCGGATGCCTCGATCGACACGTTTTTCATGCATTTCCCCGACCCCTGGTGGAAGAAGAAGCACGCGAAGCGCCTCGTCATGGGGCCGGGCCTGCTCGACTCGATCGCGCGGCTCTTGCGGGACGGCGGCGCGTTTTACGTGCAGACCGACGTCGCGGAGCGGGCGGAGATGTACGAAGCGCAGGTCGGCGCGCACGAGGCGTTCGAGCCGAGCGGCGACGAACCGGGTTCGGCGCGGATGGTCGAGAACCCGTACAACGCGCGGAGCCCGCGCGAGCACCACGCCATCGCGGACGGGCTGCCCGTGACGCGCTTGCGGTATCGCCGCCGGCCGCGCGTCTCGGCGTGACTAGTTCAGCTTGAAGGCCGCGCGCGCGACCTCGCCGGCCTTCACCGGCACGGCCTGCGACTGCGACGCGCCGCCGCTGTCGGGCTTGCACGTGACGCGCGCCGTGCCCGCGTTGACCACGGCCTCGACGGGCGTGGACCCGTAGCCGACGCCGTTGATCGTCACGTTGCAGAAGCCGCCCTTCGACGTGACGCGCACCTTGCCGCTGCCGCCGCCTCCACCACCCGCGGCGCTTGGGCTGCCCGTGCCCGCGGCCGCGGCGGCGCTGTTCGGATCGGCCTTCACGAGCCGCTCCTGGATGACCTTGGTCTCGCCCTGCTCGGCGGTGAACGTGATCGTCTTCGGCTGGTAGCCCGAGAGCTGGAGGACGAGCTTGTGCTCCTCGCCCGCGGACAGGCCTTCGAGCTTCTCGACCACGCCCTTCAGTTGCTTGTTGTCGAGCCACACCGTCGCGGGGGGATCGATCTTCAGCACCACCGTGACCGATCCGGTCTTCATCACGGCCTGGATGGCGCGCGTCGGCGCCTGCTCGCTCAGCGTGATCGACTCGCGGTGCGCCTCGAAGCCTTCCTTCGTCAGCTTGACCTTGATCTCGCTGTCGAGCGGTAGGCCCTCGACCTTCGCCGGCGTGACCTGCTTCTGCAGCTCGCCGTTGATCCAGATCGAGCAGCCCTCGTCCGCGCCGCACTTGATGTCGAGCGCGCCCTTCGTCTCCTTCGCGCGCACCGCCTGCGCCTTCTCGGCGTCGGCGCGCATCTGCGCCTCACGCTCGGCGGCCTGCTTGCGCATGTAGAAGAAGCCGCCCACGCCGACGAGGACCACGGCGGCGAGCGCGATCCAGAGACCCACGCTCGAACGCTTCGGCTGCGGCGAAGCGCCCGTCGCCGACATGCCCCCGCCGCCCGTCACCGTGCCCTCGTACATCGAGGGGCTGTGCTGCATGGCGATGATGTCGGCGAGCTGCTTGACGTCCTGCAGCGCCTCCTTCTGCTGCTCCAGTTTGTCCTGGAACAGGGACTGCATCCACTGCGTCAGGCTGATCTGCGAGACCGGGATGCGCTCCTCGCGGACGAAGGATTCGAGGTCGCTCTGCATCTCGCGCGCGCTCTGGTAGCGATCCTCGCGCTTCTTCTCGAGCGACTTCATCACGATGCGCTCGAGCGCGGGCGGGTAGCCGGGTTTGACCTGGCTCGGGCGCGGATAGTCCTTCTCGCAGATGAGCTTCAGCGTCTCGAACTCGCTCGATCCCTTGAAGAGACGTTTGCCCGTGGTGAGCTCGAAGATCAGCACGCCGACGGCGAAGATGTCGCTGCGCCAATCGACGTCGCTGCCCGACGCCTGCTCGGGCGACATGTACGGGACTTTGCCCTTGAGCTGGCCGTCCTTCGTGTCCTCGCCGACCTGCGAGCTCGACTTGGCCACGCCGAAGTCGACGATCTTCACGTCGCCCGAGAACGTGCAGACGATGTTCTGCGGCGAGATGTCGCGGTGCACGATGTGCAGGAGGTTGCCTTCGAGATCGCGCTTCTCGTGCGCGTAGGCGAGGCCCGCGCAGGTGCCGAGGCCGATCGAGACGGCGTGCTCCAGCGGGAACTCCGTGAGGCCTTTCTTGCGCATCGCGCGGACGATGGAGCGGATGTCCTCGCCGTGGATGTGCTCCATGGCGATGAAGTACGTCCCGTCGACCTGCCCGACGTCGAACGTCTGCACGATGTTCGGGTGCGACATCGTCGCGGCGACACGCGCCTCGTGCAGCAGCATCTCGATGAACGCCTGGTCGTTGTTCATCGAGGGCAAGATCCGCTTGATGACGATGAGCTTCTCGAAGCCCGCCACCGAGCGGTGCAAGGCGAGGAAGATCTCCGCCATCCCGCCGGCGGCCAGCCGACGCAGAAGCGTGTACTTGCCGAACTGGCGCGGCAGGTTCTCTTCAGGGAGCGAGGCCAGGTTGAACCCCGCGTCGTCCTCTCCACCCGCGCGCTGCACCATTCCGTAATCCCGTCTGTCCGTTAAGGCTACGGCGCAGCATCATGACATGGTCACTCCCGGTGTCGACGGATTCTTCCAGCCGCGCGCCCTCGCGACCCTCTGTCGTGGTCGAGGGGGCCTCCGGCTGGAAATGAGCGCAAGATCCATGCTAGGCAGCGTCGTGTCCCCGTCGCCTTCGCGTCCGCGCGCCCTCCCTCGCATCACCCTCGCGCTTTCCATCACGGCGGCGCTGCTCGGGGCCTCGGTCGCAGCCGAAGCCGCTTCGATCCGCAAGGGACCGTACCTGCAAGCGCTCGGCCAGACGGCCGTCACGATCAAGCTGGAACTCTCGACGCCGGAGCCGGCGACGGTCCTCGTGACAGGGCCCGCGGGGTTCACGTCGTCGAAGGTTTCGGAATCGGAGAAGCGCTTCCACGCGATCCGCGTCGAGGGCCTCGCGCCCGCGACGACGTACGCCTACCGCGTGAAGGTCGGCGACGTGGAGAGCAAGCCCGTGGATTTCACCACGGCGCCGGCCGATGCCCGCCCCTTCAAGTTCGTCGCCTATGGTGACAGCCGCTCGGACGCCGCGGCGCACGCGGCCGTGGCGCGGGCCATCGACGCCGCGCCCGCCGATTTTTTCGTGCACACGGGCGACATGGTCCAGGACGGGGACAACGAGGCGCAGTGGCAGGAGTTCTTCGGCATCGAAGGCAAGCTGCTCGCGAACCGCTGCATCTTCGTCGCCGTCGGCAACCACGAGCTCACCGCGCCCGATCCCACGGGGCAGGTGAATTTCCTCCGCTACTTCGCGGCGACCGAGACCGACGGGCGGGAGCGCCCGCACCTCTACGGCTCGTTCCGCTGGTCGAACACGCGGTTTTTCCTGCTGAATGCGATGGATACGTGGACCGGCGACGAAAAGGAGTGGCTGCGCGCAGAGCTCGCGCGCGCGCTCGACGAGCCGGGCCTCGTGCATCGGATCGCGGTGATGCACCACGGGCCGTTCTCGAGCGGCCACCACGGCGGCAACAGGCGCCTCGCGTCACAAGGGATCCTCCCGATGCTCCGCGACAACAAGGTGGAGCTCGTGATCGCGGGGCACGATCACATCTACGAGCGCGGCGAGGGGCAGGGGCTCAAGTACATCGTGTCGGGAGGCGCGGGCGCGCCGCTCTACCAGCAACGCAGCCGCGCCCCGGAGCAGCAGCACTTCGAGTCGGTGCATCACTTCCTCGAATTCTCCGTGGACGGCCCCGAGGTGAACGTCCTCGCCCGCCGCGCGAGCGGGAGCGTCATCGAGCAGTGCAGCTACCGGGGCACCGAGAGCTGGTCCTGCAAAACTGACGAGAAGAAGCCCGGATCCGCCGCCACGCCCGCGACGACCCAGGCGAGCACCGCCTGCGCCTGCGCCGTCCCGGGGAGCACGTCCGGGGACGCGGGCGGGGCCCGAGCGCTCCTCGCCCTCGCCGCGCTCGGGGCCCTCGGGGCGCGACGCCGCGTTTCGTCCGCGGGAGATACTTGATCCCCGGCCGAGCCCGGGGATACCCTCCGCGCATGCCTCGTTTGGCCTCGCTCGTCTCGACCCTGTCCGCGTTGGCACTGCTCGGCAGCGTGCTGCTCGGCTGCGCCACGTACCGTCAAGATCTGGAGCGGGCGCAGAAGCACTACGAGGAGAACCAGTACGAGAAGGCGCTCGCGCTCTTCCGCGTGCTCGAGCCCGACATCGACTCGCTCTCCGACGCCGAGCAGGCGAAGTACGCCTACCTCCGCGGCATGACGGACTACCGGCTCGCGGGCCTCCAGCTCGCCGCGAACGTGCCGGGCGGCGTGGCCGATCCGAAGCGTGGCTACCGCGACAACGCGCGCCACTGGCTCGCCGTCGCCGCCGCCACCGAGAAGAACACGCCGGGCGGTCTCTCGGGCGACGAGAAGAAGCGGCTCGAAGACGCGCTGACGGATCTCAACAAGGACGTGTACGGCGGCATCGAGAGCGTCGAAGACAAGGTCGACGACACGAAGAAGGGCGAAGACGCCGCCGAGAAGAAGGCCGATCCCGGCGCGGCCCCGCCCGCGGCCCCGGCGCCGAAGTAGAGCTCGCCGAGGCCCGAAACGCCGAGAGCGCCGCATCGGTCTTGCCGATCGGCGCTCTCGTTCGTTCGAAGGGGTTCTCTCGCGCCCGGTCGCCCCGCGTCAGGATGTTCCCCGGCGGAGGGCGTGGATCTCGTCCTTCGCCTTGAGCTTTTGCTTCTTCAGCTCGGCCATCTCGAGCTGCTCGTCGGGCGTCAGGTATGCGTGCCGCCCGAGCTCGGCGAGGCGCGCATCGAGCTCCCGATGGCGCATCTCTGCATGGTTCAGCCGCTCGGCATCGGAATCGGTCTCGATCTCCCGCTTCATCATGCCCACCTCCAGGTGAGGGCTCCCGTTCTTTGCTGCGATGAGCCCCGCTTGCTGGTCCATCATCGAGCCGGCCCCCGAGGACGGGGAGCCGCGCTCGATGTTTTCAAGGTACCCTAGGACGCGCGGCCTCGGATCCCCTTTCCGCGTGGCTCATGTGCTTCCTCGGTCGACATTTCCACTCCGGTCGGGTTCGTCCGCGTCGCCTCCGGCCGACCTCACGCAGGCGCGCGGAAGACGTGGTCTCGGGGGATGGAGACACGTGAAACCAGGGGCCGCTCGGTGGGGGTAGGGATGTTTTTTTTCACGAACACGCGCCTCGCAGTCACTCTCGTCCTCGCCGGCTTGCTCGTGGGGTGTGGTTCGTCCGGACCTCGCCCGGAGGTTCGTCGGCCTGCGCCGAAGGCCGACGGCGGACCCGTGATCGAGGTCTCGCCCGTCGTGGTCTCGTCGTACACCGAGGCCGGCCTCGTGCAGGAGTTCGAGCGCGCGAAGGCGCTCTTGCTCGGCGGAAAGCACCGGGAGGCGGCCGAGGTCTTCGACAAACTGGAGCGTCACGCGCCCGACGGCGAGATCGGAGCGGCGAGCCTCTACAACGCGGCCGTGGGGTACGAGGCGCTCGGGGAGCGGGAGGCTTCGGCGACGCGGCTCCGCGAGCTCGTCCGGCGCTTCCCGGGCCACGCGCTCGAGCGCAGCGCGCTCTTTCGTCTCGGTCGGGCGCTCGCGTACCTGGAGCGCTGGAGCGAGCTCGTCGCCGTGGCGGAGAAGCTCATCGCGCGGCAGGACCTCGCGGTGCTGGAGGTCATCGAGGCGCGCGGGGCGCGGGCGCTGGGGCTCGTGGAGCAGGACCTCGTGGAGGAGGCGGCGCGCGAGATCTCCGTGGCGCGGGACCTCGTGGAGCGCGAGCGGCTGGGCGAGGCGGGCAAGCCGCCGATCGAGCTCGCGCAGCTCTGGTTCGCGCTCGGCGAGGTGCGGCGGAAGCGGAGCGAGGCGATCAAGTTCGAGCCCATGCCGCCGAACTTCGCCGAGACGCTCGAAAAGCGCTGCCAGGGGCTCCTCGACGCGCAGGGGGCGTACACCGAGGCGATGCGCAGCCTGGACGCGCACCGGTCGGCGATGGCGGGCTACCGCGTGGGGCAGCTCTACCAGGAGCTGCACCGCGACGTGATGCGGGTGCCTCCGCCCGCGGCGGCCGACACGCTTCGCAAGAAGCAGCTCTTCGAAGGGGCGATGCGGCTGCGTTACCGCGTGCTCCTGGAGAAGGGGCTCAAGATGATGGAGGGGACGGTGCGGCTCGGCGATCGGACGGGCGAGGCGTCGGCGTGGATCGGGCGGGCGCGCGAGGCCCAGCGGGCGCTCGAGCTCGCGCTCGCCGACGAGAAGGCGGCGCTCGCGCGGCTCCCGTTCACCGAGGACGAGCTGCGCGAGGCCTTGGAGGCGTTGAAGAAGAAGCCGTAGAGCGCCGAACCGCTCGGCGGCGCTTCAATGGATGTCGGGCTTGCAGCCGAAGAGGATGTCGAGCTTGCCGTCCGGATCTGCCTGGACGACCTGGCAGGAGGCGGGGCAGAGCAGGATCTTTTGCGCCTTTTTCGGGTCGTCGTAATACCAGCCGGGGCCCACGCCGCAGTCGGCGGCGCTCTTGGCGTGGGGGATCTCCGTTTCGATGCCCGCGCCGTTCGTGTGCTTGACCGTGGCCTTGTCGAGCTCGAGCGGGTCGTCGCCGGAGGGCTCGGGGACCAGGAATTCGCAAGCGAGGGCCTTCGTGCGGATCTCGGTCATCTTTTGCGCGAACTGGGAGACGTTCGCGGTGATGTCGTAGGACTTCGTGGTCCCGCCGGCGGCGGCGATCTGGTCGAGGTTCAAGACGCTCGCGCCGTTGATGGCGACGACGTACGTCTCGACGCCGTTGTAATCGAGCGCGGCCTTCGCCAGGCCCGCGATGCTCGGGATGTCGTTCTGGTTGCCGGGACAGCTATTGGGATCGCCGTCGCTCGCGAAGACCAGGATGACCTTGTGGCTCGGGTGCGCGTCCTTGTAGGCGGTCGCATTGAAGAGCGCGCCTTCGAGCGCGCCGTACATCGGCGTCGAGCCGCCGTTCGGGCTCTCGCCGTTGATCGACTGGACGAGGGCCGGCGCGTTCCCGGGCAAGGTCCCGACCGCGACGGAAAGGTCGTCGTAATGGTTGTGGTTGCAAACGAGCCCGTCCGGCGGGGCATCCACGGGGAAATACAGGATACCAACGTTCATCCCTGCCGAGGCCGGATCCTCCACGAATTGCTTGAGCGCGGCCGTCGCGCCGTTCCAGTTCTGGCCGTACATGCTGCCGGAGCGGTCGAGCAGGATGACGAGATCGAGCTCGACGGGCTCGGCCTTTCCGCCGGTCTGCGCGCAGGTCTCGTCCCCGCCTGCGCCGCTGCTCATCATGCCGCCGTCGAAATCGAACATGTCGCCGCCCGTGCCGGTGGCGCTGCCCGGATTCGCGCCGCCGCCACCCCCCGTGCCGCTCGTCTCCTCCACGCCGTTCGAGGCTTGCCCGTTACGGTCCCCGGACGCGCTGCACGCGAGTCCGAGCGAAGAGACGCAGAGCGCCGCGAAGGCGCAGAGGGTCTTCGGGTGTGCGCCGCCGAAGGCGAGGGAGCGCCCCAAATGTCCGACCTGCGTTGTGCTCGTCATGCGGGATGCGCGGAAAAACATGTTTACTCCTGGGAAACTGGAGAAAGACGACCATCCGCTCGGTGCCTCGTCATCCATCACCGATCGGGGAGCTTTGCGCCGCCGGGAGGCCGTGCACTCGATGGATTCGAGGCGCTCGGGGGGCGACGACGGAGCAAGATCGATGTATACGGCGCGGACGTGCGCGGCAAGCACCCGCGAATGGAGGATGGGGTTCGACGAGGGCATCGAAGGATCGGCATTCGTCGAAAGGATGGCCTTGCGAAGTCTGGATCGCAATCGGGGGACGTCTGATTGCGATCTCGGACGTTCAATTTGGAAAAACTGGTGCGTCGCGGCTACGCGCGACGTTCCGGACAAGGGTGCGTCGCCGCGCCGTATGGGCGAGGATTCGGGCCTCGCCGCGGCAGAGAGGTGGGTCGACGATGAAGGAATGGATGAATTGGGGGCGCATTCTCGCCGTGTCCGTGAGCTTCGTCGCTGCGGGGTGCGCGCGGCAGGTCTCCGATGCCGAACGTGGGCAGGGCGGCGGCAGCGAAAGCGACGCGCAGGGCAGCGGCGGAGAAGGCGGGGCCACCCTCGGGGCGATGGACTGCCCCGTGGATTGCTCGCTCATCGACACGCCGCCTTGCCTCGTGTCCGTCTGCGACGCGGAGACGAAGCGTTGCGCCGTCATCCCTCGCGCCGCGGGGACCTCCTGCGAGGATGGCCTCTTCTGCACCGTGGGCGATAGCTGCCAGGGCGGCGTTTGCGTCGGGGGCGGGCCGAACCCGTGCGGCATCGAGGCTGCGCCCTGCTCGGTCGTGACCTGCCACGAGGCCACGGCTTCCTGCGACGAAGGACCTGCGCTCGATGGCGCGCCATGCGTGTCGAGCGACCCGTGCATGGTCTCCGCGACCTGCAAGGGCGGCGCCTGCGCCGGGGTCCCGAAGAGCTGCCACTTCGCGCCCGTGCCCGACGATTGTCACGTCGCGGTCTGCAACCCCGCGACGGGCGGCTGCGAGCCCGTCCCCGGCAACGAGGGCGTCGCGTGCGAGAACGGCGGCGACCCGTGCCTGACGGGCAAGACCTGCGCCGCAGGGATTTGCCAGGGGGGAGGCCCGAAGGACTGCACGGGCGCCGCCGACGACTGCAACGAGGGCGTTTGCGACGCCGCCACGGGGGCGTGCGTGGGGACGCCGCGCGGCGCGGGCCTCTCGTGCACCGAGGTCGCCGACGAGTGCAACACGGGGATGTGCGACGTGTCGGGCGTTTGTCAGCGGGTGCCGACGCCGGGCGTGGCTTGCGCGTCCGCCAAGAACGACTGCAACGAGGGCGTCTGCGACGCGGCGGGCGCTTGCGTGGGCGCGCCGGTCAACGAGGGCGGAGCTTGCGAGGATGGCAACGCGTGCACGGTGGGCGAGACGTGCTCGGCGGGGTCCTGCACGGGCGGCAAGGCCGAGGGGTACGTCGTGTACCTGCACGAGACGTTCGCGGACAACACGGCTGGCTGGACGCTCGAAGGCGAGTGGCAGATCGGCCCCGCGAAGGCCTCCCCGGGCAACGCGTCCCATGGCTCCGAGGATCCGGACACGGACCGCACGTCGACGGCCGACAACGGCATCGCGGGCGTGAACATCGGGGGGTATGCGGCCGAGTCCGTTCACCCGCCCGCGTACCTCGTGAGCCCCGCGATCGACACGAGCGGCACGGGCTCGTTGTGGCTCTCCTTCTACCGGTGGCTCAACAGCGATTACGCGCCGTACATGACGAACACCATCGACGTCTTCGACGGCAGCACGTGGGTCTCTGTGTGGAACTCGGGGGGCCCGCCCGCGCTCAAGGACGCGGCGTGGACGCTCGTGACGTACGACCTCACGGCGTACCGCAATCCGGCCCTACGCGTGCGGTTCGGCTTCGAGGTGGGCAATGGCGGCGTGTTCACGGTCTCGGGGTGGAACCTCGACGACGTGACGATCGCGAACGCCGTCTGCGAGGTGGCGGACCCGCCCGCGCCGGAGCCTGCGCCCACCTCCGCCATGGATTGACGGAGCGTTTGTCGGGGGGGCACCTGGGCGAAGGAATTCGTGGCGACACGGTTCCTTCGCTCGGGTAGGATGCCGCGCATGATTGACCATATCTCTGTCGGCGTTCGTGAACTGGAGAAGAGCAAGGCGTTTTACGCGGCCGCTCTCGCGCCCCTCGGTTATGCGGTGATGATGGAGTTCCCCGGCGTGGTCGGGCTCGGAGAGAAGGGCAAACCCGATTTCTGGCTCGGCGCGGGCGAGGTGGGCTACCGCCAGCACGTCGCGTTCCTCGCCGCGGATCGCAAGACGGTCGACGCGTTTTACGAGGCCGCGATCCGCGCCGGAGGCAAGGACAACGGCCCGCCCGGGCTCCGCCCCATGTACCACCCGAATTATTACGGGGCCTTCGTGCTGGATCCGGACGGGAACAACATCGAGGCCGTCTGTCACACGCCGTGAAAGGCGTCGGACGGCGCTGAGGTGCTCGACGCGTCGCCGTCCTCGTGGAGGGGGGCGCGCGTGGAGCCGCGCTCGGGCGCGCCGCTTCAGGACACGAGGTTAGCGCTCGCGTTCGCTGCAGCAGCGCTTGTACTTCTTCCCGCTCCCGCAAGGGCACGGCGCGCTGCGGGTGGGGCCGGCCTGCCTGGTCTTGGCCGCCTCCGTGAGGATGGCCTTCTGGGTGCTGCGGTCGTCGCGGAGGAGAGCGAGCACCTGGCGCGGGTCGTAGGGGGTGCGGATGGCGGCGATGTAATCGGCGGGCAGGTAGAGATCGTCGGGCGTCGCGTGCGAGAGCCACTGGAGCGCAAGGGTCATCGTCGGGAACACCTCGCGATGGTTCACGAAGTCCGTCGCGTCGAGCAGCAGGGTGCGATACGCGATCTCCGGCGGCACCTCCTCGATTTCCTTGAAATGGTAGGCCGACGTCGGGGGGAGGCGCTTCGAGAAGGCGACCGCGAGCTCCGCGCCGGCCCTGCCGTGCTGATGGAGGGCGCCCGTCGGGCCGTGGGTGTCCTCGGTGTCGAGGACTTGCAGCATGAGCTCGCGGACGGCCACGACGAAGTCCGGTGTCGTCGGCGAGAGGCCGTTCGGCGAGAGCGCCTTCTTGATCTCCGCCCGCAAGCGCGCGTGACGGCAACCCATCACGGTGAGCGTGAACGCGGCGTCGATGAGCTCGTGGAGGGTCACGGCCGCTTCGCATTCCCTCTTGTAGACCGAGAGCAGATCCTTGCCGATGCGCGCCGCGCCCCAGATGCCGCGGAGCGCGTTGCCGACGAGCATCTGCGAGACGCTGAACCACGAGTAGTTGATCGTCGCGACGGGGGCCCGCGCGACCTCCGGCAGGTGCTCAAAGGGCGTCTTGCCGTCCATCGCGGCGAGCACCGACAGGTGCCCGATCGTCCAGGACCGACACCAGAACAGGTGCAAGAGCTCGTCGAACCTCCGATGCAACTTCCCGCTCTTCGGCATCTCGCGGAGGAGGCGCTGGCGCATGTTCTGGACCTCCTGGAACTCCTCGATGAGCCAGCGCAAGAGGTGGATCGCCAGGAACGGTTGCAGCGCGGCGATGGCCTGGAACTGCTCGCGGGGGAGCCAAGGTCCTCGCTCGTAGAGGGCGCGCATGAACTCGCCCGCGTTGCCCTGCACGGAGAGGGCTCGCTCGCTGCGCTCGCGCCACATCGCGACCCGGCTCGTGATCGCGTCGAGCCGCTCGCGGGTGACGACGTGGAGGTTCTTGGCGCTCATCCCCTCGCCGAGGCACGTGACGAACTTGCCGTCGCGCGTGACGACGAGGAAGGGCCCGTTCTCGGGATCCGCGAGCGACACGGCCACACGTTCCATGCCCTCCGGGACACGCGCGGTGTCCAGGATGTGCCGGAGGAGACCATCGTCGCGATACAGCGAGAGGGCGATATCGAGGTGCGGCACCGAGAGCCGGTCGAGCCGGGAGAGGAAGTGATGCGCGTGTCCGGTGAGCGTCATGCGCAGCTCGCGGTCAACCTCGTGACGTGATCAGGGCCCCTCGCGCACGTAGGGCTCGAGGGCGCGGATGATCGCGGCGGTGACGGTGTCGACGTCGCCGTTGCCATCCACGTGCACGAGCCGATCGCCGCCGATGATCTTGTCGGCCTCGAAGTAGGCGCGGGCGAGGCGGGCCTGCAGCTCCGGCTCCTCGAAGAGCTCGCTCGCGCCGCCGCGGGCGCGCCTGCGTTGCGCGGCGACCTCCGGATCGACGTCCACGACGACCGTGATGTCCGGCTTGAGGGCGTGGCGGTTGCAGTGGCGGATCCAGGCGATCATGTCGGCGCGCGCGCCCTCGTCCTCGATCCCGATCGACTGGTAGATGATGCTCGAAAGCTCGTAACGATCCGAGATGACCACGTACCCGTCGCGCAGGTGCGGCGCGACCTCGGTCTCGATGTGATCGAGCCGGTCGGCCGCGAAGAGCAGCGCCATCGTGGAGTCGCGGTGCCTCGACGGCAGGTTCACGCGCTGGGTGAGCACGAGCCGGAGGAGCGAGCCCATCGGCCCGCCGCTCGGCTCGCGCGTCACGTGCGCGAGCCTTCGCCGGCCGCGCAAAAACGAGCCGTAGCGCGCGGCTTGGGTCGTCGTCCCCGCGCCGTCGATGCCCTCGAAGACGACGAACAGGCCGTCGTTTCCGTCCTCGCCTTCACGCATGGCGTTCCTCGTCTCCTTCCTTCGATCCGTCGGGCCTGAGTGGGCTCGGATCCTCGCCGAGCACCAGGTTGTCGATGAGCCGCGCGCCGCCGATGCGGGCCGCGACTGCGAGCAGCACGCGATCCGGCGTGTGCTCCTCGGGGCCGAGCACGGCGAGCGTCTCCGCGTCGGCCACGTCCACGTAGTCGATCGCGCTCGCGACGGGCGTGATGTGCCCGCGCGCGAGCGCGGTGAGCATGCCGGCGCGACGCTCCCCCGCGGCGAACGCGCGCGCCGCGGCCGACAATCCCCGCGGGATGGCGAGCGCCTGCGCGCGGGCCTCGGCCGACAGGTACGCGTTGCGCGACGACATCGCGAGCCCGTCCGGCTCGCGCACGGTCCGCACGCCGAGGACCTCGACGGGCAGGAAGAGGTCGCGCGCAAAACGCTCGATCACTTTGAGCTGCTGGTAGTCCTTGCGGCCGAAGAGCGCGATCGAAGGTCCTACGAGCGCAAACAATTTCGTGACGACCGTGGCCACGCCTTCGAAGTGTCCGGGCCGGTGCACGCCGCAGAGGCCCGCGGCCGTGGCGCCGACGTGCACGCGTGTCTCGTCGCCGGGCGGGTACATGTCGGCGGGCGCGGGCGCGAAGATGCCGTGCGCCCCGGCCTCCGCGCACTTCTTCGCGTCGCCTTCGAGGTCCCGCGGGTAGCGGGAGAAGTCCTCGTTCGGGCCGAACTGCGTGGGGTTCACGAAGATCGAGACGACGACGAAATCGGCGCGCTTGCGGGCCTCTTCGATGAGCGTCTGGTGGCCGCGGTGCAGGGCGCCCATCGTGGGGACGAGGCCGACGCGCGCGCCGCGCTGCCGCGCCTCGTCACACGCACGCCGGAACTCCAGAGGAGCGCGCCAGATCTCCATGGCGCGCCACGCTAGCAGAAAGCGCTGGCCACAAGGAGGCAGGCGACCTCCACGGCCCTCGCTTCTCATCGGCTCGATCAACTGACCCCCAGCGATCGGGTAGGCTAGACTGAGATCATCGTGACGTTCGAGACACCTTCCACGCCCGATGCCGCTGCTCGCCATTCGTCCCTGCTCCCGGCCGCGGGCGACTCGGATCCGACGCAGTATTTGAACCGCGAGCTCTCGTGGCTCGAGTTCAACGCCCGTGTCCTCTCCGAGGCTGCCTCGATGGAGGTGCCGCTCTTCGAACGGCTGAAGTTCCTCGGCATCTTCTTCTCGAACCTCGACGAGTTCTTCATGGTGCGCGTCGCGGGCCTGCAGGCCCAGACGCACCGCACGATCACCGAGGTCCCGCCCGACGGCATGAAGCCGCAGGAGCAACTCCTCGCGATCAGCGCGCGGGCGCACGCGCTCTTCGACAGCGCCTACCGCCTCTGGAACACGGAGATGCTGCCGGCGCTGCACCGGGTCGGCGTGCGGATCGTGCGGCCCGAGGAGCTCGACGCGGCCGAGCTCGCGGTGCTCGACGAGCGCTTCCGCACGGACATCTTCCCGATCCTCACGCCGCTCGCGATCGATCCCGGCCACCCGTTCCCGCACCTGCGCAACAAGAGCATCAACCTCGGCATCATGTTCAGCCGCGAGCACGAGGGCGAGGAGCCCGGCTTCGGCGTGATCCAGGTGCCGCCGATGTTGAGCCGCCTCATGCGCGTGCGCGTCGACGGCTGCGGCCGCGCGTTCGTCCTCCTGGAGGACGTGATCGCGCGCCACGTGAAGGAGTTCTTCCCGGTCTCGCGCCTCCGCGGCACGTACCCGTTCCGCGTCACGCGCAACTGGGATCTCGAGATCGACGAGGAGGAGGGCGAGGATCTCCTGGAGACGATCCAGGCCGAGCTGCGGCGCCGTGATCGTGGCAACGCGGTGCGCGTGGAGATCGGCGTCGGGGGCGGCGTGGGCGCGAGCGTGCAGCGCCTCTGCCGCGCGCTCGGCATCGATCCGAACCTCGACGTCTACCGCGTCTCGGGCCCGCTCAGCATCGTCGATCTCGTCTCCGTGGTGGGCGAGGACGATCGGCGGGATCTGCGCGACGAGAGCTTCACGCCGCAGGTGCCGGTCGCGCTGCGCGACGTGGAGGATCCCTTCGCGGTGATCCGCGAGCGGGACGTCCCGCTCCACCACCCGTACGACTCGTTTGATCCGGTGGTCGAGTTCGTCTCGCGCGCGGCCGACGATCCGAACGTGCTCGCGATCAAGCAGACGCTCTACCGCACCGGCGGCGACTCGCCGATCGTGAAGGCGCTCGCGCGGGCCGCGGAGAACGGCAAGCAGGTGACGGCGATCGTCGAGCTCAAGGCGCGCTTCGACGAGGCCTCGAACATCCAGTGGGCGCGGACCTTGGAGCAGAGCGGCGCGCAGGTGATCTACGGCCTGCTCGGGCTGAAGACGCACGTGAAGGCGCTGCTCGTGGTGCGTCGGGAGAAGGACAAACTCCGGCGGTACGTGCACCTCTCGACGGGCAACTACAACCCGCACACGGCGCGCCTCTACACCGACTTCGGCTTCTTCACGGCGAACCGCGAGATCGGCGAGGACGTCACCTCGCTCTTCAACCTGCTCACGGGCTACAGCGCGCCGCCGAAGTGGAACCGGCTCGTGGTGGCGCCGCTCGGGCTGCACGAGGCGATCCTCGGGCTCATCGCGCGCGAGACGGAGCACGCGCGCGCGGGCCGGAAGGCCGAGATCGTGGCGCAGATGAACGCGCTCGTGGACGTCGACGTGATCGACGCCCTCTACACGGCGAGCCAGCACGGCGTCGACATCCGGCTCTTCGTCCGCGGCATCTGTTGCCTCCGGCCCGGGATCCCGGGGCTCTCGGAGCGGATCCAGGTGCGCGCGCTCATCGACCGGTTCCTCGAGCACAAGCGCGTCTTCCGTTTCGCGAACGGCGGCGCCGAGGAGTTTTACTTCTCCAGCGCGGACTGGATGCCGCGGAACTTTCACCGCCGCGTCGAGCTGCTCGTGCCGCTGCTCGATCCGGCCGCGCGCACCCGCGCCGAGGACATGCTCGCGACGCTCGCGGCCGACACGGCGAAGACGTGGGCCCTCAACGCCGACGGCAGTTACACGCGCGTCGCGACGCCCACGGGCGCGGCCACGGTGCGCTCGCAGCAGCGGTTCATGGAGCTTGCGCGCGAGCGGCCGAAGCCGGCCGACGTGCTCGCGCGGGGCGGCCGGTTCCACATCTTCCAGGTGGGCCACGGCGAAGGCGGCGACGAGCTACGCCGCAAGAACGGCAAGAAGAAGAAGCACCACCCGCAGTAGCGGCAGGGTTGGGGTGGGGGAGGTCAGGGGTTGACGGAGACCTTGTGCACGAGGTCCCCGTCGACGAACGAGCTCCACGGCCCCGTCGCGCGGCCGATCCACGCGTACTGGCCGTCGAGGTGCGGCTGCCTCGCGTGGGTCACGAAGATCTGGCTCGACCCGGTGTCGCGGCCCGCGAGCGCGACGCCGACCGTGAGCGGATCAAACGCGATCGGTGAGGTCTCGCAGCGCAGCGGCGCCTTGCCCGCCGGCCCGCCGTAGCCGTCGCCGAAGGGCGCGCCGAGCTGCGTGACGAAGCCCGGCACCACGCGGTGCACGACCATCCCGTCGTAGTACCCGGCGCGCGCGAGGTCGACGACACGCGTGACGGCCACGGGCGCGACATCGGCGTCGAGCACGAGGGACGCTTCGCCGACGTCGGTCTCCAGCGTGAGCGTCACCTTGCCCGTGGCGCGCGCGTCGAGCTCCGGCGGCTTTGGCCCTCCGCCCGGCGGCGCCTGGCACGACGGCGTCTCCGGCTTGCCCGAGACGAGCCCGATCGCCTTCGCCGCGCGCTTGCGCAGCTCCGGCCACGACGAACGGCAGAGCTCTTCGAGCCGCGGCAACGTCTCCTTCAAGCCGAGCGCGCCTGCGGCCTCGATCATCGAACTGACGTGCTCCGGATCGTTCTCCACGTCGGCGCGCCCGAGCGCCGCCACGAGGGCCTTCACGATCGCGGGCGAAGGCGCGCGCAGGGACGACTCCTCCGCGGCCTGCTCCTCCTCGTCCTTCTTCTTCTTGGGCTTCTTCTTGCGCTTCTCGGGCTCGGCCGCGAGGTTCGGCTTCTGCGCGATCACCCCGGCCGCCGTCGACACGAGCCCCGGCTCCGGGGCGGCGAGCGCGGCTTCGAGCAGCGGCTCGGCCTCCTCGGCGAGCTCTTCGTGCTTCGGGAGGAGCTCGATCGCGGCCTCACGCGCGCGCAGATCCCCGCCCTTCGCGTGCGTGAGGAACACGGTGCGCCGTGAACCCTCGATCGGCGCGCGATCCAGCACCTTCACCATCGCCCGCGCGCCGATCGATCCCGGCTGCCCCGGCGCCTTCGCCCCCGCGTCCGCGCCTTCGCCCGCCGCGAGCGCGGCCGTCACGTCACACCGCGTGAGCAGCGGATCCCGCACGTCGGCGCTCGCGAGCGCTGTCGCCGCGCTGCACCGGATCCAGGACAGGCGCCGCAGCACGGTCACCGGCGCCGAGGGCGGCGGCTCCATCGTGGCCAGATCCTTCAGCCACTTCTTCGCCTTGTTCGTTGGTTCGAGCGCGTCGAGCGTGGCCAGAAGGACGCCGATCTCCTCGCCGAGCGCGGTCAGCGCGACGGCGCCGCCCGGCGGCACGAGCGCGGGCAACGTGGACGCGAGCATCGTTTGTCCCGCCGCGCCGAGCCGACGGAGCGCGCGCGCGGCCTCCGCGCGTTCGGCTGCCGTGAAGAGCGTCGCCCCGGCGAGCACGCGTCCGAGATCCGCCGCGGCCTCCGGGCCTGCACGGCCGAGCGCGCGGACGGCGAAGATCCTGTACGGACCGGGCTCCGCGAGGCGCGCGCCGGCGACCTCCCGCAGGCGCGTCGTCACCGTGTTCGGCACGTTTTCGAGCCGGCCGATGGGGAACAGACCCTCGGGCGCGGGCGGCGACGACGCGCTGCCGGCCGCGAGGTTGAGCAGCGCCGCGAGCGTCTCCTCGCGCAGCCGCTCCTTCCCCATGGCGAGATCCCCCAGCGCGAACGCCGCGGCCGAGGCTTGGGTCTCCGTGCCCGAGAGCCACGCGACCAGCGTCGGCTCGCTCTGCTCCGCCCCGCAGCGGCCGATGGCCCGCGCGATCGTCACGCGTGGATCCAACGTCGCGCTCGCGCGTCCCTCGACGGGCGGGGATCCCTTCGCGGGCGCGGCGCCCATCGCGTCGCCGATCGAGAGCGACCGCGCCACGAGCGCCGCGACCGTCGCCTTGTCGCCCGACGTGCACGACGAACCGAGCCCGTACGCCGCCCACGTGACGACCTCCGGATCCTCATCGGCGAGCGCGCGCAAGAGCCCCGGCTGCGCGCCTTCGCCGCCGATCCGCGCGAGCGCGCGGGCCGCAGCGCGCCGCACGAGGACATCACGGCTCTGCTGATCCGAGCTCGTGATCTCGGCGGCCGCGCGCCGATGCTCCGCGACGAGCAGCGCTTCTTGCCGCTGCTTCGCCTCGTCCACGACGACCGCCGCGTCGCTCCCCGCGTCGGATCCTGCGTCGCTCGACGTCGTGGGCTCTCCGCGGTTGCACGCGCCGAGCGCGGCGACGACGCCGATCACGAGGCCTGCGCGGCTTCGCCTCGCCCCCTGCACCTTCATCGCGTGTTCTCCTCGGCGCTCGGCGCGCCGGAGCCACGGGGATCGGGCCTCGGCACGGCGCGAACGAGCGCGTGCGCGCGCCGGAGCGCGCGTTGATCGAGCCACGTGCAGGCGAGCTCGTGCCCGCGCCGGTACATGCGCCGCAGGGCCCCGACGCGCACGCCCTCGGACGGCAGCGGCCACGCGTCGACGCCCACGCCGCGGAAGTCCCGGATCGCGCGCTCCACGTGCCAGACGCACGTCACGACGAGCACGCGCCGCGCGCCGCGCCGACGCAGGATCTCGGCCGAGAACACAGCGTTTTCGTGCGTCGTGAGCGACCAGAGCTCCGTCGTCACCGCCTGCTCCGGCACCCCCGCACGGACCAGCGCGCGGCGCAAGGCTTCCGCTTCGATCTGCGCGCCCCAGCGACGCCCGCCGCTCGTCACGATGTGGGGCGCGACACCCGCGAGATACGCTTCTGCGGCCTTCGTAGCGCGACGTGAAGCCGCGGTCGTGAGCCGACCCGACGGCAGCACGCGGCATCCGAGGACCACGATGGCATCTGCGCGCTCCGGCATCGGGCCGACGATAGCCGAACCGACGCCGCTCGCCAGAAAGTCACGTAAGGGCCACCTCTCGCTTGACGTTGCGCCCGGAAGGCATTTATCACGGGGAATCGGACCAAGGGCGGGGGCCGGAAGGGCGATCAGGATGCGACTCAAGATGTGGGGTGTCCGCGGAAGCATCCCCACCCCCGGACCCGACACGGTCGAGTTCGGCGGCAACACGAGCTGCTACGAAGTGCGGGCCGGCGAGACGCTGATCATCCTGGACGGGGGTACGGGTCTGCGCCTCCTCGGGCAGAGCCTTCTTCGGGAGATGCCGATCGAGGCGTGGATGTTCTTCAGCCACGTCCACTGGGATCACATCCAGGGCTTCCCGTTCTTCACGCCTGCCTTCGTCCGCAAAAACACGATCCACCTCTTCGGCGGCCTCAACGTCTCGCGCACGCTCGAGGAGACGCTCGCGGGCCAGATGGACTACCCGAGCTTCCCCGTCCACCTCTCGGAGATGGGCGCGAACATGACCTTCCGCGACCTCTACGAGGGCGAGGTCGTGACGATCGGGCGCAAGCAAGACGTGCGCGTCTCGAACGCGCGCGGCAACCACCCGAACGGCGTCTACGCGTACCGCATCGACCACGAGGGCAAGTCGCTCGTCTACGTCACGGACTCGGAGCACTACGCGATCGTGGATCCGAAGCTCCGCAAGCTCGCGCAGGGCGCGGACGTCCTGATCTTCGACGCGATGTACACGCCGGAGGAGTACGCGGGCGAGGTCGGCGGCGGACCCAAGACGGGTTGGGGTCACGCGACGTTCGTCGCAGGCTGCGAGCTCGCGACGGCCGCGGGCGTCAAGCAGCTCATCCTGCACCACCACGACCCGAGCCAGACCGACGCGATGGTTCGCGAGAAGGAACGCCGCGCGCGCGAGCTCTTCCCGAACACGATCGCCGCCAAAGAAGGCATGGTCATCGAGATCTGAGGGCCCGCGGGCGCCGGTACCCGCGGCGTCCGGAGGCGCTCCTCGCCCTGCACGACCTCGACAGGCGATATCGACCCTCGCCCTCGTCTGTCCCGCGCTGCGACACGCCACGTCCACGCCCGAGGGCATCGGGCACGCAGCGGGACGAGGGGCGTCGGCGCGTCAGGGCAGGTGTCCCGCCGCCGGACACGTGGCCATGCATGTTCCGGGGGGAAGGTCGAGCCGACGAACACGGGCCGGCGACGGCGGCTGGTCCTCGTTGGGCTGCCGAACATGGACCGTCGGCCGTGGATGGGTGTTGTCGCGGAGGCGAACGGCCAGCGCCTTGGTCTGACGTCAGGAGGGCGGGCATCGTCCCTCGGGGGGGCGCCTGTCGGAGGCACCTGCGCCGCGGCCGAACAAGCGCCGTCGACGATCGACCGCGCGTGTTCGGCTGCGCGACGCTTCGAGGCTAGTGCAAGAGCTCCGTGAGCCGCGCGCGGACGCGCTTCTTCGCGCGCTCCTCGATCTGCCGCACGCGCTCCTTGCTCACGCCGAAGTCGGCGCCGAGCTCTTCGAGCGTCGCGGGGTCCTCGCTGAGCCAGCGGGCCTTCGCGATCTTCTGCTCGCGCGGCGAGAGCTCCGTGACGATCTGCCGCAGCGCCGTGGCGACCTGCCGCTGCTGCTCGCCTTCGCTGGCTTGATCCTCGGGCGAGGGGAGCGGCGAGGCGAGCCGATCGAGCGGCGCGTCGCCTTCGGGGTTCTTCTTGTCCAGGCTCACGTCGCGCGACATGAGCAGCGGCAGGAGCGCCATCACGCGCTCCCGCGGCAGCCCGCTCTGCTCCGCGAGGACGTCCGGATCCCGCTCGTGCGTGCGGCGGTAGAGACGCAGGACGCGCCGCTCGCTCTTCGACGAGCCGAGCCGCACGATCCGGTAGCCACGCGCCACGTGCTCGCGGATCTCGGCGCGGATCCAGTACGCGGCGTACGTCACGAGCCGACAGCCGCGGGACGGGTCGAAGCGCTCGGCCGCCTTCAAGAGGCCGATGTTGCCTTCCTGGACGAGGTCCTCGATGGGGATGCCCCAGCGCCGGTACTCGAGGGCGATGGTCATCACGAAGGGCAGGCAGGCCTCCACGATGCGGCGGCCCGCGTCGCGGTCCCCGTTCCGGAAGCGCTCGGCGAGGTCACGCTCCGACTCGGGCGTCAAAGGCTCGCGCTTGTCGAGCTCGCGCTGGCGCGGAGCGTGGGCGAAGGCGGCAGGACTTCGGCTCACGGCCATGAGGACTCCTCGCGCCCCCGGGGCGTTCCCGCCGCCTCCTCGACGGCGGGATGGGGAAGGCGCGCGGCTCGCCAATGCAGGGCCGATGCCGTGCGGGAATCAGGCTCTTTCGTGAAATCAGGCGATCTCGTTTCGCGCAAACGTCACGGACCGCCCTGGGGGCGCGAAACGGTTGCGTGAATCGCGGGGGGCGCCCCGGGGTCCTGGGCGCCACGCGCTCGCCTCGTTCTTCGAGATGTTCACACGCCGTTTTTACTCCCGCGCCTCGGGCGTGGTACATCCTCTCCAGACACACGTGGGCAGGCGTCTCGCAACCAGAGCGTGGTACTTCGCGGCCGCCACCGCCATCTTCGCGATCGCAGCGCAGCGGCCGGCCGAGCCTCCAAAGACCGCGGCGCGTGGCATCGCGCTCTGGTCGCTCCGCACGCTCGACGTCGCGGACGAAGAGGACCTCGGCGCGGAGTGCGGCGCGCCTTCGGAGGGCGGCCTCGTCCTTCCGACAGGCGCGCCGGCGGCGCTCTCCTGCGAGGCGGCGCGTACCATCATCGCGCAGGTCCGCACGAACCTCGCGGCGCCGGTCGCCGACCTCGAAGCCGCAAAGTTTGCCGATGGGGTCCTCGACTGGCTCGACCCCCACGGGCTCTGGTCCCTCGCGCCCGACGCGCCCGTCGCGCCGCTCGTCCGTCGCGAAGGCGAGCGGCTCCTGCTGGAGCTCGAATCCGCGCCGTGGCGCCCGTGTGCCGCGGCGGACGTCATCGGCGCGTCGCTCGCGACCTGGATGAAGACGCTGCGCGCATCCTTCGACGAGGGCCTGCGCGAGGGCCGCCCCGAGGGCAGCGCGCCGCATCGCTCGCCCGCCGAGGTCTGGCGCACGGTGACCGCGGCGCCCTTCGAGGATGGGCCGATCACGCGCAACGGTCGTGAGCTCGCGCGGGAGCTCGGGCGCGAGGTCGGCGGGGCGCGGGCCGCGTACGGCGCCGCGCTCGATCCTTTCGTCACGGCGGCGGGCCAGCGGCTCTTCCCGGATCTCACGGCCGAGGCGTGGGGCCGGGTCGTCCTCGCGGCCGCGGTGCGCGCGTACGTGCCCCAGCTCGACGCGCATGGCGCGTGGGCGCCGCTCGACGAGGAGATCTCGATCTACGACCTCGACCTGGAGACGAACCCGCCGCTGCGCCTCTGGTCGGAGATGACGCGGACAGCGCTCGGCATCCGGATCGATCGGGGCGCGCTCGCGCCGCTCCTCGACGGGGACGTCGTGCTCTCCGTGCGGGGCGTGCCGCTCACGGGCATGAGCGTCGAGCAGGCCGAGCAAACCGCGCTCATCGAAGGGGCGCCGCATGGCCCGCCGGCGTCCGTGACGATCCTCCGCCCGCACGTCGGAGAGCCCCTGGAGCTCGTCGTCACGCCTCTGCCCGTGCCCGCGCGCGAAGGCCCCGCGCCTCCGGCCGAACCCCCGACGCTGCCGTTCGACGCCGTTCGGTACGCGGAGGGGCGCGTCGCCATCGTCACGATCGCGGACGTCCCCGACGACCTCGGCGATCGGGTCGGGGCGGCGCTCGCGCGGGTCCGCGCGGAGCACGACATGCGCGCCGTGCTCCTCGACCTGCGCGCGAACGGCGGGGGCTCGACGGACGGCGCGATGGCGGCGCTCGGCCATTTCCTCCCCGGCGCGGCGCTCTTTCCGATGCGCCGGCGGGATGGCGGCGTCGAGGTCGAGCGCGCGCCCGAGGTGTCTGCGGAGGAATCGTATTCGGGTCCGCTCGCGGTGCTCGTGGACGGCGACACGGCGAGCGCGGCGGAGATGATCGCGGGGGCGATCGGCAGTTATCGACGCGGCGTGGTCATTGGAGACCGCACGTATGGCAAAGGATGCGCGCAGGAATACCTCGACGACGAGGCGCGCGCGGGTGTCCTTCGTGTGACGACATTGCTCTTTTCTTTGCCGGATGGCGCGCCGGTCCAGAAGGTCGGCATATCGCCGCAGATCACGTTGTCGCTCCCGGCGACGACGGAGCGGGAGGCGCGGGTCGCGCAGGCGCTCGAACCTTGGCGTGGCCCTGACGTGCGGGATCCTGGGCTCGTGCGCGAGGTCCCGTGGGCGCTGCATGGCGGGCGTGTCGGTCCTTGCCGGGACGAGACGGTGTGCCGCGCGCTGCGGGCGCTCGGGACCTCCGTCGCCGCCGCGCGCTGATCGTTTTGGCGCAGCCTGGGCCAACGTCGCGACACCGCGGCCTGTCTTTGCATTCGCGGTGGGCCTCGAACGAACGTGATACGCTGTGGCATTACGCTTGCTGAAGGGCGTGTCTGGAGGCCGTGATGCGATTGGCTTTGTTTGGTTGGTTGGGCGTTGCTTCGCTGTCCGTTTTCCTGCTCGGCGGTTGCGCCATATCGTTCGTCGATTCGAACAGTGGCTCGGGCGGCGGGGGCGGCGGGGGCGCGGGCGGCTCGGGTGGTATGGGCGGGGGCGGCGGCTGCGGCGCTGGATCCTGTGGGCAGGGGGGCAGCGGCGGATCGGCGTCCAGCGGCGGTGGGATGGGCGGCGGCGGCGGGGCCAGCAGCGGCACGCCGTGTGGAGGGTTCGCCGGGACGGTGTGTGGCCTCGACGAGTGGTGCGACTACCCCAATGATCGGTGTGGCGATACCGACCTCACAGGCATTTGCAAACCACGCCCGCCCGCGTGTCCGGACGTGTATTTCCCGACCTGCGCGTGCAACGGCACGGTGTATGGCAATCCCTGCGACGCTGCCCAGGCGGGCCTCGACGTCTCGGACCTCGGCAATTGCGAGCCGCCGTCGGCCGAGCACTTCTCTTGCGGCCATGGCTTCTGCAACAAGGCCGCGGAGTATTGCCAGCGGACCACGTCGGACATCGGAGGCGAGCCCGACGCCTACCACTGCGAGCCGATCCCCGTTGCGTGCGGCGACACGCCGAAGTGTGAGTGCTTGAGCGACCCGTGCGTGCAGTTCTCCTGCGAGATCGAGTCGAGCGGCGGCGTTCTCGTCACCTGCCCGGGCGGCTGAACGCCCAGCAGGCTGTTGATAAACTTGCTGCGCGCCCTGGATCGTCGGTCGTCGTCCTCGGAATACGCTTGTATTCCTGCGTCCTCCTCCCTAGCTCCAGGGCGCTCGCGGCGTTTCTCAACAGCCTGCTAGGGGCCCCGGACGCTCAACGCTTCTTGGGGAAGAGCTTGCCGAGCAGCCCCCGGCCTGCGGGGTTCGAGCCGGGCCCGTCGTCCTCCGGCGGGTGCCTCATTTCGTAGAGACGCACCTCGCGCGTTGCCTCGATGTTCTTCGGGCTGACCACCGTGACGCGCTTGAAGTCCCGGTAGGCCAGGTGGATACGCCCGGCGAGCTTGAGCAGCCTGGCGCGGTAAAGCAGGGCCTTCTCGTAATCGGGCTCGACCTTGAGCACGCCGTCGAGCTGCGTGATGCAGTCGTCGTACACATTGTTCGTCTTGCCCTCCTCGGGCACCGGCGGGAGCGGCCTGCGGCTCGCCACCACCCACGCGAGGAGCGCCGTATAGGCAGGCTGCTCCGGATCGGCGGAGACGGCGCGCCGGACGCAGGCCTCGCAGGCGGCGAGGTCGTTCTTGCGCAGGAAGACCTCGGCCTTCTCGAATTCGAGCGCCGCATTCACCACGCGCTCGACCTTGGCCTGCTCGTCGACCGTGCCGGCGTCGAGCGAGGCGAGGTACTGGGCGCGCACCGTGTCGTCCTTCAGCGCCTCGTAGGCCGCGTTGATGGCCGCGAAGAGGCGCGCCACCCGAGGCTTGAGGTCGTGCAGGTCCTTGGGGAGCTTGTCCGGGTGGTAGAGGAGCGCGAGCTTGAAGTAGGCGTTCCGGACGTCGATCGACGTCGTCTCGCGCGGGACGCCGAGCATCTGGAAGTGGTCCTCGTTCGGCGCGGCGGCGAGCTTGGCCTCGACCTCGGCGCGGCGCTTCTCGTTGTTCGGGGGCGCGGCCTGCGGCGGGACCTGGGGCATGGGCCCGGTCATGTCGGGCGCACGTTGCACGGCCTGGAGGGGCCCGGTGCCCTCGCGCCGGACGGCCTGGAGGGGCCCGGTGCCCTCGCGCCGGACGGCCTGGAGCGGCGCGGTCGAGGTGTCCCCCGCGCGCGCGACCGCGTCCCGCGGCCGCATCCCGGTCTGGTCCATGAGCAGGCCCGTCGTGCCCGTCGTCGGCCGCCACCCTTGGGGGTCGGAGACCATCGCGGCGCGCGCGGCGGCGACACGCTCGAGCCCGACGGGCGGGCGCGTGGAGCCGCCGAAATCGAGGTGCCGCGTGATCGTCATTCCGTACACGACGCCGCGCACGATGCGCGGGGGCACGCCGCTCGTCCTGGCGAGGTCGGCGAGCGTCGTGCGTTGCTTGCGCAGCCGCTCGACGAGCGCGCGCTCCTCGGGGGTCAGGCGGAACCGCTCCGGCGCAGCCCCGGTCGCGATCCCCATCGGGACGTCTTCGATCCTGCCGAGCGTCGCCTCGGCCTGCGGCGCCCCGACGAACGCGCGGGCGCCGGCCATGATCACCGCGAGCGGCTCGACGCGCGGCACCTCGGCGCCCCGCTCCGCGAGCAGGTCTTGCCCCGCGTAAAACGCGTACCGTGTCTCGGGCTCGAGCTCGCACAGCTTGATCATCGCCCGCTCGAGCGGCATCCGTTCGGCGTAGCGGGTGCCCGCGACGTCCATCACGCGCGTCGGCGTCCCGTCGTCGAACGACACCGCGGCGCGCGCGCCCGTCTTCGTGGTCAGCACGAGCGTCCCCGAGAGGACCTTGTCGAGCAGGTACACGTAGAGGTGCAGGAGCGGCGTCTGCACCAGGTGGGCTTCCGCCGTCGGTACGAGCCCCGGAGGGACGACGAAGGGCATTCCGGTCGTGGGGGCAGGGGGCGAAGCAGCCATGAGCGGCGACTCGGCCGAAGCGTGCCAGGGTGCGCACGAGGGCGCAACGGGGCACTCCGGTGACCATGTGGATTTCGCGGGCGTCTGGAAACCGACGGCGCGGCCGCAAAGGGCTTCGTCAGGGCCCGCGGGCGACGAGCGAGCGGCAGCGTGCATCGTCTGCGTAGACACGTACGCCGCGGTTCGAGGGCACGAGCGCGTTCAAGCGGATCGTCGCGGCGGGATCACCGGTGAAGACGTCGATCTGACGCCCCACGACCTTCATGCCGCGATCCTCGGCGACGAAGCATCCGTCGTGTCGCCCGCCTTCGGGCAGGCTCACGCCCTTGAACTCGGGGATGAAGAGCACGGTCCCGAGCGGGATCACCGACGAGTCCACGGCCACCGAGCGCAGCGGCGTGATGGCCTTGCCGAGGGCGCCGCGGCCCGTGGGGAAACGCGCGGGGTCGAGCCGTTCGAAGCAGATCTTCTGGCTTGTGCGCGGGCAGACCGAGGCGCAATCGCAGTCGCGTTTGGCGAAGCTCACGGTCTCGCCGGTCGAGAGGCGGCCGCTGCCCTGCACGCAGACGCGGTCGTGGAAGTCTTGCGTGACGTTCGTGAGCGGCTTGCAGCTCGCGTCGTAGATCGTCGTGTTCTTCGGGCCCGCGTCTTCCTTCGGGAAGTCGTAGTACGTGTTGCGGAAGCGCTCGCCGTTGCGGAACGACGCTGCCGGCCCCGTGGCCGAGCCTTGCGCCGTGATGGTCACGACCTCCTCGGCGCTCGACGCGGGCGAGGGCGCGGGCGCGGGCGTGGTGTCGGGCGGCGCGAGCGTCGTTCGAACGGGCGCGCTCTCCTGACCGAGAAACCCAGCCCGCGCGCTGCGTGTCTCCGACCAACCCCGGTGCTCGGCGTCTCGCGCGGGCTCGCCTTCCCCTTGCACCCAGGCTTGCCCGGCTGCGGTCGCGCATGCGGCGCCCGAGAGGCAGGCGACGAGCGCCATGGTCAAAGGTCGCATGGGACGAGGATACCCTCGCCCGCCCGCCGATGGCCAAGAGGATGCCTGCTCGTCAGGCGTCTCGGTTGGGCTGCTTCGGGGTCTTCAGCGCGTAGACGCCGCGGGCCGTGGCCACGAGCTCGGACGCGGCGCTCGGGTGGTAGAGGCGGACATCGGCCCAGCCGAGCTTCGCGCCGACCCGCACCGTGGTGGCGTCGCCGACCAGCATCTCGCGGCGCCCGGGCCGGAGGTAATCGACGCGCAGATCCACGGTGGAGACACGGCTGAGCGACGGATTTTCGATCTCGGTCCAGACGCAGAGCCCGCCCGCCGTGTCGGCGAGCGTGCTGATCAAGCCCCCGTGCAGCGCTTGCCGGATGGGGTCCCCGATGAGCTCCTCGCGCCACGGGATCGACAGCGTCACGTGGCCGCGCGCGAGGTGCTCTACCTTGACCCCGAGCCACTTGTTGAAGGGGATGAGCTCCTCGGCGAGCTGCCGAAAGATGGTCAGATCCAACATTTTTTCGGCGCGCACGATGCCGGAAAAGCTCGCGTTCTGCCAGGTCGCCGCGCGGGCGTGGCCCGCCGGGTTCGCTCGCCTCGTCACGAAGCGCGTGCTAGGAGCGGCCCCGAAAAATGGCCCGCAAGGATCTCCGCAACATCGCCATCGTGGCCCACGTCGACCACGGTAAGACAACGCTCGTCGATCACATGCTCCGCCAGGCGGGCGCTTTCCGCGACAACGAGGTGGTTGCCGAGCGCGTGATGGACTCGAACGACCTCGAGCGCGAGCGAGGAATCACCATCCTTGCGAAGAACACGAGCGTCCGCTGGAAGGGCGTCAAGATCAACATCGTCGACACCCCGGGACACTCCGACTTCGGCGGCGAGGTCGAGCGCACCCTCATGATGGCCGACGGCGCGCTGCTGCTCGTCGACGCGGCCGAGGGGCCGCTGCCGCAGACGCGCTTCGTGCTCTCGAAGTGCCTGGAGCGCGGCTTCCCGCTCATCGTCGTCATCAACAAGATCGACCGCCAGGACGCGCGGCCGCACGAGGTCCTCTCCGAGGTCTTTGATCTCTTCTGTGATCTCGGCGCGAGCGACGCGCAGACCGATTTCCCCATGGTCTACGCGATCGGCAAGCTCGGCCAGTGCAAGCGCGAGCTCGAGGACGAGCTGACGAACCTCGTGCCGCTCTTCGAGACGGTGCTCGCGCGTGTCCCCGCGCCCGAGGGCGACCCCGAGGAGCCGCTCCAGGTCATCGTCTGCAACACGACGCACGACGACTACGTCGGCAGGCTCGCGGTCGGGCGCATCGTGCGCGGCAGCATCCGGCAGACCGCTGACGTCGTGGTCCTCGGCGAGAACGGCAAGGTCACGAAGGGCTCGGTGAAGGCGCTCTTCACGTTCGAGGGCCTGAAGCGCGTCAACGCGGACAGCGCGCAGGTGGGCGAGGTCGTGGCCATCGCGGGTCTCGACGTGAACATCGGCGACACGATCGCCGACCCCCAGCGCCCCGAGGCCCTCGAGCGGATCGTCGTCGAGGAGCCGACGATCAAGATGAAGATCGGCGTCAACACCTCGCCGTTCGCGGGCAAGAGCAAGCAGTCGAAGTTCTTGACGAGCCGCCAGCTCAAGGATCGGCTGGAGCGCGAGGCGCGGAAGAACCTGGCGATCCGCGTCGAGCCGACCGACTCGCCCGACACGTTCCTCGTGCTCGGCCGCGGCGAGCTCCAGCTCGCGATCCTCGTCGAGACGATGCGGCGCGAGGGCTACGAGATGCAGCTCTCGAACCCCGAGGTCGTGACGCGCGAGATCGACGGTCAGGCCATGGAGCCCGTCGAGCTCGTCGTGATCGACGTCCCGGAGACGTACGTCGGCATCGTGACCGAGCGTCTCTCGACGCGGCGCGGGCGCATGGTGAAGATGACGAACCCCGGGTTTGGCCGGGCGCGCCTGGAGTTCCAGGTCCCCTCGCGCGGGCTCATCGGCTTCCGCGGCGAGTTCCTCACGTCGACGCGCGGCACGGGCTTGCTCAACACCATGTTCGACGGCTGGACGCCGTGGGGCGGGCCCATGATGCGCAGGCCCACGGGCGCCATCGTGGCGGATCGCATGGGCGTCGCGACGCCCTACGCGCTCCACCACCTGCAGCCGCGCGGCACGTTTTTCCTCGTGCCCGGCGTCGAGGTGTACGAGGGCATGATCTGCGGCGAGCACAACCGCCCGAACGATACGGACTGCAACGTCATCAAGGAGAAGAAGCTCTCCAACATCCGCAACCACGGCAAGGACGAGAACGTCCTGCTCGCGAGCCCGAGGCTGCTCACGATCGAGACCGCGATGGAGTGGATCGACGCCGACGAACTCGTCGAGGTCACGCCGGAGGCGGTGCGGGTGCGGAAGAAGGTGCTCGCGGTGAACCTGCGTGATCGGCGTGAAGACGCGATCGAGCAGGCGCAAGCCGTCGAGTAAATCGATCGACCAGGCGGGGCGCCGCGGGTAGACTCCGCGGCCCCTGATGAAGTTCTTTCACGCGGCGGACATCCACCTCGACAGTCCGCTGCGCGGGCTGGATCGATACGAGGGGGCGCCCGCGGACAGACTCCGCGGCGCGACGCGGCGGGCGCTCGAAGCGCTCGTCGAGGCGTGCATCGCCGAGGCCGTCGATTTCCTCCTCATCGCCGGCGACCTCTACGACGGCGACTGGACCGACTACAACACGGGACTCTTCTTCGTGCGGCAGATGGCGCGGCTCCGCGAGGCCGGCATCCGCGTGTTCATCGTCCGCGGCAACCACGACGCGAAGAGCAAGATCCTCCGTTTGCCCGAGGGCGTGACAGAGCTGTCGACGTCCCGCGCGGAGACCGTGCCCCTCGACGACATCGGCGTCGCCGTGCACGGCCGCGGCTACGCGCGCGCCGAGACGACCGAGGACCTCGCCCAGACCTATCCCGTGCCGCGCTCGGACTACTTCAACATCGGGCTGCTCCACACCGCCGCCGAGGGCCGCGAGGGGCACGCGCCGTATGCGCCGTGCCGCGTCGAGACCCTCGTCCAGAAGGGCTACGACTACTGGGCCCTCGGGCACGTGCACGCGCGCGAGGTCTTGCACGAGAAGCAGCCCTGGATTGTTTTTCCCGGCAATTTGCAGGGCCGCCACGCGCGCGAGACCGGGCCCAAGGGCGCGAGCCTGGTCACGGTCGAGGACGGGCGCGTGAAATCGGTCGAGCACCGCGTCCTCGACGTCGCGCGCTGGGCCGTCTGCCAGGTCGACGCCTCGGCCGCGCGCTCGCCCGACGACGTCCTCGAGTTGTGCCGCGCCGCGCTTTCGAACGAGGTCGAGGCCGCCGACGGCCGCGTCGTCTGCGCCCGCATCGTCCTCACCGGCGCGAGCCGCGCGCACGCCGCGCTCGTGCGGGACGTCGGCCACTGGCGCGGGGAGATCCGCGGCCTCGCGAACGACCTCGGCGAGGCGTGGATCGAGAAGGTCGAGCTGCGCACGCGCACGCCGGCCGACCTCGACGCGCTCGCGCAGAACGACAACCCCATCGGCGGGCTCCTGAAGAGGCTGCGTTTCCTCCGCGACGACGACGACGCGCTCGACAAGCTCGGCAAGGAGCTCACGGACATCGTCGGCAAGCTCCCGCAGGAGTTCTTCCAGGGCGACGCGGCCGCGAAGATCACCGATCTCTCGGTCCTGCGGCGCATCGTCGACGAGCTGCCGGACTACCTCCTGCCGCAGCTCTCCGGAGAGGGAGACGAGGCTTGAAGATCCTCTCGCTCGAGCTTCTGCGCTGGGGTCCGTTCTCGGATCTCGCGCTCGACTTTTCGTCCCCTGCACGCGCGTTCCACCTCGTCGTCGGCTCGAACGAGGCGGGCAAGAGCACGACGCTGCGCGCCGTCGGCGGCCTGCTCTTCGGCATCCCCGAGCGCACGAGCGACGACCACCGGCACAAGATGTCCGAGCTGCGCATCAGCGGCCGCATCGGCTACGAGGACGGCTCCGAGCTCGCGATCGTCCGGCGCAAGGGCCGCAAGGAGACGCTGCTCGATCCCGCGGGACAACCTCTCGACGAGGCGCTCTTGCGAAAGCTCCTCGGCAGCATCGAGCGGGCGCAGTTCGAGACGATGTTCGGGCTCTCGCACGACGGCCTCGTGAAGGGCGGGCGCGAGCTCGTCGAGGGGCAGGGGGATCTCGGCGAGAGCCTCTTCGGCGCGGGGCTCGGCCAGACCGTCGCCTCGCTTCTGCGCAAGCTCGGGGGGCGCGCGGATGAGATCTACCTGCCGCGCGGCAAGAAGAGGAAGCTCAACGACGCGATCGACAAGTTCAAGGAGGCGAAGAAACGCGCGCAGGAGCTCTCGCAGTCGGCGCGCGACTTCGAGGACATCAACAAGCAGCTCGGCGATCGCCGCGCCGAGACCTCGCGCATCGCGGCCGAGCTCGTCGATCTCGGTCGCCGCATGCGCCGCCTCCAGCGCGTGAAGCAGGCGCTCCGCCCCCTCGCCGAGCGTGCCGAGGTGCTCGCGGCGCTCGACGTCCGGCGCGACGTCGTGGTCCTGCCCGAGACGGCGGCCGAGGATCGCCGCCGCACGCAGGCCATCATCCACGAGGCCGGCCCCCGGGAGGAAAAGCTCCGCGAGGACGTGCGCGAGCTCGAAGGGAAGCTCGCCGTGCTCGCGGTCCCCACGGCGCTCCTGCAAAAGGGCGCGCTCGTGCGGCAGGTGCAGGGCGAGCTCGGGAGCCACAAGAAGGCGAGCATCGACGCGACCCGGCTGCGCGGCGAGCTGCGGCAGGTCGAGGACGAAGCCCGCGGGCTCTGCGCTCGGCTCGGTCGTCGGGACATCTCCGTTGAAGAGGCCGAGGCGTGGCGGCTCTCCGCCGTCGCGAGCACGCGCGTGCGCTCGCTCGTCAAGCAGAAGGTCGAGCTCGACGCAGCCGCGAAGAGCGCGGAGAGCGCGTTCGGCGCGGCCGAGGAGCGGCTCGACGACGAGAAGCGGCGTGGCGCGGCCTTGCCTCCGCCCGCGGACGTGGAGGCGCTCGCGCATGGGCTCGACGTCGCGCGGCGCGAAGGGGATCTCGACAAGCGCATCCAGGAGCGCGCGCGGGCCGCCGAGAGCCTCGGGCAGCGCGTGCAGGCGGGTCGCGCTGCGCTCTCGCTCTTCGACGTTCCGTTCGACAAGATCGGCAACCTGCCCATGCCGGCGCGCGAGACGATCGAGCGCTTCGAACGCGGGCTCGGCGTGAAGGACGAGGAGCTGCGATCGCTCGGGCAGACCCTCGCGGACCGCAAGCGCAAGCTCTCCGCGCTCGAGCGGGAGCTCGAACAGATCCGCCGCGGCGGCGCGGTGCCCACGGAGGCGGACTGGGCCTCGGCGCGGAGCGGTCGGGACGCGGCCTGGATCGAGCTTCGCCGCGCGCTGCTTCCGGCGGAGCACGCGCACGGAGCCGACGACATCGCGGCCTTCCGCAGCGCACCTCCGCGCCCGGGCGTCGAGGCGGTGTTCGCCTACGAGGCGAGCGTGCGGCACGCGGACGATCTCGCGGCCAGCCTGTTCCGCGAGGCGGACCGGGTGGCGAAGGTCTCGCAGCGATCCTTGGAGCAGCAAGGGCTCCTCCGAGAGATCGCCGAGCTCGACGCGGAGCGCCAATCGCTCGAAGCCGCGCGGGACGAGCTCGGGCGGCAGTGGCAAGAGCAGTGGAAGGCGAGCTCTCTCGTGCCGCTCTCTCCCGCGGAGATGAAGGGGTTTCTCGGGCAGTACGAGCGGCTCGTCGAGGATCGGCGGCGGTGGGCGGAGGCCGAGGCGTTGCTCGCCGCGGATCGCGCGCTCGCGGCGGATCACGAGGAGACGCTCGGCGCGCTCCTCCGGCCGCTCGGGCTCGCCGTGAAGGGCTTGCCTGCGCTCATGGAGCGGGCGCGCGCCGTCTGCGAACGGGAAGCGAAGGCGCAGAAGGATCGCGAGGCGCACGAGCGTGATCTCGGGCGCGCGAAGGATCAGGTCGCGCAGTGCAAGGCCCTCTTGGAGCGGCGGCGCGCGGAGCATGCCGCGTGGTCGGCGCAGTGGGCCGAGGCGATGGCGGGCGTGGACCTGCCGGAGGCGACGGGCACGGTCGAGGCGGAGGAGGTGCTCGCGCTCCGGAGCGACCTCGAAAAACGCTGCGCCGACGCGCGGGACCGGCGGCGCCGCATCGAGGGCATCGAGCGGGACGCGCGGCTCTTCGCGGATCGCGTCGTCGAGATCACCCGCGCCGCCGCGACCGACCTCGTGGACGCGCCGATCGAGCACGCTGCGAACCTCGTCGTCGAGCGCTTCCTCGCGGCCGAGAAGGACGAGATTGCGCGGCAAAAGGACGCGCAGAAGCTCGACGAGAAGCGGCGCGAGCTCGAAGACGTGATCCTCCGCCGCAAGGCCGCGGAGAACGAGCTCACCGCCCTTCAGTCGGCCGCGCGCGCGGAGAGCCTCGCGGAGCTCGGGGAGGCCGAGGATCGCTCGAAGGAGGTCCGCGCGCTCAAGGCGCGCCTCGCCCCGATCGAGCGCCAGCTCCTCGACCTCGGCGAGGGGCTCGGCATCGAGGCCCTCGTCGCGGAGTGCCAGGGGCTCTCGGGGGACGACGTCGCGACGGAGCTCTCCTCGCTGGACGAGCAGATCCAGGCGAAGAACGACGCCAAGGCCAAGGTCGAGCAGGAGATCGGCAAGCTCGAAGAGCGCCGCGGGCGTGTCGACGGCGGGGACGGCGCCGCGCAGGCCGCGGCCGAGGCGGAGGGCCACCTCGCGTCGATGGGCGTGCTCGTCGAGGAGTATGCGCGGGCGCGGCTCGCGTTTCGTCTGCTCGAAGACGAGATCAAGCATTACCGCGAGCGGCACCAGGGGCCCATCGTGCGGCGGGCTTCGGAGCTCTTCCAGCGGCTCACCCTGGGCTCGTTCCTGGAAATTCGCGGCGACGACGAGGGCGACGAGAGCCGCCCCGTCTTGAAATGCGTCCGCACCTCGGGCGAACGTGTCGGCGTCGAGGGCCTCAGCGACGGCACGCGTGATCAGCTCTTCTTCGCGCTCCGCATGGCGAGCCTGGAGCGCCATTTCGAGCACAACGAACCCATTCCGTTCGTCCTCGACGACATCCTCGTCAATTTCGACGACGCGCGCTCCCGCGCCGCGCTCTCCATCCTCGGCGACCTCTCGCAGAAGACGCAGGTCCTCTTTTTCACGCACCACGCGCGTGTCGCCGATCTCGCCCGCGAGGCGGTCCCGCCGTCCCGGCTTTGCTTGCACGACCTCGACACGCTCGGCGGGCGCGCTCGGTTGCGACCTGCGAGCTAGAACCTCCCCGCGTTCGAATCGCGGTACCATGAACCTCGTCATGGTGACGACCGCGCGGCGCCTCTCCGGGGCCTTCCCGTTTCTCGTGTCCCCCTTCGTTCTCGGCTGCGGCGCCGATCCCGATCCCGCGCCCGCGCCCGACGTTCCTGCCATTTCCTGGGAGGACTGCGGGGGCGGCTTCGAATGCGCCACGTTCTCCGTGCCCGTCAATCACGATGCGCCGGACGGAAGGACCTTTTCCCTTCCCCTCGTGCGCCGCCCGGCGGCGGTTCCGTCCTCGCGTATCGGCTCCTTGCTCGTCAATCCCGGCGGCCCCGGCGGATCCGGCGTCGGCTGGGCGCGCGCGGCGCAGATCGCCTTGCCCGAGCCCCTCAAAGATCGGTTCGATCTCGTCGGCTTTGATCCGCGTGGCCAGGCCGGGAGCACGCCCACGATCGATTGCGTCGACGACCTCGGCCCCCTCATCGGGCTCGATCCGACCCCCGACGACGACGCGGAGCGCGCCGCTTTGCTCGCCGGCGCGGATGCGTTCGCGGCCGCTTGCAAGGCGCGGAGCGGCGATCTGTTGTCCTTCGTCGGGACGAACCACATCGCCCGCGACATGGATCTCCTCCGCGAGGCCCTCGGCGACGAGAAGCTCACCTACATCGGTTTTTCGTATGGAACGTTTCTCGGGACGGTCTATGCCGAGGCCTTTCCCGAGCGCGTGCGCGCGCTCGTGCTCGACGGCGCGATCGATCCGACGGTCACCGGGGACGCGTTCATCAAGGGGCAGGCCCTCGGCTTCGAGGGCGAGCTCGAAGCGTTCCTCGCCGATTGCGCGGCCAAGACCTCGTGCGCGTTTCATTCGGGCGGCGATCCCTGGGCCGCGTACGACGCCGTGAAGGCCGCGGTCGAGGCCTCTCCGCTGCCTGCGCCGCCGGGCGGCACGCGCACGCTCGGGCCCGGCGAGCTCCTCTACGGCGTGTCGCAGCCGCTCTACAACAAATCGCAATGGAAATTCCTCGCCCAGGCGCTCGCGCTCGCGGCCGCGGGGGACGGCTCGGGCCTGCTCGAATTCTCCGACGCGTACGTCGCCCGGAGCGCGGACGGGACGTATGGCACGTCGTTCGAGGTCTATTACGGGGTCACCTCGGTCGACCTCGCATTCCCCGCCGATCCCCAGGTCTATCAAGCCCTGACGACCGAGCTCCAGGTGAAGGCGCCGCGCATCGGCATCTATTTGCCCGCCACGGCGCTGCCCTCCGCGCGCTGGGCGTTTTCGCCCTGGCGCTCGAATGCGCCGATCTCCGCGGACGGCGCGCCGCCGATCCTCGTCGTGGGCTCCACCGGGGATCCGGCGACGCCGTATCCTTGGGCGGTTTCGCTCGCCGCGCAGCTCTCCTCCGGGGTCCTGCTCACGCGCGAAGGACCGGGGCACGTCTCGTTTCTTCGGGGAAATACCTGCATCGACCAGGCGACCACCGATTACCTCGTCGATCTGAAGGTCCCGCCCCAAGGCACGACGTGCAAATGATCAGGGCGCGCCTTCGCAGACTTCATCGACGAGCAGGACGTCGTCGATCGCGTATCCGCCCCAGCCCTCCGCGTCGCCGCTCTCGTAGGACCACACGAGTGACGTGTTCGAGCCTGTGACCGTGTTGAGCCGGAACTCCACCTCGGCCCAGCCCGGGGTCGGTTGCGCGCTCGTGGGCCCAGGTCGCACCAGGGTAGACAGCGTCGTTCGCGTGGATCCTTGTTGCACCGCGAGCATCACGGTCGGAGGGGCACCGCGCGTCCCTTCCGGGGTGAAGTCGACCCATTCGTGGAACACGAGCCGCAAATCGAGCGCGCCCGTCGTATCCATGATCGGGGATTCGAGCTCGCCCGAGGTCCCAGGCGGGACACACGCCCCGAGCCCGACCCCCACGACCTTCCCGTCGTCCGTGTCCGTGACGTCGTCGTCCGGGCCCTTGCATACCCCGTCGCCCGGCGCCGCCTGCACGAATCCGCTGTTCGTCCCGGAGACCCACCGCTCCCCCGTCGCTCCCTCGTTCAGCACGCCCGCCGAAAAGGTTTGTCGCAGGTAGACCCGGCCCACGGTCCCGTTGCAGTTCTGATCCACCTCGTCGCAGAGCTCCACGGCGTTCGGGTGGATCGTGGGCGCGTCGTCGTCGCAATCGTTTCCTTCCGCGACCCATACGCCTCCCGCCACGACCGGGGGCTCCGCGCAGCTCCCGGCCGTATCGACGAGGCGCTCCTCCTTGCCAATCCCGTCGCCGTCGTGGTCCAGGAAATAACGCGCGAAGCAGAGCACGTCCGCCCCTTCGCATTTCGTGCGCCCCTGGCAGGACTCCGTGTCGGAGATCGGGATCGTGCAGTCGAGGACGGGAAAATCCTCGTCGGTCTTCCCGTCGCAGTCTTGATCGATTCCGTCGCACTGGTCATCGGACGTGGCGCGCGTGTTCACGTCCGCGCTGTCGTCGTTGCAATCGAGCGTGTTCGTCACGTAGCCGGCCGGGGGCTCCCCGCACCAGGTGCGCGGCTCGTTCTTGTTCCCCTCGCCGTCCTTGTCCGCGTCCAAGTACACCGTCGTCAGCGTGGTGCATTGCTGCGTGTAATCTTCCCCGAGCGAGATGAACGTCTCGCAGCCGAAGAGCCCCACGGCCGCGCCGAACGAGACGAGCTTGATCCACCTCAAAACACGCCTCGCACGGCCATGAAGCCGCCGCGGACGTCGAGCTCCACGCGCGCCCCGCGCGCGGCCGCGGGCTTCGTGCTCGGCGCGAAGAGCAGCACCGAGACGCCCGCCGCCGCGGCGATCGCCGCCGCGCCGAAGCCCAGGTTCGACGCCGACGCAAACGTCTTCGTCTGCTCGTACGCCCCAAAACCCGCGGGCGTGCACCGCTGCTGCACGCACTCCGTTTCGAGCATCCCACGCCGATCGAGCGTGAGCCCGCCCATCACCACGCCCGTCACCAGCGCGAGCGCCCCGATCGAAAAGAGCCCGCTCGCGGCCACGAGGCTCCACGTCGGCCTCGCAGGCTCGATCGGCGCGGGCTCGATCGTCCGCTCCACGCCCTTCGCGAAGAGGCCGAGGCGCAGGACAATCGACACGCTCCGCCCCTCGGGCAGCTCCACCTCGCGCGTCGTGCGCGCGCCGCTCCGCGCGAGCGCCTCGACCTCGTGTTTGCCTGGATCGAGCTCGCGCGGCTCGTCCATCGGCCAGAGCTCGCCGTCCACGAACAACGTCACCTCCGTAGGCGGCGGGCCGCGCACGTCGACGGCGAGCGTCGGGATGCGCAGGCGCACCGGGCCGATCTCCGCGGCCGCCGCCTGCCGCGCGCGCAGCAGCGACTCCGACGGCGCCCCCGGCAGCGGCTCGACCAGCGTCCGCTCGTACAGCGCGCGTGCTTCGAGCAGCTTGCCGCGTTTGTCTTGGCAACGCGCCATGTAAAGCACGAGCTGCGGCGTGTGGAATTGCTCGTCGGCGTCGCGGAAGAGCGGATACGCCTCGACGTACTGGCCCGCGCGGAAGAGCTGCATCGCGCGGCGGCCTTTTTCGAGGGCGACAGCGCGTTTTTCCTCGCGCACCTCTTCCTCGGTGGGCTCCGGGGGCGGCGTGGTCGTCGGCTCGGCCGCCGGCGGTTCGTCCGCGCGGGACGAGGAGGGGAAGACGAGCGCCGCCGAGAGCACGGCTCCGGCGAGGGAGACCCGGCGGTCTCGATTCATCGCGGGGAGGGCGGCGTGGCCGGCTTCGACAGGCCGAGCAGCTCGTCGTCCTCGATCGTCGTCGGGGCCGGCGCCTGCTCGGGTTTGCCGTCCGCGCCCGTCTTCGGGGTCGCGGGTTTGGCAGGGACGACCGGTTTGTCGTTCCGGACCGGCGCTTCGGTGGGCGTTCGTTTCTGCGCATCCACCTCGGCGAGCGCCTCGGGCGTCACTTTCGGGACGGCCTCGGGCGTGGGCGTGGGCGGCGGCGCGGGCGCCTCGGGCTCGGTCACGGGCGGCGGCAGGGGCAACGTCGGGCTGCCCGGGCCGTCCACGCGCGCCTCCTCGGCCGTCACGGTCGGGCCGAGGAACACCCACCCGAGCGCGCAGAGCGCGAGCGCGCCGATCCCCGCGGCAGCGAACCTCCGTTGCTTGTCTTTTTTCGTGGGGCTCTCGTCGTCCTGCGTCCGGCCCGAGGGCGAGAGCGTGAGCGTGCCCGAACCCTCGGGCGCGGCCATCGTCTCGGCGAGCGCGACGGCGGTGGTCTTCGCGGCGCCGCGCGGCGACGGGTTCGACATTTCGGCGGTCGCGTCGAGCGCGGCGCTCGTGTCAGGCTTCGTGACCGCGGCGCCCTTCCCCTCGGAGGCGGGCTTCGTGGTGAGCGCTTCGAGGGCTTCGAAGAGCTCACGCGAGCTCTGGAAGCGTTGCGCCGGATCCCGGGCGAGGGCGCGGTCGAAGAAGCGATCGACCTCGGGGCCGAGCTCGGGCGCGAGCGTCGAGGGCTTCGCGATCGGATCGGTGCAGATCGCCACGAGCACCGCGCCGACCTCGTCCTCGATGAACGGCGTCCTGCCCGTGAGCATCTGGTAGAGGATCACGCCGAGCGACCAGAGATCGCTGCGGTGGTCGACCTCCTTGGATTTGCGGATCTGCTCGGGGCTCATGTAGAGCGGCGAGCCGACGAGGTTGCCCGATCGCGTGACGTCGCCCGACTGCGGCGTGCCCGGCGACACGGCCTTCGCGATGCCGAAGTCGAGCAGCTTGATGGTCTCGTCATCGTCTTGACGGGCGAGGAACACGTTGCCGGGCTTGAGGTCGCGGTGGACGAGGCCGAGCTCGTGCGCGCGGCGGAGGGCCTTGCAGATCGGCTGCGTGATGCGGATGGCCTCGGCGAGGTCGAGCTTGCCGCGTTTGTCCAGGCGCGCGGCGAGGTCTTCGCCGCGGAGCAGCTCCATCACGATGTAGGGCGTTTCTCCCTCGACACCGTAGTCGTGCACCTCGACGACGTGCGCGCTCTGGATTTGCGCGGCGGCGCGCGCTTCCCGTTCGAAGCGCGCGCGCGCCGTCTCGGAGGCGGCGAGGGCCGGCTCCATGAACTTCACGGCGACGGCCCGATCGAGCTTGAGGTGGTGGGCGATCCACACCGCGCCCATGCCGCCCCGTGCGAGCGGGCGCTCGAGGCGGATTTTGCCGGCGATGAGCTGTCCCTCAGCGATGACGGTCACGATGGACCCAGGATACCACGAGATTGGTTCGTGGATCGCGAGCGTCGTGAGGGGGGAAGGGAAAATGGAGGGAGGGGCGAGAGGCGCGACTCAGTTGCTGTCGTTCGAGGGTTTCGGCGGCGGGAGCTCGCCATCCTCGCGCAGCTTTTCGACGGTCCGGCCCTGGACCTTTTCGCCGATCCATGCGCCTGCGACGGCCATGAGGATGCCGATGACGAACGTGGTCAGAAGGCCGACCAGGGCGCCGCCGAGGGGATAGCTGTACTGCAGGTGCCAGAGGACGGTGTGCATGGCGTTCGGCAGGATCGCCATGAACGTCGCGAGGGCGGGCTCTTTGACCGTCTCCCCGGGGCTGAAGATGCCGATGAGGATGCCGCCGACGAAGTACGAGACGAACGCCACGATGCCGGCGAGGACGAGGCCGCCCTTCTCAGGGCCAAAGCTCGCGACGATCGAGGTCTCGACCCCGCCGAGCAGCAGGAGGCGCATCACGAAGTAGAGCGAGATGATGACGCCGCCGCCGATGATGACCCATTTGTACGACAGCTCTTTGCGTTTGCTCATACAATTTCCGACGCGTGGATGGATGAGTGCGTCGCGGCGCATCATGAGGCCACGGGGCAGGGGGTGTCAACGTCGGGGTGCGCCCGGGGGGCCCGGCGGGGGGACGCTCGCGAACCCTTTCGGGCTCGCGAGCGCTGTATTGGGCGGGACAGATTAATTGCCGGTCGTCAGCAGGTTGTGCGTGTCGAGGTCGGCCTCGTGCACGCCGTAACGACCCGCCGCGATCAGCACCTCGTCGTCGTCGATGACCGGCGCGACGCTGTAGTACCAGTTCTGACCCGGGAAGAATGCCGTGGACGTCGGCGTCGCCGGATTGTCCAGGTCTGCCATGAGAACGCCGCTGTTCAGCGAGAAGAAGGCGCGGCGCTCGGCCACGCTGATCAAGCTCGCGCCCGACGGACGCTTCACGTTCGACAGGACCTCGAACGTATTGTTGTTGCCGCTCTTCGGCTTGAGGATGCTGAACCGGTCATTGTTGCTCGTGTAGTAGCTGTAGGGCTCCCACACGAGGTTGTGCGACACGACCGGCCTGCCGCCTTTGTCGATGAACAGCGCGTTCACGGTCCGGTCCGCGAAATGGTGCTTGTTCTCGAGCTCGGCCTTGTTGCCCTGGAGTTTCAGCTTCGAGACGGCGGTATCGATGATGCCCTGCTGGCCCCAGACGGGGTCGCGCGTGAAGATCGTCGAGCCGTCCTTCGAGAGGAGCGTGCCGGGCACGTTGATCGCGGCCCCGACCTTCGGCTGCGCGGGCTTCTTCAGGTCGATCTCCTTCAAGAAGTACTGTGCGTAGGTGCGCGCGTCGCCGGGCGCGGACGCTGCTTTCTTGACGGTGACGTAGATGTCGTCGTCGTGCCCGCTCGCCGCGACGAACTCCTCGTTCTGCCCGGGCGTCAGGTCGATCGGCGCGAGGAGCGTCGGGTGGTTGGGGTTCGAGAGATTCACGAGCTTGAGCTGCGCCTTCGTGCGGAAGAGCGCCGCCTCGTACTCGGTCCCGTAGCAATACGAGTAGCCCTGCTGTGCTGCCTCTATCTGTGACCAGTCGGCCGGGACGCAGGTCGTCTCCGCGTTCGCGTGATCGGTGCACTGCGCGAAGCCACCGCTGCAGTACTCGGTCTGGCCGTTGATCGTCCGGCAGTCGCGCGAGCCTGTGAAGTACGTGCAGCCCTCCTGGCCCCTGCAGGACGTCGACCAGTAGTACGTGTACGCATAGCAATATTCCATCGAAACCGGGTCGCTCTGGACGGTGCTTGTCGCGACGAACCCGAGCGACTTCTTCCCGACGACGTTGCTGCTGCCGTAGTAGTCGCCGTAAGAGTAGTAGCTGGACGGCAGCTCCGTCGTGACGAGCTGACCCGCCTTGGCCGGCTTCTTCGGGTTCGAGAGGTCCCAGACCTCGATGGTCGTCTCGAAGGTCGGCCAGGTGGCCCACTTGCCATGGACGGCGACGAGCAGATCGTCCACCTGGTAGTAACTCGCGTTCGCCGGGACCTCGATCGTCGCCACGGGCGTGCCGGTGTCGACGGGCTCGTTGTTCCGGATGATGTCGACCTTCGCCTTCGCGTCCGGAGAGTACCAGTACCAGTAATCTTCGTTGTCCGGGCCGCGCAGGCGCGCGCGGTAATTGTCGTAGACCCAGACCTTCGTGTAATCCGGCGCCACGCCGAGCTCGCCGACCTTCTCGGGCGCGTCGAGGTTCGATTGATCCCAGATACGGAGCTGCGTCTCGGAGAGGTTCGCCCCGTTCGTCGCGTCGAGCTTGAACGTGCGGCGGACCGAATTGGGATGGTCCATGAGGCCGCGGCGCGTGATCGTCGACTCCGAGAACGTGAAGATCTGGACGGCGGACTCGTACGACCAGGTGTTGTCCACGTACTTGTAGCCGGCGAAGGGCAGGAGCACGAGGCCCGTCTCGGTCTCGCCCGTCGGCGCCGTCACGTTCACCGCGTTGTGGAGCACGCTGAACGCGCGGTGATCCCAGTTCGCCTCGGACCAGTTCCAGCCGTTGTCCTCGCCTTGCACCTCTTTGCGCGCGAGCAGCGGGTTCGGGTTTTCGAGGTCCGTGATGTCGTAGAGGCTGACGGCGAGCTTGCGGCCGTTCTGATCGTCGACGCCGATGCCGACGAGGCGCGTGTTGTTGAACGCGGGCCGGAAGAAGTCGTTCCAGCCAGAGACGATGAACTCGCTCTTCTCCACGGCGTGGCCGTTCGCGTCGATCGAGAAGGCGTGGAACGGATCGTAATTCCGATACGTCACGGCGAACGCCCGATCGTCGAGGAAGACCGCGGCGAAGAGGTTCATGTCCGCGCCGAAGGGCACGGAGTCGATCGGCGTGACGTTGTCGAGGTTCGTCGCGTCGAACGTCTGGAGGTAGCTATGCTCGCCCCAGCCCCATTGCGGGCCCGAGAAGATCCGGAGCTGGTCGTTCCGGTAGTCCATGTGGAATTGCGACCGGACGTAGCCGTTGACCGTCACCTCGTCGCGCTTGACCATCGTGCCGCCGTTGTCGGAGATGTCGATGACCGCGACGTCGCTCTGGTGCGACGACCACCAGTCCTTCTCGCGCGCCACGAGGAGAACCTCGTTCTCCGCGTGGATGGCTGAGACATAGCCGCCGAGGGGCAGCTCGCTCTTCTCCGTCATGGCCGTCTGGCCGACGTCGAAGCTCTTCACGGTGCTGCCGAGGATCCACTCCCAGTAGCCCTGGTCGTTGATGAACCAGTTGTAGTAGCTCGAGGCGACGAAGAGCGCGTCCTGCGTCGCGCCGTTCGCGAAGCGGCTCGTCTGGATGTAGCCCGGCACGGCGTACTGCGAGCGCACCACGGGCTTCGACGGATTCGAGATGTCGACGAGCATGACGGTGCTGCCCGAAGTGCTGTCGACCTCGAGGCTGTTCGGCCTGCCCTTGTAGCCGTACCAGTCGTTCATCAAGATGATCGCGCGTGTGCCGTCGACGTACATCTCGACCGGCGAGCCGCCCACCTGGAGCTGGCCGACGATCTTGGGCTCGGTCACGTCACTGACGTCGATCACCTGCAGACCGCGATACCAGTTGAGGTTCAGGAGGGTGCCATTGTTCATGACACGGAAGATGTCGCCCTCCTCGAGCTCCTGCTCCTCTTCTTCCTCCTCCTCTTCTTCCTCCTCCTCTTCTTCCTCCTCTTCGCCCCAGGTGAACTGGTAGTTCGGCCGATCGGCCGAGAGGAACGAGGTCGGTCCCTTTGCGGCCTCCTTGCTCTCGGCCGTATTCTCTTCCCCGTCACCCGTATTCGTGGCGCATCCCTGCCCAGCCACGAACAAGAGCGCGGTCAAGAGACCCGTCGTTCGTGCCGTGGGACCACGATTCAAAAAGCTGCGCATCGATTCGCTCCCTTCGTCCTTCACACAAGATGAAGGAATAAAAGTCTACCTACCTAACCGATGCATCCGGGGGGTGTCAAGGCGCCCACGTGTCATGCTTGCAAGCGCCGATGTGCATACATGTCGCACAGGGATGCCGTGCGCTGCGTCAATGGCAAAATACCGCCGGTTCGTACGAGCACGATACACCGATGCGTCCGGCGGCGGCTCCGTCCCCGGGGGACGTGGGAGCGCCTGCGACGAATTCGTGCTGCCTTGCGCAGGTCCGTGATCCTTGGTAAGGGTCGGAGTTCCCTTCAGGACCATTCCATGCGGCAAAAAAGCCCCATTTCGATCGCCTGGTTTTCGGCGCTTGCCTCCGCGGCGGCACTGTCATGGTTCGGCCTAGCGGGCTGCCAGCGCGACGGCGCGAAGGGGAGCGAGGCGTCGCCGGCCCCGAGCGGCGCGGCGAGCGCGGCGCCGGCGCCCGACAAGAAGAAGGCGCGCGCCCGTGGGCCGGACCTGCACGACGATCGCTTCGACGCGAAGATCGCCGAGAACCTGCCGAAGGTGCCGGACCCGAAGATCACGGGCCCCGACAACCCGGGCGCGCCCCTCGACAACCAGGTCTTTCGGGATCGCGTGCTCGGCTTCGCGAGAAAGATCGTGGCGATCGAAAAGGAAGGGGAGAGCGTCGCGTGTGACATCCCCGTGACGTCCTCGAAACAATTCCGCGCGGTCGTGTGGGGGTATCGCGAAGGCGTGCAGGTGGCGCGCGGGGAATCCTCGGATGCGTCGCTCTGCGTGGCGCTCAAGGAAGCCACGCGGCGCGCCGTGGCGGCGGGCGGCGGGACGAAAGACGCGCTCGGCACGACGCGGCTCGCCATCGAGCTGCCGGATCACGGCATGTCGATCCTCGAACACGGGGACAAGGGGCTCGAGCTCGATCACGGCCTCGTCCCGCTCCGATCGTTCGACAAAGCGCTGCTCACGAAGCGCATCGACGAGGGGCAGGCGTATCTCCTGCGCGTGCTCGATGCCGAGCACAAGGGGGCGCACAAGTACTATTACGCCCCCGCCGACACCTTCGAGCCCGAGCTCCACACCATTTACACGGCCTCGACGGGCTTCACGCTGCTCAAGCTCCACGCGATGAAGAAGGACAAGGGCCTGCTCGACCAGACGAAGAAAGCGGCCGAATTCCTCCTTTCGATGCAGAGCCGCGACGAGCGCGACCACACCGCGGGAGGGTTCTTCTACACGCTCGACCTCAAGCGCGGCAAACCCGAGCGAAAGCTGGTCGTCGGCACGGCATCGAAGACGGTCTTCACGTTGCTCGAGCTGCACGCGCTGACGAAGGAAACGAAGTACATGGATGCCGCGCGCAAAGCCGGGGATTGGCTCATTTCGATGCAGCTCCCCACGGGCGCGGTGCGCGCGTCGTTGAGCCAGCACGAGGGCGGGCCCTGGTCCGTGCAGGCGAAGGAGTCGACGCTTTATACCGGGCAGGTCCTCTCGGCGCTCTCGCGCTTGCACCGCGCGACGAAGGACACGAAGTACCTCGACGCCGCCGCGACGACGGCGATGTTCCTCGCGCAGAAGGTCGAAAAGAACGGCTGCTACGTCGGCGACGAGTACCGCAAGCCGAACCCGATCTCGAGCTCTTGGCTCGTCCTCTCGCTGCTCGATTTCGCGAAGTCCACCGGCGACAAACGCATCGAGGACCTGGTCTTCCGTTGCTCGCGTGATCTGCTCGGGCGGCAGTGGAAGCGGCCCGAGGACGCCTACCGGCACGGGCGCTGGAAGGGCTCGCTTTCGAGCAGCGGCACGGGCTGGCTCGCCGAGGTCATGAGCGAGGTGTTCATGTTCTGCCGGGACAAAGGCAAGGAGAACTGCGACGGCTACAAGGACGCCGTGGTCGCCGCCGTCCGGCAGATCATGCAATACACCTACGGCGCCGAGAACGATTTCGTGGTGAAGAACCCGAAGGCCGCCGCGGGCGGCGTGTTCTGGAGCGTGCGGGAACGGTACGTCCGGACAGACTCGGTTTGTCACGCGATGAACGCGTACATCAACATCTTGCCGTTCCTCGCGGACGGCGCGCTGCTCGAGCTGCCCGAGATGCCGCTCTCGCAGCGGCTCGCCTTCGACGCCGATGCCGACGACAAGAACGCCGAAGCCGAGGATCGGGCCGGCGGCGGCGAGGGCGAGGCCGAGGACGAGGCGCCGATGTCCCGCGCCGAGGACCCGAACGAAGAGGGCGTGAGGAAAGGCCCGCGCCGGGGGCCGCTGAACGGAAAGCCGGAGGAAGGGCCGAGGCCACGTTTGCCCAAGGGGCTCCGGCCCCCGGGCCCCCGGGGCCCCAGGCCGCCGGGGCCGCCGCCGGAAATGCAGCAATAATCAGAAAATTTCGGGGCAATACGGGTGGCGCGGGGCGACGAACATCCGATCGGCGCGTTCGAGCGCGCCTTCGGTCCTGGCCTCGACGCCGCCGACCTCCGCGAGGCGGGAGAACGAAAATCCTCCGAGGTACGCCGAGCCGAGCGCTGCGGCCGAGACCCGCAAATCACAAGGCTCCTCGGTCCGCGCCGCGCGTGAGGTGCCCGCGTCGAGCCGATATCGACCCGTGTTCCACGGGCAGAAGGGATCGTCGACCTCGATCACGATCGTGCCCTCCGCGCCATACCTGCGCGCCGCGAGCGCCGCGGGTACGTCCACGAGGCGGACCCATACCGAGTCGTACGTGCGGTAATGCATCCGCCGCGGCTCGGCGAGCAAGAGGAAGAGCGGGTGATCCGGGGGCAAACACGTGGCGTTGATCCGCGTCGCGAGGTCGATGTCGCAGAGGTACCGCCACACGGCGCGCGTGCCCGCGGGCGTCGCGCCCATCGCCTCCTGCACCGTCACGACCGTGGTCGGGATCTGCGGCTCCACGTGTTCGAGGCGGACGCGATAAAGCGCATACCCCTCGTCGCGGCCGTCGATCTGGAACACCACGCGCTGCAGCGGCCCCGAGCCGGCCCGCATCGACTCCGCGTCGAGCAGCCTCCGCGTGCTCCACCACATGGGCGAGCGCGAGGGCATGCACGGCGCGGCGCGGCGCGCGCGCTCGTAGATCGGCGGGATCCGCTCGTGCGCCTCTTCCTCGGTCACGAAGCGCGCCGCGAAAGGAACGGGCGAGCCCACGAATGCGGAGCGATCACGCTCGATCGACACGTCGCCCGCGAAGGCCGCGAGTCCATACCCGAAACGGCCGTAGATCGACGCCTCGGTCGCCCATAACGCCGCGAGGGGCTGCCCGCGCTCCCGCGCGTCCGCGAACTGCCGCTCGATGAGCTTGCGCAGGATGCCTTGCCTCCGGTGCGTCGGGATCACCGCGACCATCGTCAGGCCCGAGGTCGGGACCGTACCGCCGCCCGGCGTGGTGAAGTCGAAGGCGAACGCCCCGGCGCTGCCGACGATCGTGCTCCCGTCATAGGCCCCGATCCGCGTGACGAGCTCCGTCAGTTTTCGGGATCGTTCCGTGCGCTCCGGGGAGGGCGCGAGACCAAAAGCAGTCCGGATGGGGTGGGCAAACTCGTCCGCATGCTCGGGGCCGAGGAGGCGAATCTCGATGGACATGGCGCGACGAACCCTATCACCGTCCGCCCGCGACCGCGCGCCCGGTCTGTGCTCCGCGCGGCGCACGGGCGCGCGGCGGAGGCGTGTCGGCGCGCTTCTCGGTGGACGATCGGTGACGTCCCCGATGGCACGGCCCTCGCAGACATCGATTGGACCACCGAATCCCGGGGGAAATGATGGCCGAACGGTTCACCTTGCCCGTCCTCCCACTGCGCGACACCGTGCTGTTTCCCGGTCTCGCGACGCCGATCACCGCAGGAAGGCTGAAGACCCTGCGAGCGGTCGAGATAGCGCTGCGCGCCGACGGGGAGGACAAGCGCGTCTTCGCCGTCGCCCAGCGTGACACCTCCGAGGAGCCGACGGAGAGCAGTCTGTTCGCGGTCGGCGTGATCGGGCGGATCGCCCAGGTCCAGCGGCTGGGGACGGGGCTCTCGCTCGTCTTGCAGTGCGAGCGCCGTGCCACGGCGCTGCGTTATGTCACCGAGGACGGGATCCTGCGCGCCGCTTGTGTGGAGCTCGCGGATCTGCCTCGGCGCCCGGGCGAGGAGGCGGTCGTGCTCGCGCTCGCCCGTGAGGTGCGCGAGCGAGCGATCGAGTACGGCAAGCGCCGCGGGGCGCCGAAAGAGGCGCTCGAGCAGTTCCTCGGCGGCGTGGAGGACCCGAGCGCGCTCGCGAATCACGTCGCGTTTTACCTCGACCTCCCGGTGGCCGAGAAACAAGGGCTCCTGGAGACGCTCCGGACCGTCGAGCGGCTGCGCGCGCTCACCGTGCACTTGCACCGGCAGATCGGGATCGCCGAGACGCAGGAGAAGATCCGGACGACGGTGCAAGAGGAGCTCGGCGAGCGGCAGCGCGAGCTTTACCTGCGCGAGCAGCTCAAGGCGATCCAGAAAGAGCTCGGCGAGGAGGACGAGGCGGGCATCGCGGATCGGCTGGAGAAGAAGATCGACGCGGCGGACCTGCCGATCGAGGTGCGCGAGGAGGTGCGCCGCGAGCTCGGGCGGCTGCGGCGGATGAGCCGCGAGACCTCGCCCGAGGCGCAGGTCGTGACGAGCTGGCTCGAATGGGTCGGCGATTTGCCATGGAGCCGGCGGACGGACGACCACGTCGATCTCGAAATGGCGCGGCGGATCCTCGACGAGGACCATTACGGCCTCGGCGACGTGAAGGACCGGGTGCTCGAGCTGCTCAGCGTGATCAAATTGCGCCTGAAGGGACAGATCTCGGCGCCCGAGCGGGCGCAGCGGGCCGCGCGTGGGCCGATCCTGCTCTTCCTTGGGCCGCCCGGCACGGGAAAGACGAGCATCGCGGAGAGCATTGCGCGGGCGATGGGGCGCAAATACATCCGCGTCTCGCTTGGCGGCGCACGCGACGAGGCCGACATCCGCGGGCACCGGCGCACGTACGTCGGCGCGATGCCAGGCCGCATCCTCCAGGGCATGCGGCGCGTGGGCTCGAAAAACCCCGTCTTCACGCTGGACGAGATCGACAAACTCGGCGTCTCGTACCAGGGCGATCCGGCGGCGGCGCTCCTTGAGGTGCTCGATCCGGCGCAAAACGTGACGTTCGTCGACCATTACCTGGGTTTGCCCTTCGATCTCTCGGAGGTGCTCTTCGTGTGCACCGCGAACCTGCGCGAGGGCATCCCCGCGCCGCTGCTCGATCGCATGGAGACGATCACGTTCCCCGGATACACGGAGATTGAAAAGCTCGAGATCGCTCGTCGATACCTCTTGCCGCGGCAGCAGCGCGAGTGCGCGCTCGAAGAGGAGCAGCTCGTGGTGTCGGACGTGGCGCTGCTCGACATCATCACGAGCTACACGCACGAGGCGGGCGTGCGGCAGCTCGAACGGGCCATCGGCTCCCTGGCGCGGAAAGCGGCCCATCGGATTGCGACGGGCGCGGCGCAGCGGGTGCGGGTCGACACGGTGGCGGACGTCCGCGCGCTCCTCCGGCGCCCGCGGATGCGGCCCACGACCGCGCTCGATCGAGACGAGCTCGGCGTCGCCACGGGCATGTATTACACGCAGGAGGGGGGCGACATCATGCACGTCGAGGCGAGCATCGTGCCCGGCAAGGGCGAGCTCGTGCTGACGGGGCAGCTCGGCGACGTCATGAAAGAGAGCGGGCGCGCGGCGCTCACGTATGCGCGCGAGCACGGCGCGGCGCTCGGCGTGCCGCGCGAGCGGCTGGAGGGGCGGGACATCCACGTCCACGTGCCCGCCGGCGCGATTCCAAAGGACGGGCCGAGCGCGGGCGTGACGATGGCGACGGCGATCGTGTCGGCGCTCTCGGGCAAACGGGTCCGGCGGGACGTCGCGATGACCGGGGAAATCACGCTGCGCGGGCGGGTCTTGCCGATCGGCGGCGTGAAGGAAAAGGTGCTCGGCGCGCACCGGGCGGGCATTCCCGAGATCATCCTGCCGCGGGACAACGAGGCCGAACTCGAAGATCTCCCGGAGGAGGTGCTGCGGTCGCTGCATTTCCACTTCGTCGAGACGCTCGACGAGGTGCTCGCGATTGCGCTGCGCGCGGCGCCTGCGGCGGCCTGGCCAGTGGAGGTGGAGACGCCGCGGGCGGCGTGATTCTCACTCGTGCTCGTTCGACACGAAGACCTGCGTGGAGAAGCGGAACTGACCCGTGGGGGCTTCGCGCGTGCCGGTGAGGGTCAAGATGCTCGTGGACGCGTCGCCGTCGAGGTCGCCCACGGCGGCGATCTCGACGCCCGTGGTGCCGGGGTCGGGCCCGCCGAGGGGCGGTCCGAGATAGGCCTGACCCACGGAATACCGATACTGGTAATACGTGGGGTCATCGAGGCCGAAGCGGACGCAGCGCCAGCAACACTGGTCGAAGTCCTTGCCGTTCAAGTTCTCGGGCTGGTATTTTCGGGCCGCGGGGACGCTCTGCGGCGTGACGCAGAGCATGGTGCCGCCGCATTCGGGGCACCAGGTCGTGAGGCTCGACTCCGAGAGGCCGCCGAGGGGGAGGACCTCGCTCTTCACCGAGCGTTCGGTGAGCATCGCAATGGCACGTGCAATGGCGCCGATGGTCTGCTTGGCCTCGCCGACCTTCGCCGCGGCGAGATAACGCCGCACGCCGAAGATGGCGAGGGATGCCAGGACGCCGACGATGGCGACCACGATCATCAGCTCGACCAGGGTGAAGCCTCGCCCTTCCCTCCGCCGCTTCATGTTCTTCGCTCCCCTGGGGAGCGCGCGACAAGCACGTGACGTGCCATGCACGCATCGCCCTGGATCCTGGGCTTTGATGCCAAAATGCGGAGCGGAGGGCCGGCGTATGCCGGGATGCGTCAAGGTTTCGGTGACGAAAATCGTCACTCCGTGGTCGCGGGGGTGCCCTTTTCCGTCAGGGGGAAAGGGTCATTTCGGATCGGTCGCGATGCACTCGCCTTCGCCGCGGAAATGCCCCACGGTGCGGGACAGGTCCGTGACGAACGCGCCGAGGTCGTTCACGTCGACCGCGCCCGTGCCATAGGCGCCGTCGGCGGGATCGATGTCCACGAGTTTTTTTGCGGTGAGCTCGGCGAGCGTGATTTCGCCGTCGTTGTCCGTGTCGGCCGAGGCGAGGGCGTTGAAGCGCAGCTTCGCGTTCGGCGATTGCAGATCGTCGTAGAACAGGTGATCGCCGTGGATCGTGATCTCGACGTTGTCGGTGCCGCCGTTCGTGACGAGGACCCCGTGCGTCTCGCGGCCGTCCTTCTCGCCCTTGCATTCGGCGTACATCGTGGGCACGCCGAAGCCCCAGCGGAACGTCTTTTTCATGGCGCCCTGCGTGGCCTCGCCCTCGGCCCAGATGGCGTATTTGCCTTGCTTCATCGCGTCGAGGTCGGCCGCGGTCGCGCCGTCGCCGAGCTCGGTATCGCCCGCCGCGGGGCGAATCTCGAAGCTCACCTTCGTCCAGGGCTTGGGCTCGAGATTCGCGAACGTGGCGAGCGGCTTGACCCCCGGGGCTACGTGATCGACGAGCTTCGTGGTGGTGACCTCGAGGCCAGGAGCGTTGGAATCGTCGGCGATGCGCATGCCGCCGAGGACGACGAGAAACTTCGAGAATTTGATCGCCCAGCCGTCTTCGAATGCGGACGCGGGGATCTCCTCCTCGATGTACCCCTCGCCCCAGGTCGTGAACACCACGTCCCCCGTGCCCGCGGTCTCGTCGGCGCCGCAGCCGGCGAGGAGCGCGGCGGCGAGGCAAAGGTGCGTGATGCCAAACAGAGTCTTCATGTGTTTTCTCCTCAAGGTGTCGAATAGTCGAAGGTCACAGCGGCCCCTTTTTTGAAGCCGCGCGTGATCGCACGGAAGGCCACGCCGTCCCGCGGCAGGACCACGGGCGAACCGTCCGTGCTCTCCGGAACCGCGTCGAATTCGGCCTGATCGAGCCATACGCTCGGCGCGACGTGGATCGTGATGGTCCCGTCGTTTTGCACGTCGGGCGCGCCTTCGAAGGCGCACCCTTCGAGGCGCGGCTCGCCATAGGCGTCGAGGACGTCGGCAGCGTCGGCCTCGACACGGAAGATTCGCGTCAGCGTGTCCTTTTGCGCCTCGCCTTCGAGCACGACGACGTGCCCCGCGAGCGTGTCCTTCGCGTCGCCCACGGGCGCGGGCTCGTAGGAGAAGCGCCCGGAGCGATAGAGGCCCGTCACGCCGTCGCCGGGCGGGAGGTCCGCGGGGCCTTGCGCGAGGTCGACCGAGGACGAGACGAGCACCTGGCCCATCGCGTCGCCGGCCTGGTAGTGGCCGGGGTGCGCGTGGGCCAGGCCGAGGCCGAGGAATCGCGCGAAGCGGTCGCGTGGGGGCAGAGGCGCGGCGGAGGCCGAGAAGATCGGCGCGCCATTGAAGTAATAGAGAGGACCGACGGAGACGGCGGCGAGCGAGAGGCGGATCGACCAGCCGTAGGCATTGACGAACGGCGCGTCGATCCCGTCGTCGGCGACGATACGCGTCTGCAAAGCGACGCGCTTGCCGCTCGTGGTCTCGGCGGGTCCGCAGGCGGAGGCGAGGGCGCCCGCGGCGAGGGAGAGGCCGACCAGGAAAACACCGGCGGCGGAGGAGAGGCCCATACGAACCATCGAGCGCTTCATCTGTTGCTCGCTGCTAGATGTGGAGGGACAAGGTGCCCATCAAGGTGAGCGGCGCGCCCACCGTCACGTGGTTGAGCGGCACGAGCGAGAGCGCCGCGCCGCGGGTGAAGCTCGATGCGTAGGTGAACTGGCCGTCGTACCATTTCGCGTCGAGCAGGTTGTAAACGTCGATTTCGATCTCGACCTCGCGGAGCCTGGCGCCGAGCGTGGCGTCGGCGAGGAAGATGTCCCGGCCAAACTCCGCGAAGCGCAGGGGCCGGGCGCCGAGGTACGCGAGGCCGACGCCGATCTTGCCCACGAGATCACGGCCGAAGAGGCGGGCGAGGCGAGGCGTGAGCGCGACGTCGGTGCGCGCGACGAGCTGGGGCGTGTAGGGGACGAGCGAGCCGATATCGGGGCCCGCTGTGAAGGATGCGCGGGTGTACGTGACGCTGCCGCTCTCGACGATCCACGCGCGCGGGCGGAGGACGAAATCGAGCGCAAAGCCCGTGCGTTGCGTTGCGGAGACGCGTTCGTAGGCGGTCGCCTTTTCGTCGAAGACGAGATCGTCGGAGAGGCGGGTGTGAAAGACAGCGAGGTTTGCCCGCGTGCGGTCGCCGTCGGCATAACGAAGGCCGGCCTCGAAGGAGCGCACGGTCGTGAAGGGCGTGCGTTCGCCGTCGCCGAGGGTCCGGGCCTGCGGAGAACGAAAACCGTCGCCATAACTCGCGACCGCGTGCAGGCCCGGGAGCAAGGTGACGTCGACCGTCGCTTTTCCTCCCACGCGTGCGCCCATGGCGGCGCGTGCTGCGCCCGCGCCTTCGCCCGCGGCGAGGTCCGTGACGCCATAAAAGAGCCCGTCGACGCGCACGCCGCCGCGGATCACCACGCGGCGGAGCGGCCGGAGCGAGGCGTCGACGTAGCCGGCGACGTCGGCCGCGCGGACGCGGGCGTCGACGAGGGTGTCCATCACGCGATCCGTGATGACCGAGAGCCGGCGCTGGGATTGCTCGATCAGGTCGCCGCGGGCCTGGACGCCGATTTCGAGGGCGTCCTCCGGGGAGAAGATCGGCGTCTTGCGGTGGTAATGGGTGGACACGCCGAACGTCGTCGCCTCGTTGATCTGCTGCTGCGAATCGCCGTCGATCGGGTCGAGGAGGAATCCCGTGTAGTTGGCGCGGAGCCGGAGGCCACGCAGGGTGATGTAGGGCGTGAAGGAGAAGCGCGCTTTGCCGTCTTCGTCGTCGTGGTCGAGGGAAAGCACGACCTGGAGACGCGTCGAATCGCCGCCCTGGCGCGCGTCGTAGGTCGCGAATCGATCGACGAGGCCACGCTCGACGTCGTCCAGGCGGAGGACGCCCGCCGAGGAGAAGCGCGCTGCATAGGCCGAGGCCATGACGCGGGCCGAGAGGGTCGCGCCGAGGGGAATGACGTGCTGGGCGATCGCCGAGGCGCGGCGCGCGGCGCGGGAGGGGCCGAATCCGTCGGTGCTTTGCGCCTCGAAGGCCCCGAACGTCGCTTCGGTCGTGCCCGCGGGCCGATAGGCGAGGAAGAGGCGTCGCTCGCCGTAGGTGCCGAGGCCGAGGGACGCGGAAAAACCTGTCTCGGCCAGACCGAGATCCATTTCGATGGTCCCCGCGATCGCGAAATCGCCTTGCCTCGGGTCGTAGGGCCCGGCCTTGGCGCGGACGCTCTTCACGACCTCGGGCATCACGAAATGCAGGTCGGCATATCCCTGGCCGTGGACGTTCGAGACCTCGTTCACGGGCGCGCCTGCGACGCGGAGCTCGATGTCCTGCCCGTGCGCCGCGTCGAAGCCGCGCAAAAAAATCTGATGCGCCTTGCCCTGCCCGCCGTGCTGCGTGGTGAAGACGCCGGGCACGACGCGCAGAAGATCACTCGCCGTGCGGTGCGGGGCCGCCGTGAGGACGTCGCGCTTCTGGACGATTTCGGAGGCGCTGCGCGGCGGCCCCTCGCCACGGACGGTCACGGCAATCGGAGGCGGAGCAGGCGGCGGCGGAGGGTGCGGATGTGGATGCGGGGGTGGATCCAGGAGGCCGGGCGCCGGTTGGTTCGCCGGTTTGTCCGGGGGAACCTCCGCCTTGCCCTCGAATCGTGCGATCATCCGGATCCGCGCCTTCACGGCCGTGCCGCTCTGGCGCGCGGGCTCGAATGTCCACTGCGCCGCGGCGCGGATCGCCTCGGCGTCGAAGGCCGGCGAGACGCTCGCCTCGATCTCGATCGCCACGGCGCGGCCGTCGGGGCCGACCGTGATCAAAAGCGGGACGATGACGTCGTGCGCCTCGGCGCGCCCATCGGGCCACGCGGGCGCAGGCTGGCGCTTCGGCACCGGCGGCGTGACCTCGTCGTGCGCGCGCGCGGGCAAAACGACGAGCGATGCCAGGAGGAAGAGGGTCGAAGGGAGAAAGAGGCGCGGGCGCAAGCGAAATCCCGTCCAGAGCTGGTAGCACGAATGTTACGCGTCGTGCCATCCATTTCGCGGCTTCGCGGGACGGCGGTTCGATGGGCCGGCAGACGTACGTCCGACCCGGCGCGGCGGCTCCATGACGCGGGCCGGCAGACGCCGCTTGACCAACGGCTTACCAACTGGTAGGGAACTCCTGACCGGATGGTTCTCGCCCGTTCTTCCGACCCCGACGTGCCGCGCGCCATCGTCGCCGCGGCGACGCGCCTCTTCGCGGCGCAGGGCTTCGACGCGACCAGCGTGCAGGCCGTGGCCGACGAGGTTTCGCTGACGAAACAGGCGGTGCTGCATCATTTCCCGTCGAAGGAGCACCTGCGCCAGGCGGTCCTCGACGCGATCCTCGCCCACTGGAACGATACGCTGCCGCGGCTCTTGCTCGCGGCGGCGGCGAGCGAGGATCGATTCGAGGCGGTGTTCGGCGAGCTCTCGGCGTTTTTCGCCGCGGATCCGGATCGCGCGCGGGTCGTGCTGCGCGAGGCGCTCGATCGGCCCGCCGAGATGCGGAAGCTCTTGCGAGGGCCGGTGCGTCCGTGGCTCGAAGCGGTCGCGGGGTACATTCGCTCGGGGCAGGCCGCGGGAAAACACCACGCCGACGTCGATCCGGAGACGTACGTGGTGCACGTGATGCTTTTCGTCATCTCCGCGGTCGCGACCGCGTCCGTGATGCAAGGGGCGCTCGACGACGAGGCGCGCGCCCGCAGCGACAAGGAGCTCGCCCGGATCGCGCGCGCGAGCTTGTTCACCCCCGCCCGGCCGCGCGGCGGGGCCCCTCCGAAAAGGTGAATCCATGGCCAATTTCTTCACCGACAACGACGACCTGCGGTTCCATTTCGAGGAAGGCGTCGACTGGGCTCCGCTCGTCGAGGTGACCGAGCTCGGTTATCGAACCGAGGACGGCTTCAAGACACCCCAGGAGGCCGTGGCCTTCTATCGCGAAGTGGCCGAATCCACGGGCGCGCTCGCGGCCGAGCAGATCGCCACGCGCGCCGCCGCGATCGACCGCGAGGACACGCACCTCGAAGGCGGCGAGGCGATCGCGGGTCCGGCGATGAACCAGATCTTCGACGCGATCAAGGCGGCGGAGCTGCACAGGCTTTGCCTGCCGCGCGAGCTCGGCGGACTGAATGCGCCGCTGCTTCTGTATTACCTCTCCGGAGAGATGATCGCGCGCGCCGATGTCTCGGTGATGACGCATCACTCGTTCCACGGCGGGATGGCGATGGCCATGCTCGTGTATTCGATCCACGAGGGATCGACGGTGCTCGACCCGTCCCGCGGGCGGATCGATTCCACGCGTTTCGCCGAGGCGATCGAGGAGATCGCCCGCGGGGACGCCTGGGGCTGCATGGATATCACGGAGCCGAACGCAGGCAGCGACATGGCGGCGCTGCGCACGCGCGCGGAGCTCGGGCCCGATGGGCGCTGGTATCTTTCGGGCCAGAAGATTTTCATCACGTCGGGCCACGGAAAGTACCATTTCGTCATCGCGCGGACCGAGGCGGCGAAGGACCTGGACGATCCGTTCACCGGGCTCGGCGGGCTCTCGATGTTCCTCGTCAAAGCGTACGACGATTTGCCGGACGGGACGCGCAAGCGGTACGTGACGATCGATCGGGTCGAGGAAAAACTCGGCCATCACGGCTCGGTGACGGCGGCGCTTTCGTTCGACAACGTGCCTGGTGAGCTCATCGGCAAGCGCGGCGAGGGCTTCAAGTACATGCTCGTGCTGATGAACAACGCGCGCCTCGGCGTGGGGTTCGAGAGCATCGGCCTCGCGGAGGGCGCGTATCGTTTGGCGAAGGCGTATGCCGAGGAGCGGCGTTCGATGGGCAAGCCCATCGCGCGGCACGAGATGATCGCCGATTCCCTCGACGAGATGCGCACGGACATCCAGGGGCTCCGGGCGCTCGCGGTGGAAGCCGCATACAGCGAGGAGATGGCGCAGAAGCTCGTGCTCTTCGAGCGCTTCTCGGCGGGGCTCGGCCCGGCCGAGCGGGCGCGTGTCTCGCGTGATCTGCCGAAGTGGCGCGCGCGCTCGCGCAGGCTCACGCCGCTGCTCAAATACCTGGCCGCGGAGAAGGCCGTGGAGATCGCCCGGCGCGCGATCCAGATCCACGGGGGCGTCGGCTACACGAAGGATTACGGCGCGGAGAAGCTCCTGCGCGACGCGCTCGTGATGCCCATTTACGAGGGGACGAGCCAGATCCAGGCGCTCATGGCCATGAAGGACACGCTGATCGGCGCCATCAAGCGGCCGCGTGATTTCCTCGCGCGGATCGCGGACGCGCGGCTCGGCGCATTGACCGGGAAAGACGAGCTCGATCGGCGCCTCGCGCGGGTGCAGGGGTATTCGCTCTCGGCCCAGCAGCACCTGCTCGCGCGCACGGCGGCGGGCAAGCTGCGGACGCTCTCGGTCGTGCCGTTCGCGGGCTGGCGTGACGCGCTCACGAAGGGCTGGGATCCGAAGCGTGATTTCTCGCTCGCGATGTTGCACGCCGAGCGGCTGATCCGGCTGCTCGCGGACGAGGCGATCGCGGAGATCCTCGTCGCGCAGGCGAAACGACATCCGGGGCGGCGGGAGCTCGCCGAGCGGTACCTCGATCGGGCCGAGCTCCGGGCGCGCGCGCTCCACGAGGAAATCACCACGACGGGCGGGCGTATCCTCGCGATGCTCGCGCCCGAAGCCGAAAAGCAGGCCGTCGCCGCGGAGTGAGACCCATGGGTGTATCGACGAAACACGTGCTCTCGCAGCTCCCGGTGCTGCGAGGAATGGGGCAGGCGGTGCTCGCGTCGGTGATGCGCCGGCCGGCGAGCGGGATCGATCCGGAGCGGGGCGGGTGGCTCGAAGCGGAGCTCCCGCCGCGACCCGCGGACCTCGTGCGGGATTACGTGCGCCACGTGGGCGGCGATCCGGCGTGGTATCGCGGGCGGCTGCCGGCGCACATGTTCCCGCAATGGGGTTTTCCCCTCGCGGCGCGGGCGCTCGCGGTGCTGCCGTATCCGCTGAGCCGCGTGGTGAACGCGGGTTGTCGGATCGAGCAACGCGCGATGTTGCCCGCGAACGAGCCGCTCCGCGTGCGCGCCCGGATCGATCGCGTGGACGACGATGGCCACCGGGCGCTCGTCACGCAGGTCATCGAGACGGGCACGGAGAGCGCCGGCATGGCGCTCGTGGCCGAGATGCGCACGTTCATTCCGCTCGAGAAGCGCGAAGGCAAGGAGAAGAAGGCGCGGCCGACGGTGCCGGCCGAGGCGCGGGAGATCGCGTTTTCCCGCATCCCGGAGAGCGCGGGCCTCGATTTCGCCAAGCTCACCGGGGATTTCAATCCGATCCACTGGATCGCGCCGTACGCGCGCGCGGCGGGCTTCCGGTCGTGCATCCTGCACGGGTTCTCGACGCTGGCGCGGGCGATGGAGGCCTTGAACCGGGCGCGGCTCGCGGGGGATCCGAGCCGGCTTTCGACGATCGACGTGCGATTCACGCGCCCGCTCGTCCTGCCCGCGCGGGCCGGCGTGTACGTGGATTCGTCCTCCGGGATCTGGGTGGGGGACGCGAATGGCGGCGGCAGTTACCTCGAAGGTCGTTTCGAAGTGGAGATCAGGCCATGAGCGACGTGCTACTTCAGATCGGAAAGAACGCCCAGGCGCGGAAGGTCGTGCATGCGCTCGGGTTGCCCATTCCGCTGCCCGTGCCGCTGCGGCGCGCGCGCGGACCGTGGCGGGAGAGGCCCCTCGCGGACTTGTGCATGGTCGTGGGCGCGCCTCCGGGCGCGGAGCTTTTGCCCGAGATCGCCGAGACGCTCGCGTCGGCGGGCGCGAATGCGTATGGGACGGGCTCGGATGCGATCGCGGCCGCGTTCGCCGCGCCGGGAGAAGCCTACGGCAGGCCCGCGCGCGCGCTCGCGGCGCTCGGGGACAACGAGCGTGTCGCGGGCGTGGTCTTCGACGCGACGGGGCTCCGGGACGTCGCGGGGCTTCGCGCGCTCTACGAGACGTTTCACCCGCTCGTCCCTCGCCTCGCGAAATCGGGCCGCGTGCTCGTGATCGGGAGGCCGAGCGGGAAGGGGGCCGCGGCGTCGGCCGCGCAAGCCGCGCTCGAAGGGTTCGTCCGGAGCGTGGCGAAGGAGATCGGCCGCGGGGGCGCGACGGCGAACCTCGTGCGCGTGGAGAAGGGCGCCGAGGCGCGCCTCGGGCCGGTGCTCCGATTCTTGCTTTCGTCGCGGTCGGCGTTCGTCACGGCGCAGCCGTTCGTCGTCGATGCGCGGACGAAGGCCCCGGGCGACAAACCTCCGTTCGTGCGGCCGCTCGAAAAGAAGGTCGCGGTCGTGACGGGCGCGGCGCGCGGCATCGGCGCGGCGACGGCGCGGCGGCTCGCCGAGGAAGGGGCGCACGTCGTCTGTCTCGACAGGCCCGGCGACGACGGGCCGACGAGCCAGCTCGCGCGCTCGATTCATGGCACGGCGCTGCTCGTGGATCTCGGGGCGGACGATGCGCCGGCGAAGATCGCGGACGTGGTGCGGGCGCTCGGCGGGCTCGATGTCGTCGTGCACAACGCGGGGATCACGCGGGACAAGACGATCGGGCGCATGAGCGAGAAGCAATGGGACGAGGTGCTCGCCGTGAACCTCGGCGCGGTCGTCCGGACCCACGAGGCGCTCGAACCGTTGCTGCGGGAAGGCGGGCGTGTCGTGTGCCTGTCGTCGATCGCAGGGATCGCGGGTAACGTCGGGCAATCGGCCTATGCGGCCTCGAAGGCGGGGATCCTCGGGCTCGTCGCGGGGCTCGCGCCGAGCTTGGCCGAGCGGGGGATCACGGTGAATGCGGTCGCGCCGGGGTTCATCGAGACGCGGCTGACGGCGGCGATCCCGGTGGCCGTGCGTGAAGCAGGGCGGCGCCTCGCCGCGCTCGGGCAAGGTGGTTTGCCCGAGGACGTGGCCGAGGTCATCACGTTCCTCGCGAGCCCGGGGGCCGCGGGGATCACGGGGCGGACGGTGCGGGTCTGCGGAGGCGCGCTCATCGGCGCGTGAGGGAACATGGGGTTGACCGGAAAAACGGGGCGGCGGGCGGTGGTCGTGGACGGGCTGCGGACGCCGTTCGTCAAGGCATTCACGGATTTCACGAAGCTCGATACGATCGCGCTCGGCGTGGCCGCGGCGCGGGGGCTCTTGGCGAAGGCGAACCTCGGGCGGCGTGACGTCGAGTCCATTGTATGGGGCGGGGTCATCCTGCCGGGGACGGCGCCGAACGTGGGGCGCGAGATCGCCCTGGACCTCGGGCTCGATCCGGCGTGCGAGGCGATGACCGTGACGCGGGCGTGCGCGTCGGGGCTGCAAGCGGTGACGCTCGCGGCCGCGGCGATCGAGCGCGGCGAGGCGGATATCGTGATCGCGGGCGGGAGCGATTCGACGAGCAACGCGGAGATCAAGCTGCCGCAAAAGGTGGTGCACGCGCTCGCGCCGGTGGCGCTGGGGAAGGCGGATCCCAAGGCGATCCTCGGGGCCGTGGGGAAACTCGCGCCGTTCACGGACATCCTGCCGACGCGGCCGAAGATCGCCGAGCGGACGACGGGCGAGGTGATGGGCGAGGCGGCCGAGAAGATGGCGCGGCGAAACGAGATTTCCCGCGCGTCGCAGGACGCATTCGCGGCGCGCTCGCACCACCGCGCGGCGGCGGCGATGGCGTCGGGGCGCTTCGACGAGGAGGTGACGCCCGTCGAGACGAGCGAAGGCAAATGGGTGCACGCCGATGGGCTCGTGCGCGCGGATACGAGCGAGGAAAAACTCGCGAAGCTCCGGCCGGTGTTCGCGAAGGACGGCACGGTGACGGCGGGCAACGCGAGCCCGTTGACGGACGGCGCGGCGGCGGTGCTCTTGATGAGCGAGGAGAAGGCGCGGGCGCTCGGGTATCGGCCGCGGGCGGCGTTTTCTTCGTGGGCGTACGTGGGCGTCGATCCGGCGGATCAATTGCTCATGGGGCCGGCGCTCGCCATTCCGAAGGTGCTCGACCGGGCCGGGCGTTCGCTCGCGCAGATCGACCTCGTGGACCTCCACGAGGCGTTCGCGGCGCAGGTGCTCTGCGTCTTGAAGATGCTCGGCAGCGCGGCGTTCGCGCGGGAGCGGCTCGGGAAAGCGGCGGCCGTGGGCGAGGTGGATCCGGCGCGGCTCAACGTGCACGGCGGCTCGATCGCGCTTGGTCACCCGTTCGGCGCGACGGGCGCGCGCATGGTGACGACGATGGCGAACGAGCTCATTCGTTCGGACAAAGAGACGGCGCTCTTGGGGATCTGCGCGGCGGGCGGGCTCGGAGCGGCGGCGCTGCTCGAGCGGATCGATTGACAGAGCGCCGAATCGTTCGGCGCTCTGCGAGGTCGCGAAGCGAGCTCGTCTCGGGGGGTGAATCGGCCGGGCTTTGCCTGGCCGAGAGGGGGACGCGAGGCGTCCCCCTCGGGACTAGGGGCCGCAATTCGCGTTTTTGGTGAACCAGTCCGCGAGTTTGCCCTCGGACTCGACCTTGTCGAGCTTTTCGAGGACGGGCACGGGGCGGAAGCTGCCGTTGTCCCGGAGCTCCCGATACACGCCGATGGCCGTCCGCAGGCCCACGACCTGGGCGGTCATCGGATCGGAGCGCGGGTTCTCGATCTGGTGCGCCGCGACGCCGACGATCGTGAAGGCGAGGAGGATCGTCGCCGCGCCGGAGCGGCTCTTCGGGTTCGGGCCGTCGATGTAATCGCGGAACCACGGGCAAAGCGTCACCTCGACGTCGGGGCTCGCGGAGGCCCACTCGACCGCGTTGCCGAGGTGCTCGCGGCTCGCCTCCGAGAGCGGCGCCTGGGCCATCTTCTTGAAGATGGTGGCGATCGCCAAAAGGCGCGCGCGCGGAAGCGGCTCGCCCGGCGGGCCAAAGGGGTTTTCCGCCTCCCGCGACTGGTCGAGCCGCTGTTCGGCGGCTTCACAGCCGTACATGTCGACGAAGATCTCGACCTCGCCCTCCGGGCACGCGACGACGTACCGATCGATGATGTGCCCCGTGTGGTTCGCGCCGACGTTGCCCGAGCGCGCCCGCTGCCCTTTTCGTGGATCGGCGCCGAGCGGCTGCGAGCCGTCCTCGCACGTGTACTCCGAGACGAACGCGTAGCTATCGACCGGCCCGCAGCGGGGGACCGGGTGCTCCTTGTCGCGGCCGAGGTTCGGATCCGACGAGGCCCTCTTTGCTTTCGTCGTCGGCGCGTCCACGCCCGCGGCCGTCTGCGGACCCGTCGTCTGCGCGCCTCCGCCGCAGGCGATCGTGAACAGGGAGAGGCCGATTCCAGCGATGGGGAAGAGGAGTCGTCGGAGCACGGGGGACCTCGCGTTCGGGGGGAAGCACCATGCTACAGCGAGGCAGCGCACCCGTGTCACATTTTTCCGGGCGCCTGTTCGCCGAGGTCCGCGCGCGTCAGGGTTTGTCCTTGGCGTCGGGGGAGGGCAGGCTCTTGCCCCAGGCGAGCTGGAAGGCCGCGACGACGACACAAAGCACGAGGCAGAGAAGCCAGAAGACCGGCAGGCCCGTCTTCGGCAGGAGGCGCGTGCTGATCGTGGGGGCGCCCATTGCGCCGAAGCTGAAGCAGAGGGAAAACGCGCCCTGGTATCGGCCGCGGAGGTGCGGCGGGGAGAGGTCGGCGACGATGCTCGCGTTGACGGGCGCGAAGAGGATCTCGCCGAAGGTCCACACGGCGACGGTGGCCATGTACGCCGGCAGCGTGGAGGCGAGCGCCATGGCCCCGAAGCCGAGGCCTGTCAGCGTGGAGGCCGTCGCGAGGAGGACGCCGCGCGGGACGCCCTTCACCCAGCGCGTGACGAGGGGCTGGACGAGCACGATGAGCAAGCAATTCGTGGCGATCGTGATGCCATAATGCTCGGTCGTGAGCCCCTTTTGGCGCATGTCCTCCGGCATGGCCGAGAGGTGCTGGAAAAAGACGAGCGTGAGCGCGAGGTTGCACGCGAGGAACGGGATGTATTTTCCGTCGAGGAAAGGCGTGAGCACGCTGCCGCGCTTGTCGTTCCGCGCCTCGGCCGGGCGGCTCTCGGGCACGGAGCGCCAGATGAGGGCGGCGAGGACGAGCGTCGTCACCGCATCGCCGACGAAGAGCGCGAGGAAGTTGCGCTTCGCCATGAAGCCGCCGAGGAGCCCGGCGAACGCATATCCGAGATTGGTCGCCCAGTATTGCAGGGAAAACGCCTTCACGCGGTGCTCGGGCGGCACGACGTCGGCGACGAGGGCCTGGCTCGCGGGGCGGAACATGTCCGCGAAGAAGCCGAGGAGGACCGTGGCCGCGGCGAGCTGCCAGATTTCACGCGCGAAGCCGAGCCCGAGCATGAAGACGGAGCTCATGACGAGCGCGAGGAGCATCGTGGCGCGGCGGCCGAGGCGATCGGAGAGCGCGCCGCCGAGCATCGTGCCCGCGAGGGAGCCGGCGCCGAAGAGCGAGGCGATGAGGCCCGCGGTGGGCAGGTCGAGGCCACGCTGCTGCGTGAGGTACACGAAAAGGAGCGGGACGACGAAGCTGCCCGCCCGGTTGACGAGCATGCCGGCCCAGAGCGTCCAGAAGGCCCGGGGGAGGCCCTCGGTGATCCCGGCGAGGCGTACGGCGAGCGCGCTCATGCCCTAGCTCGCCTTCTGCCCGAGGTTTGCGTGGATCACGGCGCCATGCAGGACCGGCGTGCGCGCGCAGAAGGCGACGACGTCGGCGATTTCCTCGGGGTCGATGAGGCGCCCGAACGTGGAGCGCTCCCGGACGACGTCGAGGCGCGCCGCGTCGTGGCCGAGGTGCGCGCGGAGCATTTCGGTGTCGGTGAATCCAGGACAAACCGCGACCGTGGTGACGCCGCGGCCCGCGAGGTCCTGGCACGTCGCCCGCATGAGGCCGAGGATCGCATGCTTGGAGGTGACATACGAGGCCTTGCCCGGGACGCCGATGTCCGAGAGGGTCGAGCCGATGTAGACGATCGAGGAGCCCGGCACGAGGCGGGCGTCGAGGAGCCGATTGAGCGCGGCCGGGGCGACGACGTTCAATTCGAGGACGGAGCGGAGCGCGGCGGCCGTCAGGTTCGTCGCCGTGTCCTCGCGGAGGACCGCGGCATTGTGGACGAGGCAAATCGGCTCGACGCCGTCGAGCAGGGGCAAGAGGCGCGGCGGCAGGTCGTTTTCCCAGGCGGGATCGGCGAGATCCACGGAAAGATCCACGACGCCCGGGAGGCCACTCGGGCGCCGCGCGAGGTTCACGCCGCGCGCGCCCGCACGGACGAACCGTTCGAGGACGGCGCGCCCGATCCCCGCGCTGCCGCCGGTGACGACGGCGATGGATGACCCTTTCACGATTTCCGGGACGGTGCCGCGAGAGCGCGCGGCCGTCAAGCGCGGCGCGTCAGAAGCGGCGGATGGGCGCGCCAATGCCGGGGGCGCCGCGGTTGCCCGCGACGTCGTCGTCGCCGCCCTCGCCGCCGTCGCCGGGTTTGCCCGTGGCGAGCGAGACCATGCCGCGGAGCTCGGGCTCGGCGCCGATGTGGGCGATCACGACGGAAGGCCCGCCGAGGCCGCCGCCGCCGGGGCCCCCGTTGCCGCCGATCCCGCCCTCGCCGCCCTCGCAAGCGTCGGGCGCGGAGAGGCCTTTGCCAGCGCCGCCCTTGCCGCCGAGGCCCCCTTTGCCGCCGGGCTGGCCATCGGCGCCTTGGCCGCCGCGTCCGCCCCGATCGGCCGCGACGCGTCCGTCCCAGAGCACGATCGACGATTCGACGCTGGCAATGCCGATGCTCGCGCCGCCGGGCCCCCCGCCTTTGCCACCGCTGCCGCCGCAGCCGCCCGTGCCGCCGCTGCCGCCGCTCGCGCCGGCCCCGGGCATCGCATTGGTGCAAATCGAGGCCGCGCCCCGCGCGCCCCCGGCGCCGCCGCCGCCTTGGCCGGGCAAACCATGGCCGCCGGTGCCGCCGGTGATGCCGAAATACCCTGCCGCGTCGAGGCGGCCGAAGCCCGCGGCGCCCGTGCCCGGAATGCCCCGGGAGCCCTGATTGCCGGGCGTGCCTTTTCCGGCCGCGCAGCTCCAGCCCGCGCCCGCGTCGCCCGCGCCGCCTTGGCCGAAGCTCGCCACGGCGGGCGCGCCGATCTCACCCGCCTTTCCGGGGGTCGATTGCAACGAGACCGGCACGATCGCGCCGCCGTCGCCGCCCTGGCCGCCCACGGTGACGCTGCCGCCTTCGCACATGCGCTCGACGCGCGCGCCGCCCGGGGTCCCGAGGTCGGGCGCGGCGACGCAGGCCGCCTGGCCGTCGTGGCCGTTGGATCCTTCGAGTTCAGGATCGTAGGGCAGGTTCGTGCCGTCCTCGCCGTCCGCGCCTGCGCCGGCGCGCAGGTCGCAGCGCCGGAGCTCGACGTGCGTGTGATCGACGAGCAGGGCGATGGACGAGCCGCCGGGGCGGGTCGCGGCGGCGGCGAAGACGGTGACATCCTCAATGCGGCTCACGCGGGGGCCGGGCGCGAGCACGAGCGGGATCTCGTCGGGCGCGCCATAGAGCCGGGTCTTCTGGGATTTGTCTTTCCAGCGGAAGCCTTCGCGGCAATCGAGGCCGCCGAAGAGGCTCGCGCCGGCGGGCAGGACCAGGCGCTCGGAGAAGTCCTCGGCGCAGGCATAGATCGGCTGTTCGGTGCCGGCGACCGAGGCGGCGTGGGCGAGGGTGCGGAAAGGTTTGTCCTGGGTGCCCGGGCCTTTGTCGTCGCCGAGCGTGGAGACGAAGACGCCGCAGTCGGCGGGCACGGGTCCGTCGTTCCAGGCGGGGACGCAGCGCGGCACCACGTAACGTTCGCCGGTGGCCCTCGTCTCGCAAATGGGTCCGTCCGTGCATTCGGCGTCGGGCGCCGAGGCGCAGCTCGCGGCGAGCGCGAGCAGGGCGAGGGGCAAAAGAGCGAGGCGCGCGGCCCCGCCGAGGTTCGTCGGCATGATCGTTCGTTCCCGCGTTGGGCCTTGGAGGCGAAAAGGACGGCGCTCGCAGCGAGCACGCGTCCGGGGTCCTCGTGGGCCGCCGGGCATCGCTCGCGAGCGCCGATCCATTGGATGACGCGGCGCGCGAGTGGTTGCGGAAATCGTGGAAGGTCCGCCAGGGCAGGAGCGCGTGTCCGGGACGATGTGGCGAGGCGATCTACATCACGCGGGTGGATTCGTCCGCGTGGGCGGCGCTGCCGGAACGTCTTTGGTTGGGGCCGTGCTCCGCCCACGCTATCATGCGGCCGATGCTCTCCTTCGAGCCCAAGCGAAGAACGCGGGTGCTCTTTGGCCTCGCGTTCCTGCCGCTCCTCGCCGGCGCCTTGTTTTTTCTGTGGGCGTCTCTGCGGTTCGCGACGCTCGGCGCGCGGCTCGCGGCGCACGAGGAGCGGAGGACGGACGACGGGCCGGTGGCGCTCCGCGGCGAGCTCGCCTTGCTCAAGTCGTCGTCGACGTCGCCGCTCGGCGCGCCCGCCGCCGGGTGGGTCGGGGCCGTCGGGCGCACGTCCTGGCAGGGCGGCCCCTTCGAGGTTTTGTGCGCGGTGGGCCATTTCGACGACGTGGCGGTGCGGAGGAACGACGGGTTCGCGTTCCGGCTCTCGTTGGCCCGGACGAAGGAGCAGGCGCGGATCGACGAGGAGGAGAGCGCGAAATGGCTCTTCGGCGCCGATCCGCGGGTGGGGATCGCGCTCGGCGGGTTTTCCGCGTCGGCCGACGGGCCGGGCCGGGGGATGAAGGAGGCGACGGGGACCGCGATTCCGTCCGTGATCCGGGAGGCGTGCGGCAAGGAGCTTTTCGCGCTGGGCGATGCGGCCGTGTATCGGGAGCGTGTCCTCGCGGAGGGGATGCCGGTGACGGTGCTCGGTTGCAAGCAAACGAATGATGTGGTGCCCTGCCGGGACGGCCTGGACTTCGTGACGATCCATCCGCTCGATCGCGCCAAGGAGCGCATCGGGAGCGGGGGGAATCCGCTTCTTTTCGTCGGCGGGCTTTTTTCGCTCGTCGTGCTCTCGGCGGCCGGTTTTGGGGTGCTCTCGCTCGCGAGCCGCACGCGGAGGAGCTTCCGATGATCGTCACGTTGCTCGGCGCGGGATTGGTGGTCGCGGGGGGCGCGCTCGTGTTTCGCGCCCGCGAGGGGGCGGCGCTGGTGCTCGAGGTGTGGCGGCGGCCGACGAAGCGGATCGCGGAGATCGAGCCCGGCGTGGTCGAGCTGGCGGGGCGGATTTCGGCGGCGGAGGAGCCGATCGACGGCCTCTCGCAGAAGGGCTGCGTCGCCGTGCGGACCCACATTCGAGGGTTTTCCGGGGAAGGGAAGCGCCGCGAGCGGCTCGGGGAGCGCTCGGTGCTGCGCGCGTCGCGGGCGGCGCTCCGCGACGAGAGCGGCACGTGTGTGGTCGATCTCGGGGACGCGGAGGTGGTCGGGGACGAATGGGTGTCGCACGCCGTGCGCGTGGAGGAGGTCGCGTCCTCGTGGCCGCCGTGGGCGCGGGATCTCGTGCCGCCCGGCGCGACGCACGTGGAGGTGGAGGAGGCGGTGGTGCCGGAGGGCGCCGACGTGATGATCACGGCGGTGACGCGCAAGCAAGAGCGCGTGGAGGGGTTTTACAGGGACGCACGGGCGCGCTGGGAGCTTGGCGGGTCCGAGGAGATGCGGGGCCTCGTGACGGTGGGAGGGCAAGTGCAGCTCTTCCGGCGGACGGGCGGGGCCGTGGCGTTTGCGGTGGTGTGCGGGGTGTTCCTCGTCGTGCAGGGGATTGCGACGATCCTCGCGGGGATCGAGCTTTGAGGCGTTCGAGGGCGTCGTAGCGCACCGGATCTCGCGTGCGCGTGTTGCAAACGCGGATCGCAGCGCGTCGGATACCGCGTGCACGCGTTGCAAACGGGTCTTCGACCGTGCATGGAGCCGCTTGCACGCGTTGCAAACGGGTCTTCGACTGTCATGAAGCCGTTTGCACGCGTTGCAAACGGGTCTTTGACCCTACATGGAGCCGCTTGCACGCGTTGCAGACGGGTCTTCGACTGTGCATGGAGCCGTCTGCACGCGTTGCAGACGGGTCTCCGACGTAGGTCGTGCCGTTTGCACGCGTTGCAGACACCTTTGGGAGCGCGCCGAGCGCCGTTTTCACGGGGAGGGGAGGTCGACGGGGGCGTCGGTCGTGGAGCGTACGTCGGCAGCCTTGTGGGCTTGCACGCCATCTTCTAGCGTGGCGTCGCCATGGCTTCGCGCCGCGCGTTCGTTTCGTCGTTGCATCTGCGTCTGTGGATGCTCGGGGCCCTGCGGTTCTTTCGGCGCGGGCTGCTGGGGCTCGTCGCTCTTGGCGTTTCGGCATGGCTCCTCGGGTGCGGCGCGGCGACGCGCGTGCCGACGGAGGCGTGGGCGCAGGAGCTGCACGGCAAGAGCGTGTTTCGCGTCTGCCGGCGGCATCCCCGCGTCGGCGCGAATACGCGCTACTGGTACGAACTCGGGGACGGGGTGCATCGACCGGCATTCGAGCCGCTCGAAAAGCTCCTGGAAAACCCTTCGGTCAAGGCCGTCTTCATCCATGACCCTCACGCGTCGCCCGAGAGCCGGAGGCTCCTGGGGCTCGCGTACCAGGATCTGCCCTGCGACAAGCCGCCGCCGCCTCCACCGTCTCCGCCGCCTCCGGAGAAGATTGCGGCGAAAGAGTCGGAAGCCACGCCGTCCAAGCGTACGACGGTCCGAACCGAGACGCGGACGTCGGCGATAAGGCCCTGCGAGAGGCCGCGCAACAGGCCTCCGGATCAGCGTTTCGTCGGGCAAACGGCGCCCACGCCTGCGCCCGCGCCGGGGATGAGCGCGCCGTGTCCGCCGCCTCCGCCCGGGAGTACATACGAGGAACAGAAAGTCAACCTGGCGCGGAGGGACGCCGAGGAGGAGGCGAGGCGTACGGGGGAGCGGATCGGGCGCGAATGGGGGGCGACGCTTGGCAAGGCGGATGAACTGCCGAAGACCTTTGACCGCCCGTTTGTGGCGTTGGGGAAGGAGGGAGAATTCAAGAAGTTATTCCAGCAGGCCCCCCCCGAACGCGCCGAGCAGATTCAGGCCGATCTGGCCAGACAACTGAATGCAATCCCCGACCTGCCGACGTACGAAGACGAGCGGCTCGCCAGGATCGCGTGGGAGGCTTTCCTCAAGGGGTATGGCAGAGGCTGGGCGGACGCCGAGCTGAAGGCCGCGATTCTGAACGCCCTGGCGGACACGGCATTGACGCTCGCCACCATGGGAGCGGCGGGCCTGGAGACCGCGGGGGCGAGGGCGCTGCGGGCGGCTCAGCAGAGGCTCCGGAGCATGCCGGTGTTCCTGCCGAGCGCGGCGGGCGGACCGGGCGGGTTTCTGCGGCGGCCGAAGCTGCCGGGGCCGCCGGCCGCGAGCCCGCCGAAGGCAGCGGCGCCGCCCAGTGGGACGACGGTCACGACGACGACGAAGCCGGTCACGGGGCCGAACGGGGCGGCGGGGCAGGCGGGGGCGGCGAGACCCCGGAACGCGCACCTCGCGGGCAAGAAACACCCCGAGACCGGCGTGCCCTTCGATCCCGAGGGGTATCCAGACTTCAAGGCTGCCGGCGTCGTAAAGAAGGAGGTAAAGATTAACCAGACGGGGAACAGGCGTGCCGATGACAGGCTCGCCAACAAGGAGGCGGGATTGACGGAAACGCCGGAAGGCTATACGTGGCACCATCACCAGGACGGGAAGACGATGCAGCTCGTGCCCAAGGACATCCACGGGGCCACGGGCCATACCGGTGGGGTCGCAACGCAAGGGAGACAATGACATGGGAACCAAAGACCGTGGAGACCCCTGAGCGAGCAGTCCGGTCCCGCATGTGTTCAGTAATTCCCGCAGGGATAGTGAGGAGCGATCAATGACTACACCGTCCATCGATATACCGAAGCACCTCTTCGAGGTTCCCGTCTATCTGCCCTCTCTTCAGCCGAAGCTCACGCCGCGCGCGATCCAGAAAGCCGAGGCCCAGCTCGGCGTGAAGCTTCCGGCCGCCTACCTCGCGGCGCTCCGCGTACAGAACGGGGGCTACTTGCGCCTGTCGGACCACCCTTCATACCTTGCGCCTGTCGACTGTCTCGCCGGCATTGGCCCGCGCTTCCCGTCGATTCTCAGACACGACTGGGGCGATCTGAAGGCGTACATGAGCGAGAACAAGATCAAGAAGCCGCGCCGCATCGACGACCTCATTCCGTTCTGCGGAGACGGGCACTATCATTTTTGCTTCGACTACCGAAAGCGTGGGCGTGAGAGCGAGCCATGCATCACGTACATCGACGTGGAGTGCTTCGATGTCGACAAGGTCCTCGCCCCCGATTTCCTTACGTTCCTGCACCAGCTACGGGCCGAGCAGGAGCCTGCTTGTGGGATCAGCACGTCCCAGCCGATCGAAGCCGTGGCGGCGGCGTTGGCGGATGCGAGCGGATGCCCACTCGAAGATCAGGGCGATTGGGGGCATGGCTATCGCACATTCCATTTCGACCTGCCGGTGGCTGATGACAAGCAGGGGGCGTGGCTCACCCCGAACCGCGTCAGACGAGGCTTCGTGCGGCAAGACGATCCGGAATACGCCACGCTCGCCGCGCGGATGCCCGGGTTTGCGCTTCGCTATCCTGAGCACGCCGACTGCGACTATTTCCTTTCGACGAAGGTCGACACGGAGGCTTGGCGAAGTCTCACGCGTGCGCTCTCGTCGCTGCCCTACGAATCACGAGCCATCGTACTCGAATGACCATGCTTTGCCCCAGGGCAAGCGGCGCGCTCGTCGGACTTTGGGTCACGGGCCTGGTCCGAATCGGGGCACATTGGCTCACCACGAAGAAGCACGGCCTCGCCCTGAAGCTCTTCGTCGCGTACGCCTCGCTCGTGATACCCAATGCTGTTCTACGAGCTGTCCTTTCGCTCGTGGACCCGGCTTGAGTCGGCTCCCGGCCCTGGCCGCTCGAAAATCTGGCCTTTTCCCGCGCTTCGCGCTACCCGTCGGGCTCCCAGCATGAAACCCGGGGACGTCGTCGCGGATCGGTTCGAGCTCGAAAAAGTGGCGGGCTCGGGCGGCATGGGGAAGGTGTTTCGCGCGAAGGACCGCAAGACGGGCGGGATCGTCGCGCTGAAGGTGCTGTGGGCCCACGCCCACCAGGACACCGAGACACGCTTCGTGCGAGAGGCGGAGCTGCTCGAAGGGCTCGATCATCCAGGGATCGTGCGGCACATGGCGCACGGGCTCGGCGCCGAGGGAGAGCCGTGGCTCGCGCTCGAGTGGCTGGAAGGCGAGACGCTCGGCGAGAGGCTGCGGCGCACAGGGCTCGACGCCGCCGAGAGCGTGGGCGTGGCGCGGCGCGTGGCCGAGGCGCTCGGGGTCGCGCATGCGGCGGGGATCGTGCATCGGGATCTGAAGCCGGCGAACATTTTTCTCGTGGGGCAGAGCGCCACGGACGTGCGTCTGCTCGATTTCGGGATCGCGCGGGTCGAGGGGGGCGAGGCGCTGACGCACACGGGGTACGTGCTCGGGACCCCCGCGTACATGGCGCCGGAGCAGGCGCGGGGATCAAAGCGGATCGACGCGCGGGCGGACGTGTTCGCGCTCGGCTGCGTGCTCTTTCATTGCCTGACGGGGCGGCCGCCGTTCGCGGCGGAGGAGATGCACGCGGCGCTGCTCAAGGTGGTGCTGGAGGAGGCGCCGCGGGTCTCGTCGTTGCGGACGGGGGTGCCAGAGGCGCTCGACGCGCTCGTCGCGCGGATGCTGGCGAAGGCGCCGAAGGATCGGCCGAAGGACGGGATCGCTGCGGCGGCGGAGATCGCGGCGCTCGGGATCATCGAGGACACGGACGCGATCGAGGCGAGCCTGCGGCCGAGCGGGCTGACGGGCAAGGAGCGGCGTGTGGTCTCGCTCGTGCTCACGAAATTGCCCGCGGGCGAGCGGGCGCCGCGGGCAGGGGAGAGCGAGGTCTTCGCGCCGACGCTCGAGCTCGCAGGGGCCGAGACGGCCATCGAGGCGGGCGGGCGGGCGCGGTCGCTGGAGGCGATTGTCGAGCGGTATGGCGGGCGGCTCGACGCGCTTTCGGATGGAACGCTCGTGGTGAGCCTTTTGTCGACGGGCGCGGCGACGGATCAAGCGGCGCGGGCCGCGCGGTCGGCGCTGGATTTGCGGGCGGCATTGCCGGAGGCGCCGATGGCGCTCGTGGCGGGCGCGGAGGTGTCGTCCGAGGGGCTGCCGATGGGCGCGGTGATCGAGCGCGGCGTGCGGCTGCTCGGGAAAAAGGCGGCCGCGGGGAAGGCGCCGCCGATCCGGCTCGACGACGTGATGGCGGGGCTGCTCGACGTGCGGTTCGACGTCGACGGCGACGAGGGGGGGCTCTATCTGCGCGGCGAGCGTGACGTGGCGGAGGCGGCGCGCACGTTGCTCGGGCGGCCCACGCATTGCGTCGGGCGCGAGAGCGAGATGGCGATCCTGATGGCGCTCGTCGACGAATGCTTCGACGAGCCGCTCTCGCGCGCGGCGGTGATCCTCGCGGCGCCGGGCATGGGCAAGAGCCGGCTCCGGCACGAGCTTTTGCGAAAAGTCCGCGAGCAACGTGATTCGATTGGCGTATGGGTCGGGCAGGGCGATCCGATGAGCCAGAATTCGCCCTTTGCGCTGGTCGGACAGATGCTGCGCGGGCAAGCGGGGTTGTCCGGGGGGATGCCGCTCGACGTGCAGCGGCAGCGGCTGCGCGCGCGGCTCGGGCGGCACCTCGCGGGCAAGGCGCTCGAACGCGCGATGATGTTCCTCGGCCCGCTCGCGGGCGTGGCGCCGGCGGACGAGGAGAGCATCGAGCTGCGCGCGGCGCGGCGGGATCCTTTGCTCATGGGGGATCAGATCCGGGCCGCGTGGGAGGATTTGCTGCGCGTCGAGACGGACGAGCGGCCGGCGATGTTGATCCTCGAGGATCTGCATTGGGGCGATCGGCCCACGGTCAAGCTCGTCGACGAGATGCTGCGCGCGTTGCCCGAGCGGCCGATTTTCGTGCTGGCGCTGTCGCGGCCGGATTTGCCGGAGATCTTTCCGCGGCTCTGGGAAGGGCGCCCCTTGCAGGAGATCCGGCTGAAGGAGCTTTCGAAGAAAGCGGCCGAGCGGCTCGTGCGGGAGGTGCTCGGGGACCGGATTCCGGATGTGATGGTGGCGCGGCTCGTGGAGCGGGCCGGGGGCAATGCGTTTTATCTGGAGGAGCTGATCCGCGCGGCAGAGAGCGGGCGGGCCGCGGAGCTGCCGGAGACGGTGCTGGCGATGGTCGAGGCGCGGCTCATCGCGCTTGCCCCCGAGGCGCGGCGGCTGCTCCGGGCCGGGAGCGTGTTCGGGCAGGTGTTCTGGCGCGGCGGGGCCGCGGCGTTGCTCGGCGAGGGGCTCCGCGAGGACGCGCTCGCGCCGATGCTCGCGGATCTCTGCGCGCGTGAGCTCGTGGTGAAGCGGGCGCAGAGCCGTTTTCCCGCGCAGGAGGAGTACGCGTTCCGGCACGCGCTCGTGCGCGAGGCGGCGTATGCGGCGCTGACGGAGGCGGATCGGGCGCTCGGGCACGCGCTCGCGGGGGGCTGGCTGGAGGAGGCGGGGGAGCGGGACGTGGTTGTCCTGGCAGAACATTACGAGCGCGGGGGCGTGCCGGCGCGGGCGGCGACGTGGTACCGGCGGGCGGCGGAGCAGGCGCTCGAAGGGAACGATTTCCGGGCGGCGATCGAGCGGGCCGAGAAGGGGGCGCGGGGCGCGTCGGCCGAGGCGCGCGGGGAGCTCGCGTGGATCCAGGCGGAGGCGTTTCGCTGGCTCGGGGAGGCGGCCGAGGCGTCGGCGCGCGCGGCGCGCGCGATGCAAGCGCTGCCGCGGGGCAGCGGGGCGTGGTACGGGGCGGCAGCGACGGCGGCGTCGATGCTGGTCCGGCTCGGGCAAAAGGACGCGCTGGAGGATCTCGCGAAGGCGGTGCGGGCGCCGGGCGCGGAGGCGATGGGTTCGTCGGCGCCGGCGGTGAGCGCGGTGGCGCACGTGGCGGCGTCATTGCTTCACGCGGGGGAACACGCGGGGGCCGAGGAGCTCATCGGGCAGCTCGGCATGGTGGCGTGGCCGATCGCGGAGCGGGATCAGGGGGTGGCGGCGCGGCTTTATGCATTGCATGCGTCGCGGGCGCTCTGCGCGGGGGATCCGGCGGCGTCGCTGCTCGCGACCGAGCGGAGCATTCCGGCGTTCCTCGCGACGGGCAACCGGCGGGACGCGTGCGTGGGGCGGGTGAACGCGGCGCACGCGCGGATTCAGCTCGGGCTTTTTGCCGAGGCGGAGCGGGATCTCGTGGAGCTCCTGGGCGAGGCGCGGCGGCTCGGGCTTTCCAACGTGGCGGCGCTCGCGAAGCAGAACCTAGGGCCGGCGCTGGCGGCGCGCGGGGCGCTCGAAGAGGCCGAGAAACACGTGCGCGAGGCGATCGCCGATTTCGCGAAACAATCGAACCGGCGGCAGGAGGGGCGGGCGCGGATTTACCTGTCCGCGCTGCTGCTCGCGCGGGGCGACCTGGAGGCGGCGGAGATCGAGGCCGAGGGCGCGGCCGAGGCGCTCGCGGCGATCGGGCCGCTCCGGGCGTTCGCGCTCGCGGCGTGGGCGCGCGCGCTCCTCGCGCAGGGCAACTGGCCGTCGGGCCTCGGCATTGCAGGGGCGGCGATGGGGCTTTTTGCGTCGCTCGGGGGCATGGAGGAGGGCGAGGCGCTGCTCCGGCTCGTGTATGCCGAGGCGCTGGTCGCGTCGGGGAGCGCGGCGAGCGGGAAGACCGCGATTTTCCAGGCGCGCACCCGGCTGCTCGCGCGGGCGAATCGAATGACGGACGGCGCCATGCGGGAGAGTTTTCTGGAGCGGGTGCCCGAGAATGCCCGCACCATGGAGCGCGGGCGCGAGCTTGGCGCCTGAACCGACGCGCGCCGTGACGCCGTAGGTCGGGGGCGCCGGCCTTGTGCCAGCGTGGGCCACGGGGGCGGCGAGAAATGAAGCGCGCTTCGACGCTGAAATCGTGCACCCGCGGCCTGGGCATGCGGCTTGCTCGGCTTTGTCACCTCGCTTCGGGAGGTCTTCATGAACCAACGGTCGATGCGCGCGCTCGTCTTCCTTCCTTTGTTGGTGGCTTCGCTCGGCGGGAGCATCGCTGCTTGTCTTGCCGTGGATGACAACTCGGTCAGCACGGGCGGGTTCGACGAGTCGTCGACCGGAGACGGGCCTGCGGGATCGGTGGGCGTGGGCGGCTCCGGGGGTGGATTCAATGGGGGCGGCGGTTCCAGTGGGGGGGGCGGCGCGGGCGAGTTCCCGGGGGAGCCCGCGCCGGATCCGGCCGCGCCGCCCGCGCAAGGCCCGGATGCGGGCACGGACGCCGCCGCCCCGGAGTTCACCTGTGAAGGGCTCGATTCGTCGAAGCCCGTCGTCCTTTATCTCTCGGCCGACGATTCCAATTCGATGGGCTCTCCCGTCCACGTGCGCGAGCTGCTCGGCCAAGGCATCGAGCCGATGGCCCAGGAGATCCGCACGTACGAGTTCCTCAATTATTATCGAATCCAGTACGCCGCGCCGCCCGCGGGCAAGCTCGCGCTCTTCCCGGAGCTCGCGAATACCGCGGTGGTGAACGAGTTCGATTTCCAGATCGCCGTGCGCTCGTACGATGCCGTCAAGCCGCGGCGCCCGATGACGGTGACGTTCGTGCTCGATACCTCGGGCTCGATGGGCGGCCCCGGCATCGAGCGCGAGCGGGCGGCGGTGAAGGCCATCGCCGCGAGCCTCCAGGAGGGCGATATCGTCAATGCCGTCACCTGGAACACGAGCAACAACGTGGTGATGGCCGGTCACGCGGTGACGGGGCCAAACGATCCGGAGGTCGTGTCCCTGGCGAACGAGCTCACGGCGAGCGGCGGGACGGACCTGCACAGCGGGCTCGTGAAAGGGTATGAGCTCGCCGAGCTGAATTATGGTCCGGGGCGGCTGAACCGCGTGGTGCTGATCAGCGACGGCGGGGCGAACGTGGGGCAGACGGACGCCGATTTCATCGGCCAGAAATCGAAGGACGCCGACAAGGAGGGCATTTACCTGGTCGGCGTGGGCACGGGGCCCGGCGGATCGTATGACGATCGGCTGATGGACGTCGTGACCGACAAGGGGCGCGGCGCATACGTCTATCTCGACAGCATCGGCGAGGCGTCGCGTATGTTCGTCGATCGGTTCGACGAGACGATGGAGATCGCGGCGCGCGGCGTGCAGGTCGAGCTGACGATGCCGTGGTACTTCCAGATGCACAAGTTCTACGGCGAGGAGTATTCGGAGAATCCCGAAGAGGTCGAGCCGCAACACCTCGCGCCGAGCGACGCGATGATCTTCAATCAGGTGCTGAAGGCCTGCGACCCGGCGCAGATCGTCGCGACCGATACCATCACCGTGCGGGCGCGCTGGAAGACGCCGCTCACGTACCTCGACCAGGAGACCGAGGTGACGACGACGGTGGGGGATCTGCTCGCGGCGCAGAAAGCGGGGCTGCCCAAGGCCAAGGCCATCGTCGCGTTCGCCGAGGCGCTGAAGTCGCCGACGGCGCAAAACCTCGCCGATGCGTATGCGCTGGCGAGCGCGGCGAACGTGAGCGGAAACGATCCCGAGCTGCTCGAGATCGTGAGCCTCATTCAGAAGCACCCGCAGTATTGATGCCCGCGTAGCGACCTTAGGGCTTCTCCCGACGGCATGGAGGCCCTTGCGTACGGCCTCCATCCATTCGCTCCTACACGCCCACGTCCATTTACTGCTTTGCCAGGTTTGCCACATCAGGGGCGTGGCGCTGGGTATATGTCCATGGTACCCCCTGAGACCATTACAATTCGATCGGCCTTTTCGGCCGGCGGAGGGTGGCATGGACGGTGGTGGAGTCGACCGCGGACCTGCTGCAGAGGCCGCCATTTTGCGCTCGCTGCTCGATAACCTGGACGTCGTCGTCTGGGCCGTCGACTCTGAGGGGTACATGAGGTTCCACGACGGGAGAGCCGCGCGGAGCGAGGGCGATCTGACGGGGAAAAACGTTCACGATCTTTATACCCCCGAGGTCAACGTGTGGCTGAACCGCGCGCTCCAGGGCGAGGCGCACCGCAAGATCACGGAGCCTACGCCGGGTCATTTTTGGGAGAGCTGGTATACGCCGGTCAAGGACGAGAACGGCGTGGTGACCGGCGTGATCGGGATGTCGATCGACGTCTCCGAGGCGCAAAAGGCGCAGCGCGAGCTTTCGCAGAAGCTCGAGGTGATCGAGCGGCAGCAGGACGTGATTCGGAACCTGGAGACGCCGGTGCTCGAGGTATGGGAGGGCGTGATCGCGCTGCCGCTCGTGGGGATCATCGATTCGAGCCGCGCCGCGCGGGTGATGAACGATCTGCTTTCGGCGGTCTCGCGCACGAACGCCCGCTTCGTGCTGCTCGATTTGACCGGCGTCGATGTCGTGGATACGGCGACGGCGAACTACCTCATCGGCATGGTGCGCGCGATCGGGCTCCTCGGCGCGTGCGGGGTCGTCACGGGCATCCGGCCGAACGTGGCGCAGACGATCGTGTCGATCGGTATGGATCTCTCGTCCTTGAAGACGCTCGGGACCCTGCGGCAAGGGCTGTCGTATTGCATCCGGCAAATGGCGACGCAGAAGAAGGAGCCGGCGTTCTGACGGGGATTGGGTTCAACAGCCCTTGGGCAGCTCCGCGAGGAAACGGCGGAGTCGGCTCATCCCTTCGTGCTCGACGAGGTCGGCCTCGGACGAGGCGGGGTCCTTCGGAGGTTTTCGGTCCTTGCCCTTCCATGCGGCTTCGATGTCCGGCCTCGGCGTGACGATGGGGAATGCGGGGTCGCCGTCGTCGAGCAGCAGCAAGAATTCGAGGAACTTGCCGACGTTCCCTTCGAGCCGGGCCTTCTGCGTCGTGACGGCGTCGCGGAACGAGAGCTGTCCGAGCAGGACCGCGTCGAACGTGCTGCGCGTCGTCGTCACCGTCACGTCCGCGCCGGCGCGCACGTGGGCCACGTAGCTCAGGGCCCCGTTCGATACCTCCAGCGCGTAATGCTGGCCGGTATCCGTGAAACTCCAGTTCATGAGGATGTGCTCACGCGCCTGTGGGCCCATCAGGCGCGCGCCGAGCGAATCGAAGATCATGTCGAGCGTCATCGCGGAGAACATGCTCGCGTCGGTGGACGGCGCGTCCGACGGGATCGTCACGCCGTCGCGTAGCTCCTGTGCGCCCATCAGGTAGAAGTTCCTCCATGGGCCGGCCTCGGCCTGGTAGCCGAGCTGTTCGAGGGTGTTCGCCAGGAGGTCTTTGGCTTTCGTGTTCGTCGGATCGTGGAAGACCACCTTGTCGAGGAGCTCGGCCGCCCAGCGGTATTCGCCTTTGTCGAACGCGGCGCCGGCCGCCTTGAGGACCTTGGAGGCGCCGCCCATGAGCTCCACGTATTTCGAGCTGCTTCGCTCGGGCGGGAGCGGATGGAGGCGCGCCGGGTTGCCGTCGAACCAGCCCATGTACCGGTCGTACACGGCCTTCACGTTGTGGTTGACCGTGCCGTAATAGCCGCGGTTGAACCATTCCCGGGCGATGCTTTGCGGCATCTCGAGGACCTCGGCGATCTCGATGCCCGTGTAGCCCTTGTTGAGCATTCGCAGCGTCTGGTCGTTCAGGTAACGATACATGTCGCGCTGCTTGGAGAGGAACGAGGCGATTCTTTCCTGACCCCAGCGCGGCCAGTGGTGTTGCGCGAAGAGCACGTCGGTCTTGTCCCCGAAGAGGTCGAGCGCTTCGTTGAGGTATTTCGACCATTCGAGCGCGTCCCGGACGCGCGCGCCGCGGAGCGTCTGGATGTTGTGCATCGTGTGTGTGGCGTTCTCCGCTGCGCAGAACACACGGTGATCCGGGAAGTAGAAGTCGAACTCGGCCGGCGCTTCGGCGCCCGGCGTCATATGGAACTCGATGCGGACCCCGTCGAGCTCGATCGTGTCGCCCGTCTGCGAGATGGTTTTCGTCGGCGCGATGATCGAGATCCGGCCGACGGACTGGCCCTTGGCGAGGCCCGAATCGATCTGGCCCCGGGGACCGGCCACGAGGTAAGGGCCGTACATGTATTGCGCGCGCCGGATCATCGCGACGCCCGCATACACGTTCTCGCTGACGGCGTGCTCGAGGAAGCCCGCGGGGGCGACGATTTCGATCCGTTTGGCGCGGACGTCCTCGGGATCGACGACGCCGCACACGCCGCCGAAATGGTCCACGTGGCTGTGCGTGTAAATGACGGCCTTGACCTTCACGTCGGGGCGCTTGCGGAGCTCACGGTAGAGGCGGAGCGCGTCGGCGGCGCATTCGCAGGAGATCAGCGGATCGATGAGGATGAGGCCCTCGGCGCCCTCGATGATGGTCATGTTCGACATGTCGAACGCGCGGACCTGGTAAAACCCCTCGGTGACCTTGAAGAGGCCATTCATCGTGTTGAGCCTGGCCTGGCGCCACAGGCTCGGGTTCACCGTGGGCGGGCAAGGGGCGTCGCGCGTTTGATCCACATAAGGCGCGAGGGTCCAGACGGTCTTGCCTTTCTCGTTCGTGATCTGGAGCGGAGGATCCCACGTCCCGATGTAACCGCGGCTCGCGTCCTCGAAATCCGCCGTGTCGTCGAAGGGGAGGGTGTTCAACACCGCCGCGTTTGCGTCGATCGTGTAGGGGGAGGCGTCTTGGGGTTTCGTGGACATCGCTTCCGGATCCTTTCGACCTGGTGATTCGCAAGGGGCATACCAGGCGGCGAAAGGGTTCTTCCGAGCGAGCGTTACGCTCCTTTGACGGCCCTCGGCTTTCGCAACGCGAGGAGCACACCCGCCGCGAGCATGGCGCCCGCGAGGACGATGCGCGGCGTGAGGCGTTCGCCGAGGAGGAGCACGCTGCCCGCCGTCGCGAGGACGGGGACGAGGAGCTGCACGACGGCCGCGCGAATGGCCGTAAGGCGCGGGAGCGCCGCATACCAGAGGCTATAACCGACCCCGGAGGTGAGGGCGCCCGATGCGATCGCGAGGAGGAGGCCCCGCGGCGTGGCGCGTGGGATTTCGAGGAAAAACGCGCTCGCCAGGGAAAGCACGAGGGTGAGCGGGACGGCGCGGACGAAATTGTCGGCGGTCGCGGCGAGGGGGTTTGGGGGCGCAGCTCGGCTTGTCCGAGCGGAGCCCCCAAGCGTTGAATGGTTTTGGGCGGAGCGGCCCCGCAGGGAATAGATGCCCCACGCGACGCCCGCCGTTGCCATAAGGAGGGCGCCCACGGGATCGGGCGCGGTGGCTCCCGGCGCGGCGAGGACGAGCAGGCCGCCGAGTGCGAGCGCGAGGCCGATCCAGCCGCTCGCGGAAGGGCGTTCGCCCCGGAAAAGGCCCGCGCCGAGCATGGTCGTCTGGACACACCCGAAGAGGACCAGCGCGCCGATGCCGGCGCCCATACGGACGTATGCGAGGGAAAAACCCGCCGCATAAGCAAAGAGCGCGAAAGCCGAGCGAAAGGTGCCCTCGTGAGGGCGAGCACCCTGGGCGAGGAGGAGGAGCACGAGCGTCGCCGCGCCCGACGCGAGGCGCACGGTGGTGAACGTGACGGGATCGATGCGCGCGGCGCCGTCGGCGAGGGCCGCGCGGCAAAGCAAGGAGTTCCCGGCGAAACCGAGGAGCGCGAGGCTTACGAGCAACGGGACGGGAATACGACCGGGCGGCATCGTGGGAGGAGCGTAAACGAAAAGAGGCCGGGCGTCCTCGGAGATTCAGGGTAGAGTGGGGGCGTCGAGGAGGCCCATGCGGCACGATTCCACAGGACGAACGTTCGCCCCGGAGAGCATTGCGGCGCAGGCGCTCGGATGGGTGGACGCGGAGACGCGGGCGATCGTATCGCCGATTCACCCATCGACGACCTTCCTGCGCGATCCGGACAATCAATACCGGTCAGGCAGGGTGTACGGTCGATCGGACAATCCCACGTTCGATCAGGCCGAGGCCCTCGTGACGTCCCTCGAAGGCGGGGCATCGAGCATGCTCTTTGCCTCGGGAATGGCGGCGGCGACCGCGGTCTTTTTGAGCCTTTCGCCCGGCGACCACGTCGTCGTACCGGAGGTGATGTACTGGTCTTTGCGGAGCTGGATATGTGGCCCGGGAGAGCGGTTCGGGTTCCGGGCGTCGGTCGTGGACATGACGAACCCGGAGAAGGTCGCGGCCGCGATCGAGCCGGACAAGACGCGGCTCGTGTGGGTGGAGACGCCCGCGAATCCGCTCTGGTGCGTGACGGACATCGCCGAGGTGTCGCGGATCGCGCACGCGGCGGGGGCGCTCGTCTGCGTGGACTCGACGTCGGCGACGCCGGTCCTGACGCGGCCGCTCGCGTGGGGCGCGGATTTCGTGATGCATTCGGCGACGAAATACCTGAATGGTCACTCCGACGTGCTCGCCGGGACCTTGACGGCGGCGCGGACGGGCGATTTCTGGGAGCGCGTGCGCGCCACGCGGTCGCAGGTCGGCAGCATCGCGGGGCCCTTCGAGGCCTGGCTGCTCGTACGAGGCATGCGGACCTTGTTTCTGCGGGTGCGGGCGGCGTCGAAGAGCGCGCTCGCGATCGCCGAGCACCTGGAGCAGCACCCGCGGGTGCTCTCCGTGATGTACCCGGGTCTGCCCTCGTTCCCCACGCACGTGGTGGCGGCGCGGCAGATGGATGGGGGGTTCGGCGGGATGCTGTCGGTGCGGATCCGGGGCGGCGAGGAGGCGGCGGTGCGGGTCGCATCACGCGTGTCGCTCTGGAAACGGGCGACGTCGCTCGGCGGCGTGGAGAGCCTCATCGAGCATCGATCGAGCGTGGAAGGGCCGGATTCTCCGGTGCCGAGGGATCTGCTCCGGCTCTCGGTGGGGATCGAGGCGGCCGCGGATCTCATCGCGGATCTCGATCAAGCGCTCGCGCTCTAGCGCGGTTCTTGTCGAAAAACGTCTCTCGGTGCATCCTCGCGCGCCGATGATGGAGACGATTCCCTCCTGGATCCTCGCCCGCTTTCGTGACCTCGATCAAAGGCCCCACGCGCCCCACGGCGGGGGCCTCATCAACCGCACGTTCCTCGTCGAGGGGCGCGCGGGGAAGGTCATCGTGCAGCGGCTGCACCCGGTGTTCGCGGGGGTGGTGAACGAGGACATCGACGCCGTGACGGCGCACCTCGCGGCCAAGGGCCTTTGGACGCCGCGGCCTCTGCGCACCGACGACGGCGCGTTATGGGTCGACGACGAGGAGGGGCGGGCCTGGCGCGCGCTCTCGTACGTGGAGGGGCAGAGCCATGACCGCGTGCCGGGCCCGAGCTTCGCGCGCGAGGCCGGCCGCATGGTGGCGCGGTTTCACGCGGCCGTCGCCGATCTCGTGCACGACTACCGGCACGTGCGGGCTGGGGTGCACGATACGAAGAAACACCTCGCCACGCTGGAGACGGCGCTCGACGCGCATGCGGAGCATCGGCTGTTCGGCGAGGTCGAGCCGCTCGCGCGGCGGCTGCTCGCCGAGGCCGCGCGGCTGCCGGATCTCGACCAGCTCCCGCTTCGGCACGTGCATGGAGATCTCAAAATATCGAACCTCTTGTTCCAGGGTGAACAAGCGGTGTGCCTCGTGGATCTGGACACCCTCGGCCGGATGATCTGGCCCTTCGAGATGGGCGACGCGCTCCGCTCGTGGTGCAATCCGGCGGGCGAGGACGTGGCGCACGTGGCGATCGACGCGGGCACGTTTGGCGCGGCGCTCGCGGGGTATGGCGAGGTCGCGCGGGGGGCGGGGCTCGTGTCGGCGGAGGAGGCGGGGGCGGTCGTGGACGGGCTCGCGACGATATGCCTGGAGCTCTCGGCGCGGTTTCTCGCAGACGCGCTGCGCGAGGCGTATTTCGGCTTCGACGCGCGGCGATTCCCGGCCCGGGGCGAGCATAACCTGGTGCGCGGCCGCGGACAGCTCGCGCTCTTCGACAGCGTACAGGCAAGACGCACGGAGCTCGAGCACGCCGCGCGCGCGGCGCTGGGCTGAGAGGGTGTTCCATAGGCTGCTGCGCGGCTCGATACGTCGGTCGGCCTCGCTCGACGTACAGTGTACGCCTCGCTCGGCCTCCCTAGTATCGAGCCGCTCGCGACGCCTATGGAACACCCTCTGAGGCCTCGGTCGGGTTCGTCCCGTGGTAAAAATTTCGCCCAGGCGAGCGACTCCGCTCTTGCCGCGGAGGCGGATTCATGATCGTTTCCTCCCCTCTATTTGACGAGCCATCGAGGGCGCGTGGAGGATACGATGATCAAGCGCGGGTTCTTCGGGGTGATGTGGTTCGGCGCGCTGCTCGGAGCGACGAGCAGCGCCTACGCCGTGCCCATCACGCAAAACACCGATCCCCACTCGACCGGTCTTGGGATCTCGACCGCGTGTGGCAACAGCTCCGGCACGTCCCAGGCCTCCTATTATCGAGCGTTCGATCTGTACGGCATGGGCATTCCCGCGAGCGGGATCCGCAGCGTGCAGTTTGGCGTCGACGCGCTGTACAACGGCCCGCTGGAGATCCTCGTCAAGTTCTACACGCTCACCTCGACGCTCGCGGTGGCGAATCTCGTCCCGATCGGCTCGCCCACCGCCGTGACGGTCCCGTCGCAGCAGGGGACGCTGGTGACCGTCCCCCTGAACCCGAACCTCTCGTTCGATACGCAGGATCAGATCGTCGTCGAGGTCTTCGTGCCGGATGGCCAAGCGACCGGCGCGTTCTTTTATTTCGGCTCGAACTCGGCCGGCCAATCGGCGCCGGGGTACGTCCGCGCGCCGGCCTGCGTCGGCATGGAGGACATCACGGAGCTCGGGTCGCTCGGCAATGGGAACATGCACATCGTCATGACGCTCGACGTCGGCACCTGCGGCGACAGCATCGCCGAGATCTCGGCCGGCGAGACGTGCGACGACGGCAATGCCGTGAGCGGCGACGGCTGCGACGTGAATTGCACGGTGACGGCCTGCGGCAACGGCGTCCTGACGAACGGCGAGACGTGCGACGACGGCAACACCGTGAGCGGCGACGGCTGCGATTCGAACTGCAAGCCGACGGGCTGCGGCAACGGCGTGGTGTCGGCGGGCGAGGCCTGCGACGACGGCAATACCGTGAGCGGCGACGGCTGCGATTCGAACTGCACGGTGACGGCCTGCGGCAACGGCGTGAAGGCCGGCGCCGAGGCGTGCGACGACGGCAATACCGTGAGCGACGACGGCTGCGACGCGAACTGCACGTTGACGGGCTGCGGCAACGGCATCGTGACGGGCGGCGAACTCTGCGACGACGGCAACACCGTGGGCGGGGACGGCTGTGACGGCAATTGCTTCAACCCGGCCTGCGGCAACGGGTTCGTCGGCGTCGGCGAGACGTGCGACGACGGCAACGACGTGAGCGGCGACGGCTGCGACGTGAACTGCACGGCGACGGGTTGCGGCAACGGCGTGCTCACGGCCGACGAGATCTGCGAGGACGGCAATACGGTCGACGGCGACGGGTGTGATTCGAATTGCACGCCGAGCTTCTGCGGCAACGGCATCGTGACGCTCGGCGAGGACTGCGACGACGGCAACACGACGGACGGCGACGGGTGTGATTCGAACTGCAAGCTGCCCGCCTGCGGCAATGCGATCCTCAACGAGGGCGAGGCCTGCGACGACGGCAACAAGAGCGACGGTGACGGCTGTGATGCGGACTGCTCGCTCACGGCGTGTGGCAACGGCATCGTGACGCTCGGCGAGGAATGCGACGACGGCAACGACGTGGACGGCGACGGCTGCGACAAGGCCTGCAAGTCGACGACGTGCGGCAACGGCACGAGGACCGAGGGCGAGGACTGCGACGACGGCAACGACGTGGACGGCGACGGCTGCGACACGAACTGCACGGCGACGGGCTGCGGCAATGACGTCGAGACCGAGGGCGAGGACTGCGACGACGGCAACACGACGGACGGCGACGGCTGTTCGGCGACATGCAAGTTCGAGTCGAATGGCGAGGGCGGCGGCGCGGCGGGCGCCGGCGGCGACGGCACGGCTGTCGAAGGCGGCTGCGACTGCGCCGTCGCGGGCGCGAGCGACACGAAGACCTCGGCGGGCCTTTTCGGCGCGCTCTTCGCGGCCCTGCTCGTGCCCTTCCGGCGTCGTCGCCGGGCGGCGCAGGGCTGAGCCTTACGGAGCGACGCCCTCACCCTCCGCGGGAGAGGGGCTTTTCATCTAAAATTGTGACCATTGCGGAAGTCGGTGCGTCCGCGCGAAAAAGCATGGACGCGGCCGTCGGCCCCGGGCTATCCTCGCTTTTGCGCGCGCTTCTTGCCGTGACGAAAGCGAGATTCTCATGAGAATGCTTCTTCCCCTCGTCGCAATTTCCTTGGCAATCGTCGGTTGCTCCAGCTCCGGGAACGTCGATCTCGGAGCGGGTGCCGCCGGGCCCGGCGGGGCAGGCGGGAGTGGAGGGAGCGGGGGCGGCGGCACCGGTGGGAGCGGCGGCAGCGGCGGCAGCGGCGGCAGCGGCGGCGGGACGACGTCGTATACCGTGACGTTCGACCCCGTGAAGGTGCCGCCGGGGACCGAGCACACGCAATGCGTGGTGAAGCGGCTCGGCAACGACGCGCTCGAGCGCATCCACGAGATTCGCAACGTGCTGCCGACGGGCTCGCATCACCTCATCGTGTACCGGACGAACGACACGGTGGAGCAGCTCGAGCCCTTTGATTGCCAGCCCTTCGCCGACACGCTGGACCCGTCGAAGGGCGCGCCGGTGATGATCACGCAAAAACACGAGGACACGCTGACCCTGCCGGACGGGGTGGCGTTCACGATGCAGCCGAACCAGATGGTGCGGCTCGAAATGCATTACCTCAATGCGTCGCTCTCCGAGATCGACGTGTCGGCGACGTCGACGTTCTACACGATGAAGGAAGCCGACTTCAAGGACGAGGCCGATTTCCTCTTCATCGGCAACCCCGACATCAACATCGCGCCGCATACAAAGGCGACGCTCGGGCCGACGTTCCTGCCGCTGCCCGCGGACCTCGTGGGCTCGAAGTTCTTCGGCATCACCGGGCACACGCACCAGTGGGGCAAGGACGTGACCGTGTCGTGGGCGCCGTCGAAGAACGGGGCGGATACGACGGTGTACGACGTCGATGGATGGCTCTGGAGCGAGCCGCCGACCGTGGTGCACAATCCGCCGTTCCAGGTCCCCGAGGGCGGGGGCTTCCGGTTCACGTGCTCCTGGGACAACCAGAGCAGCCAGCAGGTGGGCTTCGGGGAGTCGGCGAACGACGAGATGTGCTTCTTCTGGGCCTATTACTACCCGAGCAAGGGGTCGCGCGTCTGCGCGCACACGGACCAGGTCGGGGGCGGGCTCGACATCTGCTGCCCAGGCAATCAGCTCTGCGGGCTCCTTTTCTGAGCCCTCCCCGGGGGACGGGTCCGCGCCCGTCCCCCAGCCTTCCCCTTCACCAGCCGCAGGTCTCGCCCTTGCTCTCCTCGCGGATGAACTTCCGCAGGGGCTCGAAGTATTCGAGGATCGCGCTCGCGTCGCCCTGGGTCTCGCCCGAGATCGCTTTCATCGCCTCCGGCCAGGGCTTGCTCGCGCCCATGGCCAGCATCGCCTTCAGTTTGTCGCCCGCCGCCTTGTTGCCGTAAATCGAGCAGGTGTGGAGCGGGCCCGTGTGGCCAGCCGCCTTGCAGAGCGCGCGGTGGAACTGGAACTGATAGATGTGCGCCAGGAAATACCGCGTGTACGGCGTGCCGCCGGGGACGTGGAACTTCGCGCCGGGGTCGAAATCCTTTTCGCTGCGCGGGACCGGCGCCGAGACGCCCTGGGTTTTCTGGCGCAGGTTCCACCAGGCCTCGTTGTACTTGCCGGGCGGCGTCTTGCCCGCGAAGACGTCCCAGCGCCATTGATCGATGAGCTTGCCGAAGGGCAGGAACGCGATCTTCGCGAGCGCCTGCTTCATGAGGAAGTTCGTCTCGGCCTTCGGGTTCTGCGGGGCGTCCTTGAGCAGGCCGATCGTCTTCAAATACCCCGGCGTCACGCTGAGCGCGATCGTGTCGCCGATGCCCTCGTGGAAGCCGTCGTTGGCGCCCGATTGGAAGAGGACCGGCAACGTGTAGTAGTAGGCATAGTAGTAGTTGTGCCCGAGCTCGTGGTGGATGGTGATGAAATCCTCCTCCTTGGGCTCGATGCACATCTTGATGCGAATGTCGCCGCCGTAGGTGACGTCCCAGGCACTCGCGTGGCAGACGACGTCGCGGTCGCGCGGGCGGACGAACATGGAGCGCTCCCAGAACGTCTTCGGCAAGCTATCGAGGCCGAGCGAGGTGAAGAACCGCTCGCCCATCTTGACCATTTCGACGGCGTCGACCTTCTTGTCGACGAGCGCCTTCGTGACGTCGAGCGACGCCTCCTTCGGGTAGGGCGTGACGAGGTCGTAGAGGTTCGACCAGTCCTGCGCCCACATGTTGCCGAGCAGGTGCGCCGGGATCGGGGCCTTGTCGCCGATCTTGTCCTTGCCATAGACCTTGCGGAGCTTCGAGCGGACGAGGCAATGCAGCTCGTCGTAGAGGGGTTTGACCTGGTTCCAGAGGCGCTCGGTGTCGGCCTCGAACGCCTCGGGCGTCATGTCGTACCCGGAGCGCCAGAGCGCGCCCACGTCCGAGAAGCCAATCGAGCGCGCGCCCTCGTTGCCGAGCTCGACGTACCGCGTGTACCGCTCGCGGAGCGGAGGCGCGATCGAATGCCAGCCCGTCCACGCGTCGAGCAGCTCGTCGTACTTGCGGCTCTTCCCCATGATGTTGGAGAGCTCGTCGAGGTTCAGGCATTTGCCGCCGAGGCGCGCGGGGCAGTACTTGCCCTTGCCGTAATCGGCCTCCATGGAGACGGCGATCTGCGCGAGCTCGGCGCGCTTCTTCGCGTCCGCAGGGGCCGGCAGGGTCGTCGAGAGCTTGATCAGCTTGAGCTGGCGCGCCACGGGCTCGGGCAACGTCAGGCCGTCGAAGCGCGTCGCGCCCGTGATCGCCGTGCCGAGGTATTCCATGTTGGCTTCCTCGGCCGCCGCCGAGATCGCCGTCGTATCGTCCGTGATGTACGTCTTGTTGACCCAGGCCGCGCGCGCCGAGGCGGTCCAGAGCTTCTTGAGGTCGTCGTTGACCCGGACCGTGAAGCCCTGCGCCTCCTCGGCCGTCGGCGGTTTTTCGCCTGCGGCCGCCTGGGTTTGCCCGGGCGTGGTCGTGGCCACCGCCGACGCCGTGGTCGGCGTGGGCGGCGGCGGCGCAGAGCTACACGCGAAGACGGCGGCAGCGAGCGTGAGCGGGGCGGCGAGGGCGATCGAGGCGTAGGGGCGTTGTTTCATGAACCGGGCTCCTAGGTTCTGCCCGGTATAGTCCGGAAACTAGGCGTCCGGGAAGAGCATTGCGAAGGCGCCGGGCGAAAGAAGATTGTCGCAGACAAACGTGGCGCCAGCCTCGCGCAGTGCTTCCGGGACGAACCTGCCCGTCGCGACCGCGAGCGACTCGGCGCCGATGGCGCGGGCCGCCGCGATGTCCTTGGGCGTGTCGCCGATGATGACGACGCGGCAATCGTCCCGGTCCTTGCCGAGCCGCTCGGCGCCGCGCCGGGCGCCCGCGTCGAGCAAGGCCGCGCGGTCCTCGTGGTCGCAGCCGAAGCCGCCGAAGGAGAACCTTTCGAAGAGGCTCGCGCGATCGAGCTTGATCCGGGCGCCGTCCCGCACATTGCCGGTGCCGAGGCCGAGCGCGATGTGGGGACGATCGGCGGCGTGATCGAGGACGTGGTTGATGCCGGGGTGGGTGATGTACCCGGTGGAGGCGGCGACCTCGGCGACGAGGGCCTCGAGGTAGGCGGCGAGGACACGATCGATCGCCGTGTCGTCGACGCTCGCGCCGACGGCGTCGAGGCCGCGACGGACGATGGCGCGGTCGGTCATGCCGTCGAAGGAGAAGTGCGCGCACGCGTCGGCCCGGCCGGCGATGCGCTCGAAGGCGCGGTCCATGGAGCGACGGCCCGCGCCGCCCGTGTCGATGAGCGTGCCGTCGATGTCGAAGAGGAGGACGGTGGGGTGCACGGGCGGAGTATGGCAGAGCCGACGGATCGTGCTCCCCGCGGCGTGCGGCCGGTCGATCGGAGAGGCGCGCGTCTCAGGCGCGGCCGGCGCGCCGCGCGAGCTCGTGCAGGTCGGGGGCGCCGATCGGGAGCTCGCCCGTGAAGCCCCTGCAGGTGAGCTCGAGGTGATTGCCGAAGGGGTCGTAGAAATAAAGGGACGCATGTCCGGGCGGGCCGAGCCTTCGTGGCCCCTCGGTGGCCACGCCGTTCGCTTCGAGGGCGTTCTTCATCGGGACGATGTCCTCGGGCGCGACGGCGAACGCGAGGTGGGGGTGGTCCTGCGTGGGGGAGGGCCATCCGTGGCCTTGCGGGAAGAGGTCGATACGCGCCGTGCCGAGCTCGACCGTGATGTGCGTGCTGCGCGCGACGTCGTCGCTGCGGCCGAGCGAGGCGAGGAGCTCGGGCGTGACGCGCATGAGGACCTTCGCGCCGAGGAGGCCGACGTAAAAACGCTCGGCGACGGCGAGATCCCCGACGGGCAACGTGAGGTGATCGATTCCGTGGATGCGGCCCGCGAAGGGGCTCTCTTCTACATCGCTCATGATGAGGACCTCCCCGAAGCCCTTCGTGAAGCAAGGGGAGGGCCAGGTCCCCTCGGTTTCGTGGGGTCCCGAGGCTGGGCCCTCGTGGACATACGCCGTGGGAAGGCAAGGGCATCCCCCCGAGGAGCTGTCGACAGGGCATGGACGGGAAGGCCTTGCTCCCCGTGCCTGCTCGATCGGACGTCGGGGGCAAGGCGACTCCGTCGATGCGCAGTCGACAGGGCATGGGGGTGAAGGCGACGCCCTCGACGTGCTGTCGACGGGGCATGGGGGAGGAAGGCGACCACCTCGACGTGCTGTCGACAGGGCGTGGGGGTGAAGGCGACCATCTCGAAGGCCTGTCGACAGGGCGTGGGGGGGAAGGCGACCCCCTCGAAGGCCTGTCGACAGGGCGTGGGGGTGATGGGGACTCCGTCGATGTGCTGCCGACAGGGCGTGGCCCCGGCGCCGGCGCCGAGACAGCGCCGGGGCCATTTCATTTCAGGGGTCGAGCATGGCAGGGAGAATCAGGATTCGGGGGGTGGCGTTTCGCGCGGCGGGGAGGATACGGAAAGCGTGAAGCTCGGGTTGGTGAACGTGCCGATCCACACGCGGTACGTGCCAAGGGCCGGGTTCTCGATGTCGAGCTGCGACTGGAAATCCCGCGGGCTGGCGTCGTCGTTGCAACGGTACGACCCATCGGGGAGCTGAACGACCAGCACCGCGTCGGAGGGCGGCGGTGATTCGATCCGCAGCCGCAGGGACGGCCGCTCCGTATCCACTTGCACCTCGAAGTTGGCCTCCTCCCCCACAAAGCCCGCGCAGCCCTCCAGGAGCTCCGACGCCGGCTTGGCGCCGATCGCGATGCCCGCCGCGCTCCCACTTCCATCAGGTCCCAGGGGCAAAGGACGCGGCTGAGCGTTCACCGACGCCGCAACCAGCCCTGCCGCCGCCATTACCATACCCATCGCCATTGTTTTCATGGGGATCCCTCCCTCTGTCCCCATGAAGAAGCAATGGTCGCGCCAGGACGAAACGGGCACAGCCGGTGCAACAGGCGCGCGCGATGCGCAGCACCGTGACAGCCGCGCCGGGGCGCTGCCCCGGTCCCCGCGGGGGGCTGTCCGCCCCCTCGACCCCGGACCAGCGAGGCGCTGGACCCAGGGTTGAAAAACTGCGCGGTGCGCAGTTTTTCAAACGGCCGACGAAAAGCCGGATTGCCGGCAGAACCCGCCGCGCGGCGGTCTTGGTGGGCAGGGTCGTTGTGGGTCTTGAACGGGCCTGTTCGATGAACTGCGCATCGCGCAGTTCATCGAGCTTGGGTCCAGCCCCTGGCTGGTCCGGGGTGGAGGGGGCGGAGAGCCCCCTCCTCGGGTCTGGGGCAACGCCCCAGCTCCGCGCCCCGGCTCACTTCGGCGGTTTTTGCGCGCAGAAGCCGTCGATGCACTCGTCGACCGGGTTGCAGCAGTCGGCCTTCGTGGTGCAGGCGTTGCCGGTCTCGGAGCAGGAGCCTGGGGGCGGGGGCTCGCCGCAGATGTACGCGCCGCTCGCCGGGTCCTTGACGCACTGGCCGCCGCAGCAATCGGCGCCCGTGACGCAGCCCTGGCCCTGCTCCTTGCAAGGCTCCTGCGCCATGTACGCGTTCTCGGAGAGGCCGCAGCCCTCCTGGCCGCGCATGTAGAAGGGCGGATGCGAGGGGTCGCCGGCCGTCGGCGGGTCGTCGATCGCCGTCATCCAGAGCTGCTGGCGGTTCGTGCTGACCAGCGTGTTGCCGTAGTCGCGGCGCGAGACGAAGACGAGCCAGTAATACCCGCCGGCGCGCTGGGGCGCGAAGACGGGGTTGAAGCTCTTGTTGTCGCTGGAGGCGATGGCGAGCTTCTTCAGCTCGCCGCCGTCGTTCTTGACGAGCCAGAGGTCGCCGTTGCCCGTGGAGCGTGAGCCCTGCGTGGGGCGGCCGAACGCGATGTACTGGCTGTCGGAGGTGAAGCTCGGGTACGCCGGGCGGCCCGGGCTGCCGGCCTGCTGGACGATGGGATGGACGTTGCCGACCGTGATGCCGTCGGCCGCGACGTCGCCCGTGGCGAGGTACCCGCTCGACGCGTCGAAGACCCAGCCGCCGCCGCCGAGGCCGCAGATGGCCGCGACCTTGTTGCCGTCGGGCGACCACGCAGGCTCGCCGCAGCCGTTGCCCATGACGTTCGCGTTGAGGACGCCGCCGCCCGCGGCGTTGACGATCCGCAGGATGGAGTTGCTCGGGTTCGAGGCCGCGTCGTTGCTGACGAGGATCTTGTCGCTCGAGTGGTTGAAGGCGCTGAAGGTGCCGCCGAGGCCGGAGCCGGGCGGGATCGCGCCGTACTGGGCGGGGGCCTGCGTGAGGTCGATCGTGATCTGCGGGAAGGGCAGGCTGCCGTCGAGCGTGGCCATCATGGTCTTGCCGTCGCGGCTGACCGTGTGGCAGCCCCAGCAGCCGCCGGGGTTGAAGAACTCCTCGGGCGTGGCGGAGTCGGGCTTGATCTTGAGGATGCGGCCGTTCGAGTTGCCGCCGCAGACGCCGGGCAGCTCCCAGTAGTACACGGCGCCGCGGACGCGGCCCTGCGCGACGTGCCAGACCTGGCTCGTGGGCGCATACGCGCCGCCGCCGGGCGCGAGGCGCGAGAGCTGCACCATGATCGGGTCGCTCTGCGCGCCCGTGCCGGAGGCGCCGATGGACTCCCAGTCCGCCTGGTTCATCAGATGCCGCGCCGGCGCGCCCGTCTGGAAGTACGTGACGTACTCCATGTGCTTCTCGGTGATCTTGAGGCGGTAGGTCTCGGTGCCGCCGACGCCGTTCCACTGGACCTCGGGCGCGAGGACGCCGAGCGGGAAGACGGTGTCGTGGTACGGGTAGACGATCTGCATGCCCGGGTCGGGGCCGATGGGGGTGTCGAAGGCCGCCATCTGCGCAGGATCGAGGCCCGCGGTGTTGATGTTCTTCTTGACGTTGACCGTGACGTTGGTGCTTGCCTCGGCCATGTTGAGCTTCGCCGTGAGGACGCCGGTGCCGCCGACGTTGCCGGTCGGCACGAAGGTGGCGCTGGTGATGTCACCGATGTCCGGCCGCTCGTAGACCCACGTGACCTGGTTCGTCACGTCTTGGCCGTCCTGCGTCTTCACCGTGAAGACCTGCGTCGGCTTGTTGAGGTCGACGACGTTCAGCGTGGGGTTCAGGGGCGCGATGATGAGCTGCTGGACGTTCGGCGTGCCCCCATTGCCGCCCGAGCCGCAGTTGAACAAGCAGCCGCCGTCGCCGCCCTGTCCGCCCTGTGCGGTGCCGCTGCTCCAATCACCAGCGTCGCCACCGTCGCCGCCCGAGCTGCTGTTTCCGCCGGTGGCGCCGCAACCGTAGGCGAACATCGCCACGCCGAGCGTGCTCACGAAACCAAGAAATGCGAAGCGTCTGCGCATGCCCTTCTCCGCGTTGGGTCGCCGACCGTACCTGGCGGGCGAGTGGCGCCAAGGATACCACCCAGCGGAGAGGCTCTACAGGGCGAAGTGGCAACTTTCCGACGGGAAAGGGGGATGCGCCCGGGTTTCCGCGTTGCTCGGAAGAAGGGGCTCTCGGGCGAAGGCGGGGGGTTCAGCCGCGGGCGGTCCTGCGGCGCAGGACGAAGGCGGCGCCGAGGAGCAGGGCGGCGAGGGACGCGCCGGAGGAGGGGGCGGGGACGCCGGCGACGCGGCATCCGCAGCCGCCTTGCTTGGGGGGCTCGGCAGGGGGCGCCTCGGTGGGCGTCTCGCCGGTCGCGGCGGGCTCCGCGGGCGCCTCGCCGCCGGCGGCAGGCTCGCCTTCGCCGTCTTTTTTCTCGGCCGAGGCGTCGTCCTTTTTCTCTTCGGGCTTCTTCTTCTTTTCGCCCGCGAAGACCATGGCGCGGCGGTCGACGATGGGGTTGTCGCCCTTGAGGATCAGCTTGATGGTCTGGCCCATCTGGGCGCCGTCGGTCTGGCGGGTGATCTTGAGGTCGTATTCGCCGGCCTCGAAGCCCTTGTCACGACGGATCACGAAGTCGAACTTCGTGATGTTGAAGACTTTGCCGCTCGCGTCGGAGAAGCCGACGTCCATGCTCTCGTTGATGCTCGGCTGGCCCTTCAGCGGGAGCCGCGTGAGGAGAGGGCGCTCAGGCGACTGGTCCGTGAGCGAGCGCTCGTAGAGCACGACGGGCGTGAAGCTGAAGATCATCGGGATGTACGAGATGTCCGGCTTCGCTCCGTAGTTGATCGTGAAGTTCAGCTTCCACTTGCCGTTGACCTCCTCGGGCTCCCGCGTGGCGAGGGTGACGGTGCCGGCGGCGCGCGCGTCGGTCGGCGCGAAGAGCACGAATGCGAGCGCGAGGGCGGCGAAGAGCGCGCGGAGGAGGGCCGCTCGACGCGGCGGTGGCTGGTTTGTGAGCGCTGATTTCATGGCGGGGCAACCTATCAGGTTTCAGGTTCGAGAGATCAGGGGAACCAGAGGAGCTTGTCCTCGGCGCCCTTGTAACAATCGGCCTGGGCCTGCTCCTCGTTGTCGCCGCAGCCGCCGCCGAGGCAACTGGCGATGTCGTGGAGCGCGGCGGCGTTGTAGCGGGTGGTGAACATGGCCTGCTGCGCGGGCTCGAGGCGCTTCATGGCGGCCTTGCACTCGGCAAACTCGACCTTCTCGCAGCGCGTCGCGCGGTTGCAGCGGGCGTCGATGACCTCGTCGACGCCGGGGCTGCTTATGGGGAGGTCGACGAGGGCCTTTTCGTTGCACTCGGAGAGGAGGAGCGCGCGGTCGGCGGCGGCGGGATCCCCGGCCTGCTTGGCCTCCTCGACGCGCTCGAAGTAGCACTTCGTCATGACACGGATGTACGCCGCGGAGGCCTTGGGGGAGGCCGAGCGGCACTCGGTCATGCGATCCCAGGCGCCGCCCGGGCCCTCGGACTTGGCGAGGGCGTCGCACCACGCAGCCTGCGCGGTCGTGACGTCGGGGCGGTCGGGGTAGTTGGCGTTCCCGCCGCAGGCGACGATGGCAAAGCCGGTGACGAGCAGGGCCACGGCGCGGCGCGCTGCGCGCAGGGGAGCCTTGGGAGGGGAGGAGACGTCGTGCATGGCGCGACGGTATCACGCATGCGCGGACAGGGACGAGTTCGTCTGTTCGCAGGGGTGTCAAGGGGGAAGTACGAGCAGGCGTGGAGGCGGGGACGGGAGCCGAAGGGGTTCGTCCGCGGAGACGATGCAGGGCTCCGGTGTGGAGGGGAGGGGGGAGGGGGGGAGAGGCGAGGCGCGACCGTCCTGAACAGGTCCAAACGCGTTTCCCTGCTCGCACGCTTGCGAAACGTGACGAAGCGCGGTACAAGTGCGCTGTACACGAAAACGTCCCTGGCCACTTGGCACGTCGCTCCTCTTCCGAAGAATGACGCTCGCTCGGAAGACTGGATGACGCAACGTGCGCCGCGGCGGACGACATTCCCATGATGGGTCTTCGTGCGTTTCGGTGCGCCACCGTTTCGCCTCCTGAGGCTTCTTCGAAACGGTTGGCGTGGGGCGTCCTTCACGGACGCTCATGAGAAGCCACGAAAGCAACATGGGCAATCGTCTCTACGTCGGAAATCTCTCCTTCAGCACCACCCAGGCCACCCTCGAGAGCGCCTTCGCCGCGGCCGGCGATGTTCGCGAGGTGGCGATGCCCACCGATCGCGAGACGGGCCAACCGCGCGGCTTCGCGTTCGTGACCATGGCCAACGCGCAGGCGGCGAACAACGCGATCGCGCAGCTCAACGGGCTGATGCTCGACGGGCGCTCGATCAAGGTGAACGAGGCGCAGGAGCGTCCCCCGCGCGGCGGCGGCGGCGGCTTCGGCGGTGGTGGTGGTGGCGGCGGCTTCGGCGGCGGCGGTCGCGGCGGCGGCGGCGGTCGCCGCTACTGATCGATCGAACGTGATCGGCGGCGCGAAGGCGCGGCGGCTCTGACGAGCTGGCGCGCAACGCGCCGCCGATGTGCGTTTCAGCCCTCGAAAGAGGGGCCCGATGGATGGGGCCGGGCCCACGACCCAGGGCCGCGGAGGTACGAATGGCGGTCGACAGTTGCGGAATCTGCGGCGGCGACGGCCGTATCACGAACTCCTTCGGAAACGAGACGCGATGCCCGGGCTGCCACGGGACCGGGCGAAGGTCCGAGGATGGCGGGCTGCGTGACGTGACGAAGACGAAGCCCTCGCATTACCGGGCGACGAACAAGGCCGCCGCCCCCCCGAAGGCCCAGGGGCCTGCGACGCTCGCGGGCATCGCCCTCGCGAACGAGGTGCAGGCGAGCGCGCACGTCTCGAATGACACGAAGGCCAAGCTGACGCGCGAGATCGCCGAGCACGAGGCCACGCACGGCAAGTGCACGGAGACCTTCATCAAGAAGGTCAAAAAGCAGCTCCGGCCGATCGCTCGTTGAAGGGCGCCGGGGTCGCGCCGCGCGGCCCCTCCACCGTGAGATTCAAGGAATCGAGGCTCTTCGGGGCCTTTGCGCCTGCGCGCTCGCTCGTCAGCGCCTTCCGCCCACCTTGGCTGTTCATGCATTGCCGTCGAACGACGATTCGAGGAGGGCAGCCGGCGCGCGGGGTTTCGACGTGGTCGGAGAACCATAACCTTCCGAGTCCTCTACGTCCGGAACAATCGCGTGAGCAAAATGCTTTCGGCTGTGGTATCTTACGTATCTTGGCCTGACGCGAGGAAACCACGATCGAGCTCGTCGAGAAGCGTGGCGCGTGATCGATCGTGACCGCGATCAAGGAGGACGATGAATTATCGCAAGAACCTCGAGCGCACGGAGCGTCGGAACCAGCGGATGGCGCGGGAAGACGCCGCGGGCAAGCTCCTCGAACGAGCTCCGGATTTGACGGATCTCCAGATCGAAATCGACGAGACGCCGAGGGGCGGCAGCGTGGGCGGGACCCGCTACATCCGGCGCGTCGTCCTCGCGCAGGCGCCCGCCCTCTTCGAGGTGTCGTGCTCCGAGCCGCGGTGTCGAGACGGAGGGTACGACGTGACGAGCGAGATCCTCGCGGCCCTCGCGTCGCGCCGGACGATGTTCGAGGGCCAGCAGTCGTGCGCGGGGCGGTGCAGCCTGGGCGATTGCGGCAGGGTCCTTCATTATGTGGCGACGGCGACGTATCGGCACGTCGAGAACGCAAAGGCCCCGCCGATGGGCTGATGTCGCGGCAGCCTGTCCGCAGTCATCCTCCGCGAATCCGCGCGAGCACGGCCCGCGCGATCGTCGACAACGTCGGCGAAATCTTTACGCTTGCCTTTCTCGCCTACGTCTCCGAAGGTGATGGACGAGCGTCGGCCGCCATGACGAACACCCCGGAGACAAGCTCCGCCGCGCGAACCGTGAGCGGCTGCGACGTGAACGAGCCTCCAGATCCAGGCCTGCTGATGTTCGGGCGTGGCATGAGCCGCGCGAAACACGTGAAGGCGGCCGATCGGCTCGATCCGAGGCGCTCGGGGGCCGATGCGCGGGCGCCTGATCTGGCGCGGGGCCCTCCGTCCGAAGCCGCGGCGCCGTAGCCGAGCCGCGCGCATCCGCCGATGATTTCGTCGGCCCTGGGTCGTGCGTCGTCCGCGATGCGCATGCGCCCGCGCCTCGGCGTTCTCCATTTGCGTCGTGATGCCGCTCGTCCGCGCTTTTGATCCGGAGGGGACGATGAGGTTTTCGTACATTCTCACGCGCTCCGAGCTCGTGCTTTTCGTGAAGCTCGGGCTGTTCGTATCTTGTGTCGTCGGATTGCGGTCGCTCGTCGGGGTGTTCGCCGATGGGGGCGATGACGCGCCGGACGAATGACCCGCATCTCGTGCCCCGGGAGGTCCAAGCCCCATGTTTCCTATCGCTCCGAGCCTCGTGATCACGACCCAGGATGCCGAACGCCTTCGCCGGGTGGTCGAGCTGCACCTCGAAGGCACCTCGCGCGCGGCGGCAGAGGCGCTCGACAGGGAGCTCGCGCGCGCGAAGCTCGTCGCGCCGCCCGCCGTGCCGTCCGACGTGGTGACGATGAACAGCCGGGTGCTTTATCTGGACGAGGGGACGCAAAAACGCCGCGAGGTGGTGATCACGTATCCGCGGGACGCGCGCGTCGAGGAGGGGCGCGTGTCCGTGCTCTCGCCCATTGGAACGGCGCTGCTCGGGCTCTCCGTGGGGCAAAGCATCACGTGGCCGATGCCGACGTCCGGCTCCCGGCGGCTCTGCGTGCTCGCCGTCCCCTATCAGCCCGAGGCCGCGGGCGATTTCCAGCTCTGACGGGCCGAGGGGCTCGGCCTGCAGCTCCCCCGTGGCAGACGCCTTGCTTGCCCAGCTCTGACGGGCCGAGGGGCTCGGCCTGCAGCTCCCCCGTGGCAGACGCCTTGCTTGCGGGGCCGTGGAACGGAGGCTGTCATGGCAAACGAGCTGACGGGGATGCGGGTGGCGATTCTCGTGGAGAATGGCTTCGAGCAGGTCGAGCTGACCGAGCCGCGGCGAGCGCTCGATGTGGCGGGTGCGCAAACGGCGATCGTGTCGCCGGTGAGCGGGCAGGTGCGCGGCTGGAAGTTCAAGCAGTGGGGGGATTCGTTTGATGTGGACGTGTCACTCGCGGATGCCCGGCCGGAGAACTTCGATGCATTGCTGCTGCCGGGCGGGGTGATCAACCCGGACAGGCTGCGGATGAACCCGGCGGCCGTTCAGTTCGTGCGCGCGTTCTTCGATACCGGCATGCCCATCGCGGCCATTTGCCACGGGCCCTGGATGCTGGTGGAGGCAGACGTGGTGCGCGGTCGTCAGGTCACGTCGTGGCCGTCCGTGCGGACGGATCTCGTGAATGCGGGCGCGTCGTGGGTCGATCAGGAGGTGGTGAACGACGACCAGCTCGTGACGAGCCGCAAGCCGGACGATATCCCCGCCTTCAACCGGGTGATGATCGAGCTGTTCGCAAAGGCCCGGACCGCGGCGAAGGCCGCGTAGGTCAAGGGCTCGAACAAATCGCCGCGTCGCTACGGCCCGCCTCCCGCACGAGGGATGCGCCGGGGGACGGAAATCGGACCACGAGGGTCGTGTTGTTCGGGGACAACCGGACCTCGAGCCCCTCCAGGCAGGTGCGGCCGGCCGAGACAGCGACGAGGGCCGTGGCCCCGAGGCTCGGGGCGTCATACGCGGGGTGCGGCGGGTCGAACTGGACGTCGACGAGGACCTCGGCAAGGAGGCGGTAGGCGTCGGGGTCGGGGCGGCACGCCGGGGAGGGGTCGAGGTTCGTGAGGCTGCCAGCGGCGCGCACGGGGCCGAGGGCAGCGCGGGCGAGGTCGAGGTCGGCGAGGAGGATGTCGCCGGAGGTGCCGGAGACGGCGCTCACGGCGAGCCGAGCGGAGGCGGCATCGCCGCGGCGACGGGCGATGCCGAGGCGGTGGCGGGTGACGTCGGGGACGCGGGCCATTTCGGTGATGGAACGGACGAGGCCGCCGCGGACGAGGGAGAGTTCGCCATCCATGCCATTGAGCGTGAGGAGGTCGCCGCGGCCGAGGTCGGCGGCGGAGGTGAAGACGCCGTTGTGCTTGAGGGCGACGGGGCCCTGGCTCGGCGCGCTGCCCGGGAGGCCGACGTCGAAGCGAAGCTCGTTCGTGCGGAGGAAGAAGCCGACAGGCGAGGCGTCGGTCGCGAGGAGGACGGGGACGACGGCGCCCTCGACGCGGGTGAGGGTCGGGGCCTTGAAGGTGACGCGGCGCGGGGGGCGCGGGTCGAAGGGGAGGCCGACGTCGACGTGGAAGCTGCCCGCGCGGACGACGCCGACGGCGACGCCGGGCGGGTTGCGGAGCGAGGCCGGGAGGGGCGGGGCGGCGGCGTCGCTCTTGCCGTCGTCGCGGGGCGCAGGGGCGCCGGGGCGTTCGAGGCGGCAACGGAGGGGGAGCGAGCCGAGGCGCTTGACGGGCGGCGCGGGGGCCGGGGCGAGGTCGGGCGGCGGGGGCGGCGGGGCCGCGGGCGCGGGGCCCCCCCAGCCGAGGCGGACGACGCCGTCGCCGAGGGCGCAGCCGAGCTCGGAGCAGCCCTGGACGACGTTGGCGTCGTAGGGGGCGCTGAGCTCGCCGACGGGAGGCGGGGCGACGGGGCGGAAGGTGCGGCCGCCGTCGGTGGTCTCGTGGTAGGTGGCGAGGCCGTCGGCGTCGGCGCGGGCGAGGGCGAAGGGGCCGCCGCGGATGAGCTCGACGATGCCGGGCGGGAGGGGATGGACCTCGACACGGCCGTCGGGCTGGATGTGGACGCCGGCGAAGCGGCCGCCGGGGCGCGAGGCGACGGGGAGCATGCGCTCGGAGCGGCCCTGGGGGAGGGGCTCGCGATCGAAGGCATCCTCGGCGGACTCGCCTTCGGGCGGGAGGACGATCCAGCCGTGGACGGAGCCGTCTTTCTCGTCGAGCCAGAAATCGCGGTCGATCGAGCGGTAGGGAGGCTCTTCCATGGGCGTGAGGACCGCCGGGAAGCGGGCGCCGTCGAGGGCGGGGTCGTCGGGGTCGACGCGGAGGATGCGGACGCCCTCGGGCGCGGGGGTCGAGGCGGGTTTCGTGTCCTTGCCGCGGAGGACAAGGGCCGTGGCTGTGCCGCCGTCGCCGGGGAGGAACCGGTACAGGTGGGTCGCGTCGTCGCCCGTGAGGCGTCGCTCGGTCCAGGCGCCGTCGGCGGCGCGGACGCAGACGTAGGCCTCGTCGGTGGGGGTGGGGTCGAGCGGCTCGGGCGGGTCTTCGGGGGGCGCGGTCGTGGACTCGCTGGGCCCGAAGAGTCGCAGGGGCGGCTCGCTGACGGGCGGAGCGCCCCGGAAATCGGCGACGGTGGGGACGAGCGCGCCGCATCGACCCGTGAACGCGAAGCGCGTGCCGAGGCCGGCGATGAAGGTGGACGGCTCGGGGAAGGTGGCTTCGAGGCGCGGCGCGGAGGGGTCGTCCCGGAGGGCGAGGACATGGGCGCCATGCGGATGGGTGCACGCGAGCAGGACATCGGCGCCGCGGGTGAGGGGCTGGCAGTGCGTGTAGGGCTCGGCGACGCCGAGGGAGTAGGCATCGTCGAGGACCTGGCCCGTGGCGAGGGCGAGGACACGGACGGACTGTTCACGCGTGACGAGGGCGCGGCCCCCCGGGAGGCGCGCCCCGGCAAAGACGGCGCCCGCGAGCTCGGACGGGGCGAGCTGGCGGCTCGTGGGGAGCGGGTCGTCGACGGCGTAGGGCGTCATGCCGACGCCGAGGTCGTTCTGCGGGGCCACAAGGAAGGGGACGAGGCCGGCGGCGGGGTCGAGGGCGAGCGTAGGGGGGTAGCCCCCCCGGTTTGGGTAGAGGAGGAGCCTGCCCGACGCGCCCTCCCCCACGTTGAAGACGCGGACGCCCCGCTCGGCGGTGAGGTCGCGGAAGGTCTTGCCGCCGTCGGTGGTGATCTCGGCGCGGCCAAAGGCGTCGAGGCGGACGCCGTGCTTGCCGTCGAGGGAAAAGGCCTCGGCGAAGCGCGCGAGGTCGGTGCGGCGGACGGTGGGGGTCGGGGCGCGGGGGTCGAGCTCGAGCAGGCCGAGGTCGGTGCGCAGGACGAGGGTGTCGAGCCAGGGGCGCGCGCCGCCTTCGGCCGCGATCTGCGCGAGGGGGCGGAGCTCGCCGAGGAAGGTGTCGGCGTGGTAGGTGCGCGTGTCCGACCAGAAGACGTAGCCGCCGCCGAGGCGCGCGGGCAGGGAGCGGAAGCCGTACAGCGTCTCGGGGCCACGCGCCTCGGCGAGGACGAGGCCGCCGTCGAGGAGGAAGCGGTTGCCGGAGGCGATGGCGGGCTCGGGGCGGGGCAAGGCGGAGGCGCGGCCAGCCTCGTCGAAGGAGACGCCGACGCCCTCGGCGAGGACATACCGGGCCGGGCCGAGGAGGGGCTCGGGCGTGGCCGCGGGTGTTGCGCGGAGCGGCGCGGGCGGCGGGGCGGAGGCGCTCGGGCGCGCGGGCGGCGTGGAGCAGGCGGCGAAGGCGGCGAGGGCGACGGACGCGGCCGCGGGGAAGGCGCGTTTCTTCATCGGACGATGCCTTCGCAGGTGAGCGGCTGGCGGACTTCGGTGCCGAAGCCGAGGACCACGAGTGTGCCCTTGCCGGGGCCCTTGCCGTCGAAGCGGGCGATGAGCTTGCGGACGGTGCCCGGCGGGTCGTAGGCGCCGAGCTCGACCTCGTGGCGCTCGTCGCGGACCGCGATCTCCACGGCTTCGAGGCAAACACGGGCCGGCGACCAGCGCAGGACGGCGAACCCCGCCGATCCACTCGCGACGATGCCGTGGAGCATGCCCTGGGCGAGGCCGATCTCCGTGTCGAAGGGCAGGACCACGCGGGCGTCGTCGGGCTGCGGCGCGCAACGAGGATCCGAGGCGGCGGTGAGGCCTTCGAGGGACGCGAGGCGTTTCTCCGGGCCGAGCGTGCCCCGATCCGGGTCGAGCGGCGCGAGCACGGCGTCGCCGCCCGCGTCGACGGCGACGACGACCGGGTCCTTTCCGCGCAGCAGGCCGGCGGCGAGGTCGAAGCGGCTCGCGGCATCGGGCGGATGGAGCAAGCCGAGCTCGCGCCGCGCGCCGGGGAGGACGGCGCGGCCCGGGGTCGGCGCGGAGCGGGGCAGCTCCACGGCGGAGACGGCCTGGCTGTTGCCGGTCCCGCTCACGAGCAGGGCGCGGCTCCCGTGCACGACGCCCACCGCGGGATCCTCGATGCACCCGCCGATCGGCAAGGTCAGGCCCGCGTCGTCGACGAGAGAGGCGGCGCAGCGGCCCATGCCCGCGGTGGCCACGGCCCGCACCTTCGTGCCGTCGAGCACGTAGCCGAGCCGGATTTCGTACGGATGGAACGGGGTGGGGCCGAGGCGCGAGAGCGGGATCGTGGTGCGAACGATGGGCGCCGCGAGGTCGAGCAGGGGCACGTAGGCGACTTCGGCGTCGCCCGTCGCGCCTCCGGGCTGCGGGCCGCTCCAGGGGATGAACATCCCGCCCGTGAAGCCGATGCGGCCCGGCGTCAGGCGGGCGATGGGCGTCTGCGTGTAGCCGAGGCCAAACGAGTCGGGGATGCGCTTGCCCTCGCCCGGGCCGGCGTACCGGCAGGCGAGGCGCACGAGCGGTGGCTCGGGGATCGGGCGCTGGTACTCGGGGTTCTGCTTGGGCGGGGCCGTGTCTTCGGGCGCCGGCGTGGAGCCGTCGTTCCAGCCGATCCGCACGAACGTGCCGACCTGGCAGCCGATCTCGCTGCACGACATGGGCTCGGCCGATCCGCCGCTTGGCGGGGGCTCGACGAGGCGGAAGCTACGGCCGTAGTCCGTGGTCTCGAAGAGGCGCTCGGTCTCGGTGCGGGCGATGCCGAAGCGGCCCGAGATCGTGAGGCTGACGGTCTGCGCCGGCAGGGCGTGTTGCCGGGGGCGGCCCTCGGCGTCGATGGTCACGGCCGCGAGGTTCGACGGGCCGTGCGCCGAGGGGAGCCAGCCTTCGAGGGTGCCGTCGGGCGTGACGTGGAGCGCCCGCGTGAGCAGCGCGCTCGTCTCGGAGCTGTACGTGGTGATGTCGAGCGGCGGCTCGTTGCGGCCCACGCGCACGACGCGGAGGGCGCCGCGCACGGTGACGCGGGGCGCGTTGTGGACGAACGTGACGGGGAGGGCCACGAGGGCCACGGCGGCGCCCTCGGCGCGCGGGATCCAGGCGACGACGTCGCTCGCGTCGGCGGGCGCGACCCTGTGCTCGACCCACGCGCCCGGCCCCTTGCGCACGCAGAAGACCGGGCTCCGTTGGTTCGAGGCGTTCGTCGGCGAGGCCGAGGCGACGACGTCGGCAGGCGAGCCCGGCGCGGGCCCCTCGCACGGGCCGACGAAGCCGAGCGCCTCGCCGTCCGCGACGACGAAGCGATCCCAGGTCGGCGCGTCCGGCAGGTCGAACGTGCGCTCGATGCGCCCGCCGCTGGCCAGGTCGAACACGGTGGCGCGGTTGTGCGACTCGCAGACGAGCAGCGCGCCGTCCTTCACGCGGAGCGGCGCGCACGTGTCCTCGGCCGTCTCGAGCGCGAGGAGCGCGGTCGCCCGGCCCGTGCGCAGGTCGACGCGCGCGACGGCGCCCTCCGCGATCGCGAGGGCGTCGCCTTCGAGCCAGCGAAGGCCGTACGCGGCCGCCGCTTCGAGGGGCGACTGGGCGGCGTCCTCGGGCCAGAAATCATCGAGCTCGGGCGGCGGCTCGTGGCGTCTCGGGCCCTGCGGCGCGCGGTCCGATACGAGGGCGCCGCGCGCGTCGACGAGCCGGCTCTCCTCGCCCCGGAGCAGGACGTGCAGATCGTCGCCGCGGACCTCGAGCTCCGTCGCCTCCGGGAGCTCCGCCGACACGTCGCGGTAGGTCGCGCCGCCGTCCGTCGTGAGGCGCGCGTGGCCGAACACGGTCAGCACGAGCGCGCGGCGCGCGTCGGCCGCGAGCCCCGTGGCAAAGCCAGGCAGGTCGAGCTTCCGTGGCGGGCCTCCCGCGGGCGACACCACGAACACGCCGGCCGCCGTCACGAGCCCGACGCCATCGAGCCAGTCGAACGTGTTTTGCACGGTCGCCGGCAGCTTCCCGAGGGGCCGGGCCTCGCCGAGCCACGTGGCCGCGCCGAACACCTCGCGCTCTCTCCAGAGCACGTACCGCGCGGGCGCGGCCGGCGCGGCGCTCCACGGCGGGGCCGCCGCCGCCCCCTCGAAATCGACCGTGTCCTTGGCCCGCGCGATCACGTCGGCGCCGCGCGCCTCGACGCGGCGTCCGCCCGCGAGGGATCGATCGATCCCGGCCTCGGTCCGCTCGATCCACGCGGCCGCGCCCGTCACGACCCAGCGCGGTGGACCGAGGGCCGGCGCCCGCGGCGACGCCTTGCTGTCCTCTTTCGCCCCGCGCGCGGCTTCCGTGGACGAAGGCTTGTTCGGCGTGGGGCGCGCCCCCGTGCAGCTCACCGCGGCCATGAGGAGCGCGCAGGCCGACGTGAGGGCGGCGCGCTTCATCGGGCTTGCTCCTGCGGCGTCGGTTCGAGCTTGCAGGTGAGCTCTTGCCGCAGCCCGCCCGCCTGGAGCACGGCGCCGCGGCGCTTCGAGCCCGAAGCTTCCCAGCGTACGATCAGGCTCCCCTCGCTGCGCGTGACGTCGTCGGGCCGGCGCTCGGCTCCGACGTCGATCGCCTCCACGCAGACCCGCTCCTCCGTCCAGCGCACGAGCGCCGCGCCCGAGCCGCGCAAGGTCACGCCCGGCAGCGCGCGGCTGTCGAACCCGAGCCACGCCGAGGGCTCCATGGGGACGAGCGCACGAAAGCCTGTGGCCTTCTTGCAGCGCGGATCGTCGGCCGGCGTCGCCGTCGTCCACGGCGCGAGCGGCGTCCGGGGCCGCGGGCTCGACGTCGCCGGATCGAGCTCCGCGACGGCGACCACGCGCGGCGGGCTCCCGTCCCAGAGCAAGATCCCGATCGCCCCGTCGTCCCGCCGGGCCAGCGTCAGCGGCCTGCGCCCGCCCGCGTCGCGCTCCTGGCCCACGAAGACCGGCGGGCGCAGCGGCGCCTGCGCGTGCTCCTCGAGCGTCATGCGCCGACGGATCTCGCCCAGCACGAGCGCGCGCTCCGGCCCGAGCAGGAGCCCGCCGCCCGGCGCGGTGTCGGCCACCGAGTAGCGCCGGGGCTCGAAGAGCGGCAGCGTCGCCACCCGCTCGGGCGTCACCACGAGCTCGTGCTTGTCCGTCACGAACAGGAGCCCGACCTCCCCTTTCGGCGTCAGCAGCGGCGTCACCACCACGCGCCGCACGTTCTCGAGGTCCGCGCCTGTCGCGTCGATCCGCAGCGGCGACGCGCCCGGCTCGAACGGCGCCCGCATCAGGAGCGAATGCGTGCGCAGCGTCGCCGCGCTCGGCTTCCGCGGCGGGGTCTTCCCCGGCGCCGGCGGGGCCGCGTCGGCCTGCGGCATGTTCTTCAGCATGGCCTGGAGCGCGTCCTTCGGGAGCTGCGCGAGCACCTCCGGCGGCAGCATCTGCACGAGCTCGGGCGGCAACCCCGCGTGCCCCGCCTCCTCCCCGGGCAGGTTCTCCACCTCGCGCACGAGCGTGACGATGTCGCCGAGCCCCGTTTGCCACGACAGCCGTCCCTTGTCCGGCACGAGCGCCGCGTCCGGCATGATCTCCGGCTTGCCGTTCGGCGTGCAGGTGAGGCGCATGGGCGGCTTCGACGCCGGCTCCTCGGAGGGCTCGGCCGGGTGCACCACGGGCGCCGCGCCGGTCGATCCCCAGCCGAGGCGCGTCACCGGGCCGAGCACGCACCCGAGCGCCGAGCAAAACCCGCCGAAGGACGCGGGCGGCAGCGGCGACCGCCCCGCCGCTTGGAAGCTCCGGCCATGATCGATCGTCTCGTACAGATCGCCGTCCCGCGTGAGCGCCACGCCGAAGTCGCCCGTCACGCTCATGCCGAGGACCCGCGACGGCAGGGGGAACGTCGTCACCCGCCCCTGCGGATCCACGACGACCCCGGCGAAGATGCCGCTCACCTCGCCCGCGTTCGGCGCCGCCACCCAGCCCTCGATCGAGCCGTCCTCGCGCGCCTGGAACCGCCGCTCCACGAGCGGCCCGATCGGCCCGCGCAAGCTGCCCGCGTACATGCCGTACGGGCTCCACGACGGGCGCGAGAACAACATGCCGGAGACCTCGGCCGGCACCCGCACGATCCGCACCCCGCCCTGCACGACCACGCGCGACGTGTCGTGTTTCGCCTCGGGCAAACCCTCCGTGTGGGGATCGACGACGAGCGCCACCGCCGTCCCGTCCCGCCGCGGCGCCCAGCCGTACACCTCTTGCCCGGGCGGCAGCTCGATCGCGTGCTCGACCCATTCGTCCGGCCCGCGCCGCACGCAGATCCGCGTCGCCGGCCGGACCTCGCTGCCGAAGTCCATGCGCGACGGATCGTTCGGATCGAGCAGCCGCGGCGTGTACTTGCACGGCCCCACGAACGCGATCGCGCCCGCGTCGTCGGTCACGAAGTAGCCGTCTTCGCTGAAGGCCCGGTCGACCACGGGCGGGAGCGCCCCGTCTTGCAGGCGCATCACGTACGACGTCGTGTCCTGGTACATCTCCCAGCCGCACACGACGAGCGGCGCCTCGGGCCCCGCCACCGCCGAGCACAGGAGCCCCGGCTGCGGAAAGTCCGTCACGGCGCGGAGGATCGAGGCCCGGGCGAGATCCACCTCCGCCATGGCCGACGGGCTCATCGCCAGCGCTCGCCCCGCCGCGACCCTCGCCCCGCCGAGCACCGCGGCCTGGATCGGCGGCGTATCCCGCCAGATCCACCACGCGTTCCGATCGTCCGCCCTCGACCCGGGCAGGATCGGCTCGAACCCGCGCCCGTGGCTCGATCCGTGTTGCGCCCCGTCCATCGGCCCGAACCGCCCATCCGCGCCGAGCGGCAGCCGCCCTTGCCACGTGTCCACGGCGAGCGCGCCCGGCTGCACCAGGAACGTCTTGCTCCCGAGGCCCGCGACCGAGGCCGCGTCGGTCCACGTCGCGCCCCCGTCCCCCGTCGAGGCGAGCCGGCCGAGGTAGTCCACGCGCGCCGCGCGCTTCGCATCCAGCGCCGCGAAGTCCGCGAGCCCCGCCTCGCTCGGCGCTTCCAGCGCGTCGCTCCCCTTCCGCAGCGCGGCCGTGCCCGCCTCCCCGAACACGAGCACCACGTCGAGCCCGCTCCGCGCCCCGCGCACGGCCCCGACCCCGAGCGCCCCACCGAGCGCGACCGGCCGCATCGGTCCCGTGAACGTGTCCGACCGGAACACCCGCGTCCGGCTCCAGTGCACGAACCCGCCGCCGAGGTGCGGCGCCACCACGAGCGACCCGACGAGCGGATCACTCTTGAGCGCCAGATCGACGTCCCACGCCGCCGCCAGCACCTCGCCGCTCTCCGGCGCGAGCTCGAACCGCACGCCCGCCGAGACCAACCGATCCCGATCCGCCTCGTGCGAGACCCAGAACGCGTCGTCGATCGCCGTATGAAACAGCCGCGCCCCGCCCACGAGCGGCTTGTCGAGCCCGAGGGACGGCGCCGGCTTTGGGCTGCTCTTCGCATGCACCGGCTCGGGCGCCGGGCGCGTGCAGGCCCCGAGCGCGAGGGCCGCGGCGAGGAGAGACGTTCGATCGAGTCGTCCCAGCATCGGGAAAGCGCGCCGACGGTAGCGAAAGCGGCGCCCGTGTCCTAGGGGTTTTTGCTACCTCGCCCCGCGTCCGAGCGGCACGTGCGCCTGCGAATACGTTCGCTTCTCCCGCACCTTGCCCCCCTCGAAATGCAGCACGTCGAGCCCCTGCCAGGCGAAGACCCGCCCATACACCCCGCGAAACACCAGGTTCCTCACCTCGGCGAGCCCGGGCAGCGCCGCCTGCCCGCCTTCGAGCTCGTGCCGGCAGGTCCAGCGCACCATTGCTTTGCCGGCCTCCTCGTCGAGCAGCCGGTCCTCCGCGAGGAATGAGATCTTGCCGAATTCTCCGCGGAATTGCGGCTCGAATGCCGCGCGGATCTTCCCCTTGCCGCGATGCTCTTTGCCGTCGTACGTCACGTAGAGCGCGTCCTCCGTGAAATGATGCATCACGGCGTCGAGGTCGTTCCGGTTGAACGCGTCGAGGAAGCCGTCGACGAGGACGAGCAAATCGTCACGGGAGAGCGCGTGGATCGCCATCGGCCGCGGCATCGTCGCCGCCGCTCGCTCCCTTGTCAACACGCGCGCTCGCCGCGCGGGGGCCTCGCATCCTCCTTCCCACGGGCGCCCCTTCCTGTGGTACGAACGCCCCGCGGCGCGCCTGTCCTCGCGGGCGGGGGTTCGCCGCGTACACCCGACGCGCCGCCTCTCGGTTTTTCGGATGTTCCCATGTGTGGCCGATACACCCTGACGAACGTAGCGCCGAACCTCCTCGGCCCCCTTTTCGGGGTCCTCGACGTCCCGCTCCTCTCGCCGCGCTTCAATGTCGCGCCCACCCAGGACATGCCCGTCGTGCGTGTCCTCTCGCCCGGCGCGCCGCGCACGATCGAGCTCGCCCGCTGGGGCCTCGTCCCTTCGTGGGCGAAGGACGTCTCGATCGGCGATCGCATGATCAACGCCCGTGTCGAGACCGCCGCCGAGAAGCCCGCGTACCGATCGAGCTTCAAGTCGAAGCGTTGCCTCGTCGTCACGGACGGCTTCTACGAGTGGAAAAAGCTCGGCACCGGCAAGAAGCAGCCTTGCCGCATCCACATGCCGGACGAGAAGCCGTTCGCCTTCGCCGGGCTCTGGGCGCGCTGGAAGAACGCCGAGGGCAGCGCGCTCGACACCTTCACCATCCTGACGGCCGAGGCCCGCGCCGCCGTGGCCGACGTGCACGATCGCATGCCCGTCCTCCTCGCCGCGGACGCCTACGGCCCCTGGCTCGATCCCGAGGAGCAACGCGCCGATGTTCTCCAGGCGATGGTCGCCGCGCGCGTGGGCGACGACCTCGTCGTGACGCCCGTCTCCCCGCGCGTCAACAACCCGCGCAACGAGGGACCGGAGAACGTGCGCCCCCTTTTCGCGCAGGATTTGCAGTGATCGCGCGACGTGCGAGGGGCGCGGACATCAGTGCGATGTCCAGGCATCAGCGTGGCTCGCGCGGGACGGACCTCCGGCGCGCGATCTTTGCGCGACACGCGCCACCTTCGCGCGTCATCTGCTCAATCGGGCCCTTCCCGACCGCATCCATGCCGTGGCATAAGAATTGTTTAAGTTGGTGGCGAATCCCCTGAACCCCCCGCCCCCCGGAGGAGGTACCTCATGTCCGCATTCGCCCTCGTCGCCGAACCCGATCCAATCCTCTCTGCTGCCCAGGTCGCCGTCGTCGACGCCCTCGGCCTCGTCCCGCTCGTGGCGCAGGACGGCGAGCGCGCCATCTGGCTGCTCCGCCGCTTCGGCACCCCGGCGCTCCTCATCACGTCGCTCTCGCTCCCGGTCGTCGACGGGTTCGAGGTGCTCGACTGGCTGCGCGCGCGCATCAGCGGTCGCAGCGCGAAGGTCATCGTCACCTCGCCGTTCCCCGAGCTCCGCGCCTTCGCCGGCGCGCTGCGCGAGCACCTCGGCATCAGCGCGATCCTGCCTCGGAACGCCTCGCCGGACACGCTCCGGAGCCTCGCCGAGGCCTTGCTGAAGGGCGCAGAGCTGCCGGCGCCGCTCTCGGAGGCCGCGCGCTCGACGCCGGTCCATTCCGTCCGCTCGATGCAGGAAGGGCCGCGAGATCCTCGCCTCGACTGGTTCGTCCGGTCGGCCGCGGAGGAGCTGCACGCGTCGGTGGCGCTCGCGATGGTGGCCCAGGGGGAGGGCCGCGCTCTGATCTCGGCCGTGGGGATGGATGCGCGCAGGTGGCCGGTGCTCGGGGGAATCGGCCGGCACGTGCTCGGGGCAGGGGAGACGCTCGTCGTGTCGGACGCGTTCGCGCATCCGTTCTTCCAGGGCGACGTATCGGTGATGGAGGGGCTCGTGCGAGGTTTCGCGGCAGCGCCGGTGCTCGACGCGGCAGGCCGCACGCGGGGCATGCTCTGCGTGATCGAGCCGAAGGCGCGCCTGCGCATCGGTCCGGAGGGCCTCGTGCGTCTCGCCGAGCGCGCGCGCCTCATCGGCACGGCAATCCCCAACATCGAGCCCGGCGTGGGCCGCCTCCTCCGCGCCAGCCGCCGCCGGATCATCGAAGCGATGCCGGACAGCGCGCCCATCTCGAGCCCGCGGTAGTCGACCTCCTCCCCGCAAAACCGAGGGTTCTACGCGGAAATGCAGGCCGAAGCTGGCCTTCCGCCTTGGATTCCGGTATCAGTGGCGCATGCCCCCGGCAGGCCCCCCGCGAACTCACTCCAGTGCGGAAGACCACGTCCGCTGGAGTAGGGGGGAGCTGCGTATCAAGGTTACCGACGACGTCGTCTACGAGCAGGTCAGCGGCTACCTCGAAAAAGAGGTGGTGAGTAAAATCACGCACCCTATCGACAAGCTGATCAGCCAGGGCGCGAAACCCATCATCTTCAACGATTGGTGGGAGCTCAGCGGCTACGACTCCGATGCGCGCCTCAAGCTGACGGATTGGATCTTCTGGATCCGCGGCAAGATTGTGGGCAGCCACATCCTCGTCCGCTCGAAGATTGTCAGCATGGGCGTCTCGATCGCGAACCTCGCGCTCGGTGGAATGCTCACGGTCTACACCGATCGGCAGGAGTTCACGCTCGCGTACCATCGCGCCTTACGGCAGAGCATGAAGCCGCCGCACACGTCGCCGTCCTCGGCGTCGAGCCCCGCCTCGATGGGTGCGCCCGCGTCCACGGCGACCCCGCCGGCCTCGCAGACCTCCGCCGGGGTCGCCGCGTCGCCGAGCGGATCCTCGCCGGGGTCCTCGCACGACGACCCGGTGCGGCCTCCCCGCTCGATCCGCTGATACGCCGTGGGCGGCGCGCGGGGTGGGGTGTCAAGAGGCAATGACCTGCCTTTGGGCATTCCGTGGCGTCCGTCCGGCATGATAGGAGTCGGAGAGGAGAGGCGGCCATGAGCACCGACAGCCCCAGGCTGCATCCCGACATCCCTGAAGGCGCGGCCGTGCCGCGTGTGCCGACGTGGTACGTCGATCGAACGGCGGCGCGTGAGCGCTTCGGCGAGGCCGTCGACTCGTTCGGGCCTTTCCTCATGCGCGGCGACCCGCCTGCGGACGAGCTCGTCGCCGTGTTGAACGAGCTTCGCCCTGCGCAGGCGAACCGCATGCTCCAGCAGGCGCTCGACGAGGGCATCGCCAGCGTCCGCCGCCCGCCGCGCGCGTTCGTGCAGTTCTTCCGGCAGATCGACGAGATCCCGCTCTGGCTCGACTGGGACAAACTCGACCGCGGCGGCCGCGCCGTGTTACGCACCGGCCCGCTCGGGGCGGTCGTCCTCGCCTGTTACTCGCTCCCGCTCTCCTATGCCTCGCCGGATGGTTCCAAGCCCCTCACGGCCTCGGGTCGCCTCGTCCAGCGCGCCTCCCGCAGGCTCACCGAGACGGCGCGTTTCCTCGTGGAGACGTGCCGCCCGGGGGGCCTCCGTCGTGGCGCCGAGGGCTTCAAGATCACGATCCGCGTCCGGCTCATGCACGCCCAGGTGCGCAGGCTCCTGCTTCAGCGCAAATCCTGGCCCTACGAGCGCTGGGGCATCCCCGTGAACCAGGCGTACATGGCCGGGACGAACGTGCTCTTCTCGTCCGTCCTCATCGAGGGCCTGTCCAAGCTCGGCTACGAGGTCCCCCAGGCCGAGCGCGACGACATCGTCCAGCTCTGGCGTTACGGCGGCCTGCTCAGCGGCGTCGATTCGACGATCTGCGCGGCCACGGAGGCCGAGGGCCTGCGCCTCATCCGGCTGATCCATGCGGTGATGGATCCGCCGGACGACGACTCGCGCGCGCTCGTGAAGGCGCTCATGGAGGCGCCGCTCGAGCTCGCGAAGAGCCCGGCGCAGAAGGTGGTGGCGCAGCGGCTCGTGGATCTGCTCTACGGTCTGTCGCGGCACCTCGTCGGCGAGGACCTGGCGAACACGCTCGCGTATCCGCGCACGTCGTGGCGCCATGTCGCGCCGGTGCTCCGGGGGATGAACATGATGATGAACTCCTTCCAGCGCCGGGTGCCCGAGAGCCGCGACGCGCTCTATCGGTTTGGGCTCGAAGCTTGGGAGAGGGTCATCGAGAACGGCCTCGCCGGCATCCCGGCGGCGTTCGATTTCCGCAAGGCGACCGTGGGGGATCAGGGAGGTCCGACGCATGCTCCGTGACAAGCTGAGTTTCCTGGGGGATCAGGACATCGAGCTCCTGCTCCGTTCGAGCCAGAGGCGTCACGTCGTGCGCGGCGAGACCATCGTCCGGGAGGGCCAGAGCCCCGAGGCGATCTTCCTCGTGCAAGAGGGCTTCATCTCGGTCCGCGCCGGCGGCGTCACGGTCGGCTACTTCGGCCCGGGGCAGATCCTCGGCGAGATCTCCTTCCTCGAACGGCGCAGCGCGAGCGCCACCGTCGTCGCCGAGGGCGACGCCGTCCTGAACCGCATCGACAACGCCGACCTCGAGGCCCTCCTCTCCGCGCACCCCGACCTCGCGGCCCGCTTCTATCGCTCGCTCGCGGTGAGTTTGTCCCGCCGCGTGCGCGCCTTGAGCGGCAGCCTCACGAAGCTCCGCGGCCAGCGCTCGCACAAGGCGCGTTACGGCCAGCTCTCGGCGCGGCACGTCCCTTCGAGCCTGGTCGACGGCCTCACGGGCGTCTTGCGTGAAGTCCAGCGCGTCGAGGAGTCGCTCGCGGCGCGCCGGATGGCGTCGGATGCGGCGGCGCGTGTGGTCGCGTCTTCGTGTGATCGCGTGGTCGCCTTGCTCGAAGAGCACACCACGGAGAAGGCGCTGCTCGCGATCAGCGTCGACGACCTCCTCACGTTCCGGGACATCAGCCGCTTGCGCGAGGGCGTCGGCAGCTTCGTCTTCCGCATCTGCTTCGCGCTGCTCATGTCGAGCGCGACGATCGCGCGCCTCTACGACAAACCCGGCGGTGTCGCCGAGGACGACGAGACGCGCCGCGCGATCGCCGACGCGGATGCCGAGGGCGACGGCCTCATCGGCCCGCTCGTCGACCGGTGGTTCCTCGATCGCGCCGTCTGCCGGGCGCGCCGCGACAGCCGCAAGGCGATGGTCGCCGAGATCGTCCGTCGCGCCACCGAGCACGCGGGCCCTGGCTCGTTCCTCGTGACGAGCATCGGGAGCGGCGGCGGCGACGAGCTGCTCGACGCGATGGACGAGGCGGGCGAGGGGGTCCTCGCGGCGACGTGCATCGACCCGGATCCGGACGCGCTCCGCCGGGGCAACCACCTGGCTTCGGAGGCGGGGCACGCCTCGTCGATGACGTTCCTTTGCGCGGAGCCTTTGAGCCTCTCCGGCTCGGGCTCGGAGATCTTCCTTGGACCGCAGCACATGGTCTACGCGCTCTGCTTCTTCGATTACCTCTCGGACGACGACGCGGTGGCGCTGCTCGACTGGATCTGGGGCCACCTCGCGCCTTCGGGGACGGCCGTATGGACGGCGCTCGGCCCGGACCTCACGGATTTGCCGATGATGGAGCACCTGCTCGAATGGGCCGTCGTCCCGCGCGACGCCCCGGCGATCCGCGCGCTCGTCTCGCGTTCGCGTTTTGGCCGTGCGGTCGAGGTCCAGCCGCTCGAGAGCTCTTCGCTCCACCTGGTCACGTGCACGCGGGAGTCGGCTCCGTGACCATGATCCCGTCGAGTCGCGGCGGGCCCAAGGAGGTCTACCGCAACCCGTACATGGTTGTGCGGCACGACGTGACCCGAAAGCTCCTGATCGTGACCCGAACGAGCGTCTCGTACCCCAGCATCGAGACGTTGCGAGACACGTTCGTCGAAATGGAGACGGCGATCGGATACGTCTCGCGGCCGCGGACGATGTTGCTCATCGACGCGCGCCTGGCGCCGCCGCGAAACGACCCTGATTTCGAGGCGGAGTTCGGGCGACTGCGAAAGCACTTTTTGCGGGAGTTCCAGAAGATCGCGACGCTGGTGCAGACGGCGGTGGGGATCCTGCAGGTGACGCGGCAGGTGCGTGCGGACGAGCGGCCGACGGGGGTGTTCACGGATCCGAGCGAGGCGCTGGCGTACCTCGGGGTGGTGCTGGAGCCGGAGCGGATTGACGTGCGGGGGTAGGGGCGAAGCGCGGGGCGTTCATTCCCGATGTGTCGATAGTCCCCGGGTTTGCGCGTGATGGGCGACCTCCTCCAAGAGCCCAGGAAGCGAAGCGACTCGCCTCAGTTCTTCGAGCGTCGACCAAGAGAGCGCAATGCCCTCTCCCTCGCGCGGCTCCGCGTGACCGCTCACGCGATGGGCAAAATAGAAAAAGCCCTCCCAGGAGATTCCAAAGAGGTCGAAGACGCCTTGATGGATGAGCTCCAGCGAGGTGATCTCCGCATCGAGCCCCACTTCCTCAAGGAGTTCCCGTCGGGCTGCTTCGATTGGTAACTCGTCCCTTTCGACTTTGCCGCCCGGAAAGTTCCACCACGGCCTGCCCAGCTCGCGAAGCACGAGGAACCGCTCTTCGGGGGTGCGAATGAGCACACGCACGAAGCGCTTCATGGCAGGACGTTCTCCTCGCGGAAGCAGTCATGATTTCGCCGCGAGAACAAGATGAACCAGCAGAAGACCGTGCGCAGTCTGTACCTCAGAGGTCGTGGTAGACGGTGAGCCCCGGGGTGATGACGAACGACCAACTCCCGATGAGACGCTCGCCAAAGTTGGCGACTTCATCCGGGGTCTGCGACGTCCTGAAATTCGCGGTGAATGAAGCTTCGTATTGCGGTACATTCGTGGGAGCGACCCCGAGGATTCCCAGCCTCAAATGAATCGGCCAGCCAGGAGCGAGCGACCAAGGGGTACGCCATGACGCCTGTAGCTGAGTTACCACGCCTGCGAATCCGGCTACGGGAGTCTCTGTCGGTGGCACGAGGTCGAACGTGGGCGAAGCATCGAAGGCAGGGCGGCCCTCCTGCGCAGTTCGTCTATTGACGAGGGGGCCACCCATGATTCCCAGGACGAACCCGACGTCGAACTGTCCGCCGCCAGCCATGAAAGAAGCAGAAATCTCGGGCCCAGCAAAAAACGAGTTCAAGAACAGATCGTCATCGACGTCGGCGAACTGGGGGGCTCCATCGACCAGCACCCGCGCGCCGAGTCGAGATCGTGTCTGCCACAAAAAAAGATAGCCAGCCGTTGCGCCGATATGAAGGAATTCGGTGAACCTGTAGCGGTAGCCGCCGCTGATGAGCGCGCCAATTCCGGGCCCGGCGCCACATGCATCGTCGCAGTCGGTCACCGCCCCACCGAGGCTTGGGCTCAACGGGAGGCCGACTCCGACATGCATCGAATGCACGGCGAGTGGTGGCCGAGGCGCTTCCTGGGGCGTGGTCGGTGCAGGGGCCAACGACACCGCGACCCGGACGGTTTCCTTCGGGAGCACGGTGAACGTCGTCTCGAGGGGCAGATAGGACTGCGCCTCGATCTTGACGGTGTGCATTCCTATGGGCAGACGCAACGGTCGAGCTTGAGGTATCGTGCCGACATTCTTGCCGTCCACGATGATCGTCGCGCCTGGATAGTCGCCATCGAAGACCGCCATCCCGACAATACGATCGAGCGAGGTGCGGAGTTCGACCGCAGTCGCTTCATTGTCGGGTCGAAGCGTCGGAAAATCACGCCGGAGCACGTCGAGCATGTCGAGCGCCTCCACGGGCCGATCGAGCGCTTTCAAGACGAGCACGATGTTCAGCGTGTTATTTTCGGACGGGCACAACTCCCGTGAGTTTCGAAAACTTGCTAACGCGCCATCGAGCTTGTTCGCATCGAAGAACTCCCGTCCTTGCTTGATATACGAAGTGGCTGCAGTACGATCTTTGCAAGATAACTCTGAAGCCTGTGCAGAGGTGGCTGGAGCCAGCAGCGAGACCGAGAGAGCTGGACTTAGCAGCAGGGCGATGCGTTGGATTCCGCGCATGATTCTAAATCTTCTGACGGTCCGAGGAGATCAAAGCTCGTCTCGAATTTTGTGATTCGCCGAAGCGTTGGGCTTGGGCGCTGTCGCTGTACTGGGAGGCCTAAGGCGCGAACCTTGCGCACTCGAGGTGCCTACGACGTTCGCCGCGCTCGGGGGCGGTTCCGGAGCTTTGTTGCTCGCGTGGGTCGTCGGCTCGGCAGGGGGGGCCGTCTTTTCCACCGGAGGAGCAGCCGGTGCTGACTCCGCCCCTCCCGTCTTCGGCTCAGCCGTATCCTCCGTGCTGGACGAAGTATATTTGAAAGTAAAAAGCGTGACCGCGGAGATGGCGATCATGACGACCCCAGCGAACGTCAGGACGGCCGTTCGCACCTTGGCGCTCTGGGAGTGTGGCGCGAGTCCAGGAAGGGGCCCCGAGGCTGCAAGTGGCGGTGCCGTCGTCGACGGCATCGGTGCGCGACCTGCCATTGGCAGCCGCGGTGCTACCCGTAGACGCTCTCGTTCGGGCAGGGGGGAGAACATCTCCTTACGAAGGTTCCAACCCGCAGGCAAAAGCTGCTGAATGGCGGCGAGCATTTCGCTGACGTTTGCAAATCGATCCTCAGCGTTCAGTTGGAGCGCCTTGTGAGCGATGGCAGCGACCTCGGGCGGGACCCAGGGCGCGAGATCCTGAAGCGGCGGAGCGGGTTCGGTGCAGATGGCCACGATGAGCTGCCCGATGACCTGATGCACATGATGCGGGGTCTTCCCGCAAAGCGCCTTGTAGAGCACAACGCCGAGCGACCAGATGTCGCTGCGATGATCCAAGGTTCGCAGGCCCTTGGCTTGCTCGGGCGACATGTATTGCGGAGATCCGATCGTCGCGCCCGTCTGCGTCAGTTCGCCGGTCGTGACAGCCGAGGGGTCGTGTTTTCGGATTCGCGCGATCCCGAAGTCCAGGAGTTTCACCACGAGTTCCCCGCCGTCACGCTCTGCCAGGAACATGTTGGCGGGCTTGATGTCGCGATGGACGATACCTGTCTCGTGTGCCTTCTGCAGCCCAAGGCAAGCCTGCGCTACGACGCGCAGGGCGAGTTCCGGCGGCAACGGTCCATTGCGCTTGATGTGCGCATCGAGATCCATGCCCGCGAGCAGCTCCATCACCATGTATGGATGCCCGGACGAACGGTCTACCCCGAGATCGAAGACCTGGACGATGTGCTGTGTCTCGATGGCCCCAAGGGCGCGTGCCTCGCGCTGGAACCGCACGAGCATCTCGTCGTTCGCCGCCAGCGCTTCCGACATCACCTTGACGGCGACGCGGCGTCCCGTACCCGTGTGCCGAGCCTCGTAGACGGAGCCCATGCCGCCCGTCCCTAGCGTACGCGCCACGTGGTATTTGTCGTCAATGGTGCTGCCTATCAAAGTGTAGGCAGGAAATCATGGTTTGGCCGTGCCTGTCAAGTTGCGGCACCCGGTTGTGGGAGCGTGGGCAGGGCCCGGTCACTTGAGGAGTGCCGCGGAGTTGCTCCGGGGTAGGGCATCGACGGGAGCGCGAGCTTGGGGACCGAATTCATCGGATGGAACGATCTCCTCATGAATCGCAAAGTGCGGCCCTCGCGAGCTTGCAATCGGAGCTGGCCCTGTTCCCCGTCGCTGGCGGCCCCCTCGATCCAAGCGCCACCGACGCCCAGGCCAAGGGCAAGACTACGCCGAGGTCCCTCCGCCACCTTCCGCCGGAGAGGCGACGCCCACCACCCCGTAGCACCTCGAACCTGCTCGCCGCCCCGCGGCTTCCCCCGGCGAGCTCCTCCGACCTGCCCGAACCTACCTCCCGCCGCCTCCCGCGGTGAGATCCGACAAGCTCCCCGGCGCCGCCCGGCGCCTCGACCGAGCATCTCCGACCTTCTCGCGGACCCAGCCCGAGGCACGGGCGCGCTCCTCCAACCTGCTCCGAGAGGCTCCGCGCGGGTGTTCGGGCAGGTCCGATCTGCTCGGAAGTGGGGGCCTGCGGGTATCCGAGCAGGTTCGAGAAGGTCGTCGGGAGGACGCCATCCCACCTCCGAGCAACGTCCACCTCCTCGCGATACCCGACCGCACCCCCTCGAAGCTGGTCCGATGAGGTCGCAGGGGCGCGCGTGACGTGGTGCGGGTATGTCGGGGAATCTTCCCGGAGATTCGTCCCGCTCCAGCGAGCGCCTCCGAACCCTGGCAAACCCCCCACCCCCGTCCCCCGTTTCACCCGCCCGACGCTTCCCCCGGGGAAACCTCTTGCCCCCCGATCCCCCCCCTGCCAAAAAGGCGCGCCTGTTTCTCGCGCCCACCGATCGCCACGTCGAGCTCGCTCTTGCTGCGCCGGGCCAAGCTGCTCGTGGCGCCAGGACCTTGCGCGCCTTCGTGCAGGGCGCCCTTGCCATGGTCGAGCCGGATTGTGGCCTCGCCTCGAACGCCGTCACCCGCCTCGTCTCCCGCGTCGCCCTCGAAGCCGGCCCCGTCGCCGGCGTGGATCTCCCCGACGCACCCGCCGAGCGCGTCGCGTTTGCCGATGTCGTCGACTCTGCCCTCGGCCGCCTCCGGCGCGCGGGCGTTCGGCCTGACCACCTCTTCCAGGCCGAGGGCCCCCAGGCCGCGCTCCTCGCCGAGGTCATGCGCCGGGCCGACGAAATCCTCGCGAGCAAAAGCCTCGTCGACCCCCGCAGCGCCGGGTTCGTCCTGTCTCGCGCCCTCCGACGGGGCCCTTGTGACGCCCTCCTCCAGGAAATGTCGGCGTACGACGTCACCGTCTCCGGCCTCGTCTCCTTCGAGGCCGACGACCTCTCCTGGCTCGAAGCCTTGCACGCCCGCGCACGCGAGGCCGGCGGCCGTGGCCTCGTCGTCGACATGCCGCTTTTCTCGGGCGAATCCCTGTTCGAACCGACGGACCTCGACGAAGAGGCCGTCGGCTCTGTCGCCACCGTCCTCGAAAAACGCTGGTCCGAGCTCGCGTTTGGCCCCTCCCTCGATTGGAGCCCGCTCCGCGACGGCGCTGCCTCCCTCGTCTTGCGCGCCGCGGGCCCCGAGGGCGAAGCGCGCGCCGTCGCGGCCGAGGTCTTGAGCGCGCTCGGCAGCGGCGTCCCGCCCGAATCCATTGCGATCGTCGTCCCCGCGCTCGACGACGGCACCCTCGATCCGCTCCGCGCCGCCCTCTCCGATGCGCGCATTCCTTTTCACGAGCCCCGGGGCCCCTCGGCCGACGCTTCGCCCGAGGGCCGCGCCGCGCTGGGCCTCTTTGCGCTCGCGTCCGGGCCCGTCACGCGGGAACGGGTCATCGATATCCTCCGCGCGCCCGGCCTTCATTCCGGTATCTGGGTCTCCGAGCGCGCCGAGCGCGACGCCGAGGCAAAGGCCGCATTGCTCGCGCATAGGTTGCGCGACGTCCCCGTCGAGGTCGATCGGACCGGCACGCTGCTCGTCGAGAATCTCCGCGCCGTCATCGAAGCTGCGGGCGATACAGACGAGGCCTGGATGCCGGATGCGCTCACGCGAATGCTGGAGAGCGTCGCGCTCCTCGCGAAGGGAACCACCCGGGCCGAGATTGCGGTGAGGTTTGGCGCGTTATGCGACAAACTCGATCTCGGCCGGCCCTCGATCGGCGAGCTCGGCGCGGCGCTCCGGGTCGAGGCGCTCCGCGGCCGATCCCTCGCGCTCCGGGCCATTGGCGAAGGGCAAGCCGCGGTGCGGGCCATTCGCGACGCGACACGCGCCGTCGTCGAAGCGGCGGCCATGCTCGGCCTCGAAGCGACGCCGGCCCGCGTCGAAGAGCTTTATGCCGAGGTGCGTCGGGCGAGCGCGACGCAAGGTCGATCCGACGGCGGCGGCAGCCGGGCCAGCGCCGTTCGTATTGCCCGGCCCTCCGAGCTTTGTGGCATCCCGTACGACGTCCTCCTCGTCACGGGACTCGGGCCTGGCGGGTATGGGCCGGAGTCGGACGGCGGCCTCATCGACGAGCGGCTCTGGTCCACGCTGCCGGCCTCGGCCCGACCGCCGACGGCGCGCGAGCGGGATCGGATTCGTCGCGCCGAACTCGCCTGGGCCATGGGCGGAGCGCGGCGCGTCGTGCTCTCGTACAGCACCACCGACGACGAGGCGGCCCCGCACCCGACCGTCACGCGCGCGCTTCGATCGAAGATCCCCGAGCGCGTCGAGCCCTCCTCGCGTGTGTCGCGGGCGGCCTCGCGGATCGATCCCCGCGGCGCGGAGCTCGTCGCGCTCTCGGCGGGCTCGCTCCCGGCGCCGCTCATCGCGGATCGCGTCTCCATCGAGCGGGCGCGTCTTGCGTACTTCCTGGATCCGCGTGCGGACGCGGGGCCCTTCACGGGCCGGATCGACGTGGCCGATCCCGAGCTCGCCGCGCACCTCCGCGCGTGCGTGGGCGGGGACTTGCCCGGGCGCCCGATCGCGGTCACGCACATCGAGAAGGCCGCGGGCTGCGCGTTCGCGGGGTTTGCTCGGCGCGTCTGGCGCACGCGTCGCCAGGAAGACGCGCTCGAAGCGGCCGATCCACGCGAGCGGGGCACGCAGGTCCACGCGGCCACGGCGGCGGCGTTCCGGGCGGCGTGGGAGGCGGGCGGGCGCGCGAACCGCAGAAAGGCGCTCGAAGCTGCGCGTGATGCGGCGATGCGCGAGGTCGGCGCGGACAAGGAGGCGGCGCCGCTCCGGCGTGAGCTCTTGATCGCGGCCGTCGACGTCGCGCTTGGCTTCGTCGCGCATGGCCTCGAAGAGCAAGGGTATTCCTTCGCGCTCGCCGAGCAGCCCTTCGGCCCGTCGGTCGCGGCGCCTTGGGACGCGCTCCCGATCACGCCGATGCCGGGGGAAGGGGAGGGGGACGCGGCGCCGGGGGCGTCGGTCTTCGTCGAGGGCAAGATCGACCGCGTGGATCGAGGCGACGGCGGCAAGAGCGCGGCGCGCGTCGTCGACTACAAGACGGGGCAGATCCCGAGCAAGAGCGAACAGGGAACCTTGCACCTGCAACTGCCGCTCTACGCCGCGGCCGTGGCGCGGGCGACGGGCGCCGAGGAGGTGCAGGCGCTTTACCTGGGGGTGGACAAGCGCGGCGAGATCAGCGCGAAGCCCGCCAAGGACACGGATCGAAAGGCCATCGCGGACAAGCGCCTCGACGCCGAGCGCACGGCCCGCAAGGTGGTGCTCTCGCTCTGGGACGGGCGTATCGAGCCGCGGCCCGTGAAGGGGGATCTCTGCGATCGGTGTGACGCGCGGGACGTCTGCCGCAGGCCGGCCGTGGTGCCGGGCGAGGCGGACGAGGAGGGCGGCGGATGAGCCTCACGCTTCCGCCGGAAGACGCGCTCCTCTACGCCTTCCGCCGCAACATCGTCGTCGCCGCGAGCGCGGGTACCGGCAAGACGTACCGGCTCACGGCGCTCTACGTCCTGCTCACGCTCGGGCTCACCTCGATGGGCCAGGCCGAAGGCGACGAGCCCGCCGCGCCGATCCCGCCCGAGCGGATCGTCGCGACGACCTTTTCGCGCGCCGCGGCGCAGGAGATCGCGACCCGCGTGCAAGCCGCGCTCTCCGAGATCGCCGCGTGGGACGACGAAGGACCCGAACCCAAGCTCGCCGGGCTCATCGCAGCGCGGCGCGCGATCCTCGCCGATCCCCCGTCCATCCCCGAGATCAAGCGCCGCGCGGCGGACGCGCTCGGACGCGCCGCGGGCGCGCGCATCGACACGTTGCACGGCCTCGCGCAGCAGATCGTCCGGACCCATGCGCTCGCGCTCGGCGTGGATCCGCAGGCGCGCGTGGTCGAGGAGGACGAGGCGCAGGCGCTCGCGGATCTCGCGGTGGACGAGGCGCTCTCGGCTGCGCTCTCGGCCGGCGGCGATCAAGCCGAAGCCGCGCGCGCGCTCGTCGCCGCCGCGAACGGCGTGTGGGGCGCGCGCAAGCAGGTCGCGAGCCTCTGCGACCGCCTCGACGAAGAAGGCCTCTTGCCCTCGGAGCTCCTGCTCGCTGAACACGAAGGCGGCGCCCGCTCCCTCCGCGCCTCGCTCGACTCCATCGTCGCCACCTGCATCGCGGGCGGACAACGCACCAAGGACGCCGCGCAGGTCCTCGCGCGCGCCCTCGCGCAGGCGAGCCCCGGCGAGCTCGTCCCGGCCGTCGCGGAAGAGCCGCTCCGCGAGCTTTTCGCCGTCGCCATGCGCGGCAAGACGAGCGACGCCGACAAGGAGTTCGCCGCCTTCCGCGAGGAGCTGCCCGGCGACAGCAACCCCGACCGCGCCGCAGGCCTGCTCGCCCTCCTCCGCGAGGCCCCCGCGCTCTCCGTGCGCGAGCGTGGCATCGTCGCCCTGCTCGAAGACGCGCGCACCCGCCTCGGCGCCCTCCGCCGCAAGGAAGGCCTCCTGAGCTTCGGCGACATGCTCCGCATGGCCCGCGACGGCCTCCGCGATCGCCCCGAGATCGCCGCGCAGGTCCGCGCTTCCATCGACGCGCTCCTCGTCGACGAGTTCCAGGACACGAGCCGCGCGCAACGCGACATCGTCTACCTCCTCCGCGAGCGCGAGGACAGCGACCGCCCACCCGGCCGCGCTCCCATCGCGGAAAACCTCGTCGCCCACGGCCTCTTCCTCGTCGGCGACCGCAAGCAATCCATCTACGGCTTCCGCGGCGCCGACGTCGCCGTCTTCTCGCGCATCACGGGCGAGCTCTGCGGCCCGCTCGCCCGCGAGGCCCTCGCCCTCGCGCCCGAGATCTGCGCCGACGAGGCCCGCGCCGACCTCGTCGCCCTCCGCGAGAGCCGACGCAGCGGCGGCAAGATCCTCGACTTCGTCAACGCCTTCTCCGCCCACGATTTCCACGCCCCGGGAGACGCGCACCCGCGTGACTTCGAGGTCGTCTATGGCCCCGCCGATCGCCTCGTCCCCGTCGCGGAAGCCGCAGGCACCGGCGAGGTCGTGCTCGTCGACGACGACGGCGCCTCGCCGCCCGACGCCGAGCCCGTCGTCCGCGGCGCCACGCGCTCCATGCGCGAAGCCTTCGTCGCCGCGGCCTTCACCGCGCGGTACGTTCGCAGCGGCGAGGGCGCCTTCCGCGACATCGCCATCCTCGCGCGCCGCCGCAAGACACTCCCGCTCCTCGAGCTCGCGCTCGCCCGCATCGACATCCCGCACATCGTCGCGGGCCGCGCCCTCTTCGACACCTCCGAGGTCCGCGACGTCGCCGCGGTCCTTCGCCTCCTCGTCGATCGGCGCGACCGCCTCGCGCTCGCCACGGTCCTGCGCGGCCCAGCGGTCGGTTTGTCCGACGCCGCGCTCGCGTGGCTCGGCGCGCCGAAAACCGGTTTGTCGTTGCCCCTCGAACGATCGGACGCCCCGCGCCTGCTCCCGGCCTTGCCCGCCTGGGAAAAGCTCGGCCCCGCGGATCGTACGCGCCTCGAAGACTTCGTCCGCCGCTTCACCGAGCTACGCCGCGCGGCCCTGCGCCTGCACCCGGGCGAGGCGATCCGCGCGGCCGTCGCGGCCTTCGACCTCGACCGTGTCTTCGCCTCCATGCCTCGCCCCGAGATGCGCATCGGCCACGTCGATCGCCTCCTCGGCGTGGCGCGGCGCCGCGGCGGCTCGCTCCCCGGCTTCGTCCGCTGGCTCGATCGCCGCATGCGGGACGACTCCGACGAGCGCGACGACACCACGTTCGCCGAGGAGGAAGACGCCGTCCGCCTCATGACGATCCACGCGAGCAAGGGCCTCGACTTCCCTGTCGTGATCGTCCTCGACCTCGACGCAGGCGTCGCGCCGCGGCCCTCGGGCCTCCAGATCGCCTCCCTCGGCGGTCCCAAGCCCACGCTCATCCTGCGGCACCACGCCTCGCGCCCGGATCCGCTCTCCGACGTGATGCTCTCGCGGCTCGAACGAGGCGAGCGGCCCGTGCTCGACGCGCTCCGCACCGAAGCGCAGGCGAAAGCGGACGAGCTTGCCCGCGCGCGTGAGCTCGCCGAGCGGCAGCGGCTCACGTACGTCGCGATGACGCGGCCCAAGCGCGCGCTCGTCATGATTGGCGTCCCCGATCCGCCGGAAGGGTCGCGCAAGCGCGCGAAGGGCGGCTCCGCGTTCGAGTCCCTGAAAGACGGCCTCACGAAGGCCACGATCAAGGACGCAATCACGCGCCGCGAGCAAGCCTCGGCCCTCCTTGCCGATCCCCACGCGCAGCCCCGCGAGGCGCGCCATGGAGCCGTCTCCCCGACAGGCCCCGCGCCGCCCTGGCCCGAGCGCCCGCCGACGCGCACGATCTCGATCGCCACGACCCCGCTCTCGCTTTTCCAGGGCTGCGCGCGCCGCTTCCGGTTGCGCCAGCTCATGGGCTTCGACGAGCCGATCAGCACCGGGTACGTGGAGCTGCCCGGCGATCCTGCGGCCGAAGCGGTGGAGGTCGACACGGAGGCCGATCTCGACCCGCGCATCCGTGGCCTCGCAGCCCACGGCGTCCTCGAACGCTGGCCGCGCGAGGCCTTTGGCCGCTCCGTCGACGTCGCTGACGTCCGCCGTCGCCTCGCGCTCGCGGGTCTCCGCCCCGAGATGCCCGAGGCCGCACGCATTGCCGAGGGGATTGCAGCTTTCCTCGACGGCCCCTACACCCGGGGGATCCGCGATCAGGGCCTGCGCATGCTACGCGAGGAGCCGTTTGTCCTCACGATTGGCCTTTCCCCAGCGCCTGATGGCTCTGCGCGTGCGCTCGGTCTTCGTGGAGCCGTCGATTTTGTCGTTTTTCGCCCCGATGGCACCGTCGACGTCATCGACTACAAGCTCTCGCGTCCGCGTTCGGACCTCTCGGTTTATGCGTTCCAGCTCCACGCGTATGCGCTCAGCATGCATCGCCGCGAGCCTGAGCGGCGCATTCGCGCGGGGGTCGTGTTTCTCGCAGGTTCCTCGCCGGAGCCGATCTTTCTCGCGTCGGACGGGGAGGGCGGAACGATCACGAATGCAGAGCATGACCGCTTCTCGAACGAGCTGAGGACCCTCGGCGAGCGCTTCGCCGAGGCACGCTGGGCCGATCGTTTTGATGCCGTCCCGCTCGATCGATGCCGCAAGCTGCATTGCGGCTTCGTGGGGGCCTGTTACGGGCCCGAGAGTACGTTGTAGCTGCCGCTTCCGCTTCCGCTTCCGCGACCGCTTCCGCTTCCGCGACCGCTTCCGCGACCGCTTCCGCGACCGCTTCCGCTTCCGGTGCTTTCGGGACGGTTGTTCTTTGTTTTCGTCCGGGGAGGTCGATTGTGTCCGCGTGCTCGGCTCGTTATGGCAATCGTATCCACGGTTCTATTCGTTCATTGGGCGGTCCGATAGCAGGTTATGGATGTGCGGCGCGGCGCGTTCCGATTTGATGCCGGTCGTCCGGCAAGGGGAACAGATGGCGCGCCCGCGGTCACGCGCGGAGCCCGACGAGCGCAGGGGTCCACTTCGCCAGCGCATCGAACATCATCTTCGCGTGCGTCTCTTGAAGCTCGCTCGGGCTGAAGACTTGATGGACGTCGATGCTGTTCGCGAAGAACGGCACCATCACCGATTCGTTGAGCGGCATCATCTTCAGCGCGACCAACATGGGCTTCACCATTTGCACGGCGCGTGTACCGCCGGCCGGACCGCCGTAGCTCACGAAGCTCACCGGCTTGTACGCCCACTCGTGGACCAAGTAGTCGAGCGCATTGATGAGCGACGGCGGCGCACCGTGGTTGTACTCGGGCGTGACGAAGACGAACGCATCGGCCGCGTCGATCTTCGCGCTCCATCGCTTCGTGTGCTCATGCTCGTACTGCCGCAGCCGCGGATGATTCGGCTCGTCGAACAGCGGGAGACCTACGTCTCGCAGATCGACGAGCTCGGCATCGAAGCCGCCATGCGCCTTCGCACGCTCGAAGGTCCATTGCACAAGCGGAAATCCGGCACGATTCGGACGCGTACTCACCCCGATGACATAGAGCTTCGGCAGGCGCGCTATGTTGACGCCCGCCGCGACGGCCTACAAGGAGGCACATGCGAGGTGCCAGGCCTCTTGGGCCGAGCGGTCTGTGAGCTCAGGGTTTTCGGCCGTAGAAGTCCGACCGACGCACGGGGTTGGGGCGAAGGGCGCCGTAAGGCGACCGAAGCCCCCAAGCGTCGAACGACCGCGCAACAAGCCTGTTGAACACCCTCTGAGCAACCAGTTCAACCCGGAGGAACACCCTGGGTGCGGCTCTTTCAGGCGGCAGGTGCCTGAAAGAGCCGCGCCGCCCATTTCTTTTTCAACACGCGGCGCCAGCCGGGGTTCTATCCAGCCAGAAGCGCCATGCCCAAGGTGATCCTCCTCGAGCCGCGCCGCGAAGCGGCGCGCGCCGCCGCGCCGCTCAACGAGCGGCCCGATGATGATCTGATGCTGCTCGCCCGCACCGGGTCGAAGGCGGCCTTCGCCGCGCTCGCCCAGCGTTACGTGGGCCGCTTGACGAGCTTCTGCGCCAAGCAGATCGGCGACATCGCCGCCGCGGAGGACATCGTCCAGGAGACGTGGATCCGCATCTGGGCTCACCGCGTGTCGTACCGGCCCCAGGAGAAATTCCTCGTGCTCCTCTACACCACCGCCCGGAACCTGTGCCGCAACCATGGGCGTGGGGCCCGGCGGCGTGAGCGTTGGTTGCCCAGCGTCGCCGCGCCCGCCGATCTCGAGCGTGTCGTCGACGAGCGCCCCGACCACGTGGAGGCGCTCATCGCACGCGAGCTCGAGGGCGACGTGCACCGCGCGCTCGGCGAGCTGCCCGAGCCGATGCGCGAGGCGCTCCTCCTGCGGTTCAGCGAGTCGCTCGCGTACGAAGACATCGCGGCCATCGTCGGCGCCTCCGAGTCGACCGTGCGCTCGCGCGTCTTTCATGGCCTCAAGCGGCTTCATGGCCACCTCACGGAGTGGAGACGATCATGAGCCACGAATGCTCGACAGAAGACGAGTTCATCGCGCTGCTCGATGGACAGGCGACAGAGAACCGCGCCGCAGCGCTGCGCGCACACATCGCGGGCTGCGCGCGGTGCCAGAAAGCGCTGGCCGCGCTGGAGGCGCTCACGCGCGCGCTCGCGGCCCCCGTACACGGCGCGCCGTCGCCGGACGCCGTGGCGAAGATCATGCGCCGGATCGAGGTCGAGCCGCCCGCGCACGCTCCGGCAAAGAGGGGCGCGCGGCGCCTTCCATGGGCGCCCTTGGGAGCGCTCGCGGCCGCGGCGGCCGTGGCCGCGTTCTGGATCGGGGCCCGCGCGATGAGCCACGACGCCGGCCTCTTCACGGCGCGTGGCGGAGTGGCCTCCGCGTCCTTGCAGCGCGACGTGGGCATCTTCATCCATCGCGCTGGCGAGCGCCTCGAGCCGCTCGCCGCGGCTGAGGTGGTGACGAAGGACACGGCCTACGCGGTCTCGTATGTCAACCTCGGCCCCGCCGGATCGGCGTTCCTGTTGGTGTTCGCCGTGGACGCCGCCGGCGAGGTGCACTGGATCCAGCCCGCTTACCTCGACGCCGCGGATGATCCGGGCGCGATCGCGCTCGAGCACGCCGAGACCGACGCGCCCCTGCCGACGGCCGCCGTGCTCGACGCGCCCGCGCCGGGTCCGCTCCGCCTCGTGAGCATCGTCTGCCCGAGGTCGCTCCACGTGTCGCAGATCGAGTCGCTCGTGCCCTCCGCCCTTGACCTCGCGTCGCTGCGCGCCCGCTTCCCAGGCGCCGTGATCCAGGAGCTCACCGTCTCTCTCAACCCACCCGGCTCGCCTTGAGGATCCCTTCATGAACCGCTCTGCTCGCGTCGCTCACCTCGCCGCCTCCTCCACGCTCGCGCTCGCGCTCGTCGCCATGCCTGCCCGAGAGGCCGCCGCGGCGCCGGCCCGCGCCGTCTTCGCGCTCGTCGTCACCAACAACCGCAGCGCCGAGCTCGGCCGCCCCGAGCTCCGCTATGCGGACGACGACGGCGCCAAGTACTACGAGGCCTTCCGCATGCTCGCGCCCGAGGACAACGTCCACCTGCTCACCGAGCTCGATACCGACTCCACGCGCCTCTTCCCGGTGGTGCAGAAGAAGGCGAGCCCGCCCACGAAGGCGGGCGTGAAGGCGGCGGCGGCGCAGATCGCGCGCGCCGCAGGCGAGGCGACGCGCGACGGGGCAGAGGTCGATTTCTACTTCATCTTCGCCGGCCACGGCGACGTCGACCAGGGCAAGGGCTTCCTCGAGCTGCGCGACGGGCGCTTCACCTCGGACGAGGTCGAGGCGATGCTCAAGTCGATCCCATCCACGCGCTCGCACGTCATCCTCGATAGCTGCAACTCGTTCTTCGTGCTCAACGCGCGCAAGCCCGGCGGACAGCGGCTCGCCGTCACCGCGAAGGCTGCGAGGAGCCTCAGCGATCGGCTGCCCAACGTGGGTGTGTTCCTCTCGACGAGCGCCGAGGCCGAGGTCTTCGAATGGTCGGAGCTGCAATCGGGCATCTTCAGCCACGCCGTGCGCTCGGGGATGCTGGGCGGCGCCGACGCGAACGGCGACGGCGAAGTCACCTACCATGAGCTGCGCGCCTTCGTCGAGGTGGCGAGCGAGAAGGTGAAGAACCCACTTTACCGCCCGCATGTATTCGCGCAGGGCCCCAGAGGAGACGGGCGCACGCCGCTCTTCCCCGTGCAGCGCGCGTCGGGCGCGCGGCTCGAGCTCGACGCAGAGAGCCCCGTGCGCCTGACGGTGCGTGATGAGAACGCCCTGCCTTGGATCGACGTCCATAAGGAGCGCGGCGCGGCGGCGACGCTGCGGATCCCGGCCTCCTGGGTGGCGCGCGCCACCGTGGAGGAGCGCGAGGTGAGCGAGTCCGGCGGCCGCCCGCTCCACCGCTACACCCTCGACGGGGCGAAGGTGGCCGAGCCGATCCGGCTCGCCGCGCTCACCCCGACCGAGCCCCCGGTCGAGCCGCGCGGCCCGAACGAGGTGCTGCGGATGCTGTTCGCGGCGCCTTTCGGCCCCCGCGCGCTGGCCGCTCACGCGCGCGCGGACTCGACGGAGAGCGCCGAGATCTACGGCGTCTCGCGACAGGACGCGCTGCGGATGGACCACATCCTCTTCGAGACGGCCGATTTCAGCCGGACCTATCGTCAACTGACCTCCGGGGCAATGTTGACGATCGGAGGGTTCGGGGTCGCGACCACGATCGGGCTTCTCACGACCGACCTGCGAAACGATCCGTCGGGGAGGGTCACGATCGGCGCGAGCGCGCTCTCGGGCGCCCTCCTTCTCGGCGGGGGGATTTACGGGCTACTCACGCTCTCGGAGGAGGAGAAGCTGTATCGAGACTTCGCGACGAGCCTCCGCGCCACGTCTGCTGCGGGCTTGCCGTCCCTCATCGACAGGACGGAGGAGCGCCTCTTCAAGCTGGCCGCCAGAGCCCGCACCGGCCGCCTGATCACCGGCAGTGCGTTTACAGGTGTGTCCCTCCTCTGCCTCGGGATGTTCGCCAAGACTCAGCTCGAAGAGCCCGGTAACTACACGCTCAGCATGGAATATGGTGGCCTCGCCACGATCTCGGCGGCAGCCTCAGCGGCGTTTTTCCTCTTCCCCACGCCGGTCGAGCGCTTCGCCAGCGCGTGGGCGGCGGACTCAGGCCGGCTGATGCTGCCGCCGCCGACCTTCTCGCTCACCCCTGTCCAGAGCGGTAAAACGATAACCGGCGCGATGCTCTCGGTGAGCGGCGCCTTCTGAACCCGGCAGGCAGCGCGGCCGAAGTCGCCGATCACGGCTTGAACACGTATGGGGTGGTCGTAGGCGCGCCCGGTAAGTCACCAATGCCAGGATCCGATGCAGGGCTTCTCTTTTGGCGGATGGATCTGGCCGCATCCCGACGATAGGCCCTGACGAAACCATGGGATCCGAAGTCGAACGTTTGGCGAACCAAACGGCTTGTCAAGGTCAAACTGTAGGGTGCAAGGCGCAGTTTACGTTTTGGGAGCGCACGCCCATGGCGCATACCTTCCAGATGTATACGCCCGCAGGAACGAAGACCGTGACGAGTTATCGAGGCGCGCGAGCATGGCGAGCATGGCGAGCACGGCTTGGCCTTTTGCCTTCCGAGCACGCGGGTAGAATGGAGGAGCCCGGACGAGGCCCATTGAATGCGCTTTCCGCGGAAGCGGGAGCGGAGGCGGAGGCGGAAGCGGAAGCGGTCGCGGAAGCGGCAGCGGAAGCGGCAAGCGTTGCTCACGCGCAAAGCGGGCCGCCACCTTGGCGCTTCAGGGCGTTTCGGGGTGGGTCGCGTGCACCGCGCACGTGCTCATCATCTGCGACGGGAACACCGCATTCACCCACGACGTGGCGGTGGCGCAGTCAGCCTCTGTTTTCCGGCAAGTCCACACGACCTGCTTCATGTTATTCCTGAATTGTAAACAGTAAGCCTGCGCGAGACCGTTGCACGCTTCGACCACCTTCGCACCCTGGCGGGTCGATTCGGCTAGGCTCGTTTTGCATTGATCGAGGGTCGGCTTGCATTCGGCAACCTTCTCGCCGTCAGCCTCTGCCGCGTAACAGTGAAACGGCTGCCCGGAGGCCGGGGCTGAGCTGGAGCCGCTCGCAGGGGTGGCGCCTGATGGTTCGGCGGATTGGGTCGGGGGAGGGACGACGGTCGGGGTCTCCCTTGGTGAGGTGCTTCCGCCGCACCCTTGCATCCCGAGCAGGACGACATTTCCGGCGACGAACACGAGCCGGCGAAGGCAAGAGTCGACCTCGAGCGTATTCAGACGACGTGCCATGCTTCTGCCACCACATTCACCGAACGGCCAAAGTTCAAGACGCGGGGGCCCGACCCTAGCAGAGACCACCGAAACACACTCTTTCCGTGCAGCTCCTCCGCCCACCCCACCGCGGGCACGCGCGCCGCGCCGCACCCGAGGAGCCATACCGAGACGCAACACGCCCGAGGATGCGGCGACCGGGATGCGGGCACACGGTGTGAAGGCATCGCTACCCCAGGCGAAAGGAAGGCGATCGGGCCCACAAGCGTGCATACACGCGTGCGTTCAGCGACCGAGAATAGGCTTGACATCCCCTCCGAGATGAATCGGCGCACTCCGATCGGTGTCTGCAACGCGTGCAAACGCACGACAGGACGTCGGAAGACCCGTTCGCAACACGTGCACGCGGCACAACGCACGATCGAAGACCCGTTCGCAACGCGTGCAAACGTCACACCCTACGTTCGAGGACCCGTGTGCAACACGTGCAGACGGCAGAACGAACGTTCGTAGACCCGTTTGCAACGCGTGCAGACGGCACACGCACGTTCGTAGACCCGTTTGCAACGCGTGCAGACGGCACCACGCACGTTCGAAGACCCGTTTGCAACGCGTGCAGACGGCACACGCACGGTCGAAGACCGGTTTGCAACGCGTGCACGCGGGGTCTGGTGCGCCGCGATCTGCGTTTGCAACGCGCGCACGCGGGGTCGGGTGCGCTGCGACGCCCCCCTTCGAGGTGAAACTAAAACTCCCCGTCCGCGACCGCCCGCATCAGCACCTGCATCGTCACGATGCCGAGGTACCGCCCCTGATGCTCCACGATCACCGGATCGTACACGCGCGACTCGTCTCGCGATGTCGCCAGCCGCAACGCGACCGGCAGCGACGTCGCCTCGTCCACGCGCAACGGATGCGGATCCATCAACGCCACGATCGGGCTGCCACCACGACGCATGTGCGCGAGCTCGTCGAGCAGCCGCTCCCGCGTCGCCAACCCAAGCACGTGCCCCTCACTGTCCACCACGGGCAGCGCGGTAAGTCCCGTCGATCGCCGGAGCAGCCCCGCGACCTCCCCCGCGGGCGTCCCCGGCAGCACCGACGCATGCGAGCCACGAAGCGCAGCGATCGTGCGCGGCGGCGGGCTCGACTGCCCATCCCGCTCCGCCTGCTTCGCCGCGCGCCGCACGAGATCCTTCACGGGCGTCGGGAGCGGCCCGAGCTCCGGCGCAGGCCTCGCGAGCAGATACCCCTGACCAAGCTCCACGCCGCACGCGAGCAGCGCTTGCAGATCGTGCTCGTCCTCGATGCCCTCGGCGATCACCTGGATCCCCGCGCGCCGCCCGAAATCCGCGAGCGATCGCACGAGGTGCGCGCGCAGCGGATCCCCCGCGAGGTGCCGCACGATCGCCTTGTCGAGCTTCAGGAAATGCGGCCGCACACGCACGAGCGCCGTCAGCGACGCATACCCCGCGCCCACGTCGTCGAGCGCGATCCGAAACCCTTGGCTCGCGTAGTGCCGCACGATCCGCTCGAGCCGATCGCTGTCGAGCACCGCCCCCGACTCCGTCAGCTCCAGGACGATGCGCGTCGGCGCGACCCCATGCTCCTCCAGGAGCCGCCGCGTGAAACCCGCGCTGAACGCCGGATCGTCGATCACCCGCGGATCGACGTTCAGGAAAAACACGCCCTCGGATCCCACACGCGCGAGCGTCTCGATCCCGATCTCGCGAAAGCGCCGATCCACGGCCACGAGCCTGCCGTGCGAGTGCGCCATCTCGAGGAGCGCCTGCGGCCCCGACACGCCACGCGCGTGGGCCTCCGACGCGCCCGGGCCGAGGCGACCGAGCACCTCGCGCCCCATCACCTCGCCCGTGCCGAGATCCACGATCGGCTGGAAAGCCACGTGCAGGTGTTCACTGACGAGCAGTTCGTCGAGCCACGCGGGGGCCGTCGCCACCGCGCCCGAGCCAGGAGGGATGGTCCCTGGGGGGATCGTCCCGAGGGACTCGTCCCTCGTCATCGACGGCGCTTCTGCGCGGTGCTCCCCTGCCTTCATCGGTAGGTCGATCCTCCGGTCTCCACATACTACCGGTTTTTTTCGGGACGGTAGCATTCCCGTTTCTTGCGAACGTACGTACGCAGCCATTCGTGGTTTCGCTCGCGTACGCACGCTTTCGAGTCTGCCCGCCTGGTACTAGGGCCTTCCTTAGGGGAGGGCGTATGCCGAGGGAACGGGCCGAGCTCGAAGTCCTGGTCACGACGCCTCACAGCGCGCCTGTCCAGGGGGCATCCGTGCGTCTGCTCGGCCCGCGCGGGGCCGTGGTGGGGCAGGAGGTCACGCCGGGGCGGTTCCGCGTCGTCTTGCCGCGCCGCGGCGATTACGAGCTCATCGTGGAGCCCGGAGCCTCGCCGTTCGAGCTGCGCTCGCTCCGCACCACGCTTTTCCTGACACCCGGGAAATGCGGCAACGTGCTCGCCGCGATGAGCGGCCTCGAAGGCGTGCGCTCCCGCGTCGAGCGCGTCGAGTGCGCGCCGGGTCGAAGCGTCGCCCACGTCGTCCTCGATTACGTATGGTTTTCCCACCTCGGATATCCTCCGACGCTCGGCAATCGCGTGGACGTGCTCGTCGACGGGGAAGACGGCTGGCGCGCGGTGGCCGAGGCGCTCCTCGCGGCGCGCCGCTCGATTCGCGTCACCACGTGGGTCTACGAGCCCGAGCTCGAGCTCCTGCGCCCCGACCCGCTCGCGGAGCCGGCGGAGCGCGAGGCCTATACCATCCAGCGCATCCTCGAATCCCGGGCCCGCGCGTCCGTCCTCGTGCAGCTCCTCCTCTGGGACCCGCCCGTGTTACCCATTCCCGGCGAGGCGCGCCGCGTCGCGCTCACCGCCAGTGACGGATTCGAGGTCCTCACCGAGAAAAACCCCACGGAGCGCCCGCTCTTCGGCGCGCGGTATCCGCTCGGAAACCGCCTCCTCGGCGAGGTGCAAATCGGCTCGTTTCACCAGAAGACCGTGGTCGTCGACGGCCGCATCGGGTTTTGCGGCGGCATGAACATGCGCCAGAACGATTGGGACACCCGCCACCACCGCCTCTTCGAGCCCAGCCGGTGCCGCTTCACGCGGCCGAGCGCGCACCGCGCCCGCGTCAAAGAAGGGCTCTGCGTCGCGGACCACCCGCCGCGCCACGATTTCGTCGCGCGGATCGAGGGGCCAAGCGTCGCCCACCTCGAAGAGAACTTCCGGGAGCGATGGAATCGCCTCGTCGAACGCGGCGCGCCGCACGCCGAGCGCTCCACGTTCGTCCCGCCGCCCGATCCCGCCGCGCTCCCCGAGGCGCCCGGACGCTCAGCCGTGCAGGTCGTCCGCACCATGCCCGCGCCACACGCCGAGCGCGGCATCCTCGACGCCTACCTGCGCGCCATCGCGGCGGCCCGCCGGCTCCTTTACATCGAGGATCAATACTTCCGATCGACCTACGTGAGCGACGCGATCGCCGAGGCGGCCCGGAAAAACCCGCGCCTCGCAGTCCTCGTCCTCACGAGCGAGGCGCAAGCGAACCACCCCTTCAGCGGCGCCTGGAGCCACGCGTGCTTCGAGCGGATCCGCGAGGCGCTCCCCGATTTCGAGCTCTACGGGCTCCGCTGCGCGGGCCGCGACGGCCGGGGCAAACGCCGCGTGCAGGAGATCGACCATCACGGAAAACTCCTCCTCGTCGACGACGTCTTCGTCATGGTGGGGAGCTGCAACGTGAACGACCGCGGCTTCGAATACGAGGGCGAGTGCAACGTGGCCATCGTCGATCCGGCCTTCGCCGCGACGCTCCGCCTCGGCCTCTTCCGCGATTACCTCGGCGGCGATCCGCGCCTCGGAAAGGACATCGAGCGTGACGTCGAGATCTTCCGCGAGCACGCCGCGCGGAATGCCAAGGGCCCGCCCGAAGGCGAGCCGCACCCGTACCTCGTCCCGTTCGCCCCGCGCCCTCGCCGTTCCCAGATTTTCGACCGCAGCGTCTTCTGACCCCTCCCGCGCCTCCCCCCTTGACGGCCGCGCGCCGCTCCGATGTTCTTTCGCGGCCATGCAGATCGACCGCTCCCGGTTTCTCCTCCTCACCGCGACCATGGCCTCCGGCGCGTGCGGCGGCGCCGCGCAGCCCGGGGCCGGGGATCCCGTCGTCGCGGCCCCGGTCGTCACGTTGCCCGAGGAGGAGAAACCTGCGTCCGCCGTGCCCCGCGGGGTCGCCGGCTCCCCGGGCGGGACGGGCGCGGACGAGCCGAGCGCCATCGTCGCGACGCTCGACGGCACGGGGGTCACAGGATTGGAGGATCTCGTCACGTGTGACGACGACGGCGTCGCGCCCAAGGGGTGCAGCACCCTGCGCGCGCCGGGGCCTCAATGCGAGAGCTTCACGGACACCCGCGACATGTGCGGCAAGCTCGCGCATGGGCTCAAGCCGAGCGTGGCCGAGAAGGCGGTCGATTGCCTGCTCGCGAAGAGCGGCAAGCAATCGATCTGCAGCTTCGACGCCGCGAACCAGTGCGGGATGTCGGCCGTGCGCAAGGCGTCGTGTGTCGAGCCCTCCACGCAATCGGCGTGCTCGCCTGCCGTCAAGGCCTGCGGCGGGCGGCTCGCGATGAAGGAGTGCCAGGCGTTGCTCTCGGCCGTGACCAGCAAAAACCGCCAGAACATGATCGCCTGCGTGACCGAGGGCTGTTCGATCGATTATTGCATGTATTCGGTGGAGTAACGCGGCGTCAAGCGGGCAGGGGGGAACGGGCGCCGCGCAGGCGCCGCCGCGCAAGGGAGAGCAGGCCCGCGCCGAGCGTCGAGAGGACGACGACGAACGTCCCGCGATCCTTGTTGGATCCAGAGCCGCTGCCCGGCAGCACGACCACGCCGGACGGGCAGATCGTGTCCACGTTCGTCGACGAACGCGCCCGGATCTCGTGCTCCACCTCGACCTGGAGCTCCGACGGCTCGATCTCGAGGTCCTTCGCGAGCGCCTCGCGCGGCAGCTTCGCTTCGAGCCGCGTCAGCCAAACGTCCGCCGGGTGCAGGCCATTCAGCGCCGTCGCGACGTCGTCCATCGTCGAATCGACGAGCACGTCGCTCTCGCCGCATTCGAAGACCCGCGCGTCGATCTCCCCCGCGCCGACCTCCCCGCAGGACGGATCGTCCGACGGTTTGCCCGCCGGACACGGATCCACGACCATCCGGGTATCGCCCGAGAACGTGCTGAAATTCATGACGCACGTCTGGTCGGTCGTCTCCCCGTTCAGCATGCCCTGGCCGATGTACCCCTCCGCGATCGTACTGGCCGTGCGGGTGGGGAACCCGAATTCGTCGGCCGAAAGGACGATCTGCGCATTCCCCCGCACCGCGCCCTGGAGCGGCGCGAGCAGCGCTCGCGGCTTGGCGAACGTCGTGATCCACGTGGTCCCGCCGTTCGCCGCGAGCGTCGTCTCCCGCAGCGCCGCGTAGTTCGAGGCGTTCGTCGCGAAGTCCCACGACACGAGGCTCTCCGGGACGAGCGCATTCTCGAAATTCTTCGCGCCCCAGCGCCCCTCGGTGATCAGGAACAACGTGATGTCCACGTTCGCGCCCGTCCCCACGGCGACCATACGCAGCGGCAGGGTCGGGCTGATGCCGGGTTGCACCACGCGGACCGGCTTCATCTCGTTCACGCCTTTCTCCGGCAGGAGCTGGAGCGCGATGAAATCGAACCCCTCCGCGACGTACGCGTCGATGACCGGCGCCGTCTCCGCGGGGATCACGTAGCCCGCGCTCGTCAGCCAATCGTCGAGCACGCCCGGCGTCTCTGTGCTCAGCGTCACGGTCTGGTACGGCCCCACCGTGCCGCGGTGCACCACGGTCACGCCCCCGCCACCCGGCCCGAGCTCACCCCCCGCGGTGGCATCGGACTGCGCGCACCCGCAATCGAAATCGGGGCCATTGTTGCAACTGATCGGCGGCGCGAACACCGTGGTCGACGTCGCCGCGTCGAGCGTCTCGAACCAGGCGTCCGTGGAGACCTCGACGACCGCGCCAGGCTTCACGGGCAAGAGCCAGCCCCAGTTCTCGGGATCGCCGTTGTACCGAATCTGATCCCATAACACCGTCTGCTTGGGCGAGACGGAGAGCGCCATCCGGTGCGCGTTCACGATCGTGTTCACCATGGGCGGCACGACGCAGCCGCCACACGCGTGGGCGTCGTTCGGCGCGAGGAACGCGGCGAGCGGCGCGCCGATGAGGAGGGTCGCAAGCAAGGATGTCTTCATGAAGGTCTCCCATCACGCCGGGCAGAATGGCGGCGCGGGTGCCATCGTAGAACAAGTCGCGCCCCTCGATCGTGCTTTCGCCTGCTACGCTCGGCGTAATGTTTCCGCCGCCGCCCCGCTGGTCACGCCGCATCACCACCGTGGGCGTGACCGGCACGAACGGCAAGACGACGACGACGACCTTCCTCGCGGCCGCGCTCGCCCGCCTCGCCCGGCCCGTCCTCCGCGTCACCACGCTCGGCGCCTTCCTCGACGACGAGCCGCTCCCGTTTCCGACGACGCACGACGTCTTTCTCGACGCCATGCGCCGCGGCTTCGAACAGGGCGCGCGTCATGCCGCCGTCGAGGCCACGAGCGAGGCCCTCGCGCTCGGGTTTGCGAAGGCGTGGCCTATTTCCCTCGCGGTCTTCACGAACCTGACGCGGGATCACCTCGACGCGCACGGCTCGCCCGAGCATTACCTCGCGAGCAAAGCACAGCTCTTCGTGCACCTGCCCGCGGGCGGCGCGGCGATCCTCAATGCCTGGGATCCCGCCTCGGAGCTGCTCGCCGAGGTCGTCGCGAGAGGCGCGCGCACCGTCACGTACGGCCTCCCCTCACGTGCACCGGGAAAGCCGGTCCTCCGGCCCGATCTCGTGGCCGAAGAGATCTCCGTGGGCTGGGAGGGAACACGCGCCCGGCTCGTTTCCACGGCGCGTGGCCGAGGTATGCCGCAGGAAATACGCATTCGCGCGATCGGCGAGCCGTTCCTGGAGAATGCGCTCGCCGCGCTCGCGGCCGCGATCGAGGCGGGGGTCCCTCCGGCAGAGGCGGCGGACGCGATCGCCGAGGTGCCCGCGCCGTCCGGCCGATTCCAGGTCCTCGGCGCGGGGCCACGCGCCGTCGTCGATTATGCGCATTCCCCCGACGCGCTCGCCCGTACGCTCGCGACGGCGCGCGCCCTCGTGGCGGGCCGGGTGTTCGTGGTCTTTGGCGCCGGCGGGGATCGGGACCGCGGCAAACGCGCCTCGATGGGCGAGGCCGCGCGGCGGGCCGATCGCATCGTGCTCACGAGCGACAACCCCCGAAGCGAGGATCCCGCGGCGATCGCCGAGGAGATCCGGGCCGGGCTCGGCGATCACCCCGGCGTCCGTGTCGTCCTCGACCGCGCCTCCGCGATCCGCGGGGCGATCGCGGAGGCGGGCCCGTCCGACGTGGTCGTGATCGCGGGCCGTGGCCCCGAGACCGAGCAGGTCTTCGCCTCGGGAAAACGCAGGCTCGTCGACGCGGAGGTCGCGGCCGCGGCGCTCGCGGAGGCGTGAAGCAAAAAAAACACCGGCGTTCCCCGTACCCGCCGCGCGCCGTTCGGGCATGATGCGCGCGATGCTGCGAGGGTTCGTCTTGCGCTTCGTCCAGCGCGTCGTCGCCGTGCGCCCCGAGGAGATCGGCGCCGTCGTGTGGTCGTTCGTCTACTTCTTCCTGCTCCTCTTCGGGTATTACCTCATTCGCCCGCTCCGCGACGCCATGGGCATCGCGGGCGGCGAGAAGGCCCTGCCGTGGCTCTTCTCCGCGACGTTCGGGGTGATGCTCTGCGCCGTCCCGCTTTATGGCGCCCTCGTCACGCGCCTCTCGCGCCGCCGCCTCGTCCCCGTCGTTCACCGATTCTTTGCGGCAAACCTCCTCCTCTTTTTCGCGCTCGCGTCCCTCGGCGTGCCGCGCCCCCTCCTCGGCCGCGTCTTTTTCGTCTGGACCAGCGTCTACAACCTGTTCGTCGTGTCCGTCCTCTGGAGCTTCCTCGTCGACGTCTTCACGAGCGAGCAGGGCAAGCGCCTCTTCGGCGTCATCGCCGCGGGCGGCAGCGCGGGCGCGATCGTGGGCCCGCTCGTCACGGCAGCCGTGAGCAAGCGGCTCGGGCAAACGCACCTCTTCTGGTTGCTCGTCCTCGCGGCCGTGACGCTCGAAGTGTGTGTCCTCTGCGCGCGGCGCGCCGAGCATTACGCGGGCGCCCGTGACGCATCGGCGGCGCGCGCCTCGTCGGACAAACCCGTCGGGGGCTCGCTCTTCGCGGGCGTCCGTCTCCTCGTCGGGTCGCCGTACCTCGCGGGCATCGCGCTCGCGATCTTGCTCCTGACGACGATGAACACCTTTCTTTATCTCCAGAAGACGGATCTCGTCCGCCGCGCGGGCCAGGATTCGGCGGCGCATACGGCCCTCTTCGCCTTGAACGACACGGCCGCGAACGTCCTCTCCGCCTCGCTCTCGTTGTTCCTCACGGGCCGGCTCATGACGCGGCTCGGCCTCGCCGCGGCGCTCGCCGTGCTCCCCGTCCTCTCCGGCCTCGGATTCTCGGCGCTCGCGGCCTATCCATCACTCGCGGTCGTGACCGTGGTCGAGGGCGTCCGGCGCGCGGCGCAATACGCGATCGAGCGACCGGCGCGCGAGGTGCTTTATACCGTCCTGCCCCGCGAAGCGAAATACAAGGCGAAGAGCTTCATCGACACCGTGGTCTTTCGCGGCGGCGACGCCGTGAGCGCGTGGGCGCACGCGGGCTTGCTCGCCCTGGGGTTGTCGTCCTCGGGCGTCTCGCTCATCGCGGTCCCGCTCGCGGGCCTATGGCTCGGCGTGGCCCTTTTCCTGGCCCGTCGCGAAAAGGTCCTGGCGGAGGAGGGGGCGGAGGCACGCAAGCCGGACGCGCCGGCGGCCGTGACGTGAACGGCGTCTACCGCCCGATCCCCTTCTCCCGCAGCCACGCCACGCTTCGCGCCATTCCCTCGTCGAGCCCGATGCGCGGCGTGTACCCGAGGGCCTTGATCCGATCGATCCCGTATTGCCCGCGGCGGAGCACGTAGCGCACGGCCTCGCGGTTCATTTCGAGCTCTCGACCCAGCACGGAGGCCGCGCGATCGAGCGTGGCGGCGGCGCGGAGCACGAGCGGCCCCGGGAGATCGGGCAGTGCGCGGATGCCGAGGAATCGCTGGTAGTGGCTGAAGAATTCGCGCGCCGTCGTGCGCCGGTCGTCCGTGACCGTGAAGGGCAAGCCGCCCTTGTTCGCGGCAAGCACGAGGTCGATCGCGTCGAGGAGGTTGTCCACGTACACGTGGTTCACGTGACAAACCTTGCTGTCGACGTAGATCCACGACCGCGCGGCCATCATGCGCGTCGGCCGCTCCGTCCAGGGGATCGAGCCGGGGCCATACACATCGCCGGGCCTCACCACGTAAACGTCGAAGACGCCGGGCTCGTGCGCCGCGAGCGCGAGCGCCTCGCTGCGGATTTTCGTCGCGCAATAAGGGTTGTCGAAGCCGCCCAGGGGCCCGTCCTCGGGCACGCCGTCGGGGAAATCGAAGCCGTGCACCATGACCGACGAGATCATCACGAAATGGCGGACGCCCGCGCGCCGCGCCGCGATCAGCATCGCCCCCGTCCCGCCCACGTTGACCCGCTCGAAGAGCGCCATCGGGCCCGATTCCCGCACGACCGCGGCCGTGTGGTAGACGGTCTCCGCCCCCGCGCAGAGCGCCGCGCAGGCCGCCGGATCCGAGACGTCCCCGCGGAGCCGCTCGATCGAAGGGCTCCCCGCATGATCCGGCGCGAGATCGAGCCCGCGAACCTTCCTGCCCGCGGCGAGCGCGCGCGCGACGAGCGCCCGGCCGAGGAACCCCGACGCGCCCGTGATGGCCACGATCGATCGGCTCATTCTTGTCCCCGCTCCTCCTCTCCGAAAGGGGACCTTGACCGCAAGGCCCCTTTCGGTTTCCTTTCTCGCATGCCCCACGTCGATCTGAATGGCCAGAAGATTTTCTACGAGGACTCCGGCGGCGAAGGGCCGCCCGTCGTGCTCGCGCACGGCTTCTTGATGGATCACACGATGTTCGATCCGCAGGTCGCGGTCCTCGCGCCCGCGTTCCGCGTGATCCGCTTCGACGCCCGCGGCTTCGGCCGCACGCAGAGCGACGGGAAGCGCTTCTCGTACTGGGATTCGGTCGAGGACTGCATTCGGCTCCTCGATCACCTCGGCATCGAGCGCGCCGTCATCGGCGGCATGTCCCAGGGTGGGTTCCTCACGCTGCGCGCGGCCTTGAAGTGGCCCGATCGCGTGAAGGCCCTCGTCCTCATCAACTCGCAGGGCGGCGTGGACAACGCCGAGACGCTCGCCGCGCACCGTGGCCTGCTGGAGACCTGGCGGCAGCAGGGCCCGGTCGATGCGCTCGTCCACCCGATCGCCGGCCTCATCCTCGGCGCGCCCGAGCACTGGGAGCCCTGGGTCTCGATGTGGCGAAAGGTCCCGGTCGAAGACCTCGTGGCCCCCACGCTCGCCCTGATCGAGCGCGACGACATCACCGATCGCCTCGGCGAGATCAAGCAGCCCGCGATTGTCTTCCACGGCGACGCGGACCTCGCGATTTCGATCGAGCGCGGTCGCCTGCTTGCGGACAAACTCTCGGGCTGCAAGAACTTCGTCACGGTGAAGGGCGCCGCGCACGCGTCGAACCTCACCCACGCCGATCAGGTGAACCCGCCGCTCCTCGCGTTCCTCCGCGCGTACGCGTGATCTGGGTTGACTGAACATCCGAGCAGACACGCTGGCGCCTTCGCGCTAGGATGCGCGGCATGCCGCGCCCCGTGCAGAACCCGCCGAACCCCTGGGCGAAGACCGAGGTGGAGTGGCTCGACGAGCCGCCGAACGCGACGCTCCAGATCTTCGAGGAGCAGGCCCGCTCGATCCTCTCCGAGAACGAGAGCCCGGATCTGCCCTTCCGCTTCAGCCTGAACCCCTACCGCGGCTGCATCCACGCCTGCGCCTACTGTTATGCCCGCCCGAGCCACCAGTACCTCGGCTTCGGCGCGGGCACCGATTTCGATCGCAAGATCGTGGTGAAGACGAACGCGCCGCGCCTCCTCCGCGAGGCCTTCGAGAAGCCGAGCTGGCGCGGCGACGGGATCGTCCTCTCGGGCAACACGGATTGTTATCAGCCGCTCGAAGCGAGCTACGAGCTGACGCGTCAATGTCTCGACGTTTGCCTCGCGTTCCAGAACCCGGTCTCGATCATCACGAAGAGCCGCCTCGTGGCGCGGGACGCGGGCCTCTTGGCGGAGCTCTCGCGGCGGGCGCGGGCGCATGTGTTCCTCAGCATTCCGTTCGCCCGGGACGAGGACGGGCGCAAGATCGAGCCCTGGGCGAGCAAGACGAGCTTGCGCTTCGGCGCGATGCGCGCCCTCGCCGACGCGGGGGTCCCGGTCGGGATCGCCATTGCGCCGGTCATTCCGGGGCTCAACGATCCGGACATCGCCGAGCTGCTCGAGCGCGCGCGGGAGGCGGGGGCGGAGGCGGCGTTCATGCAGCCCCTTCGGCTCTCGGCCGAGGTGCTGCCCGTCTTCGAAGAGCGGCTGGCCGAGGCGTACCCGCTGCGGGCGCAGAAAGTACGCAATGCGATCCAGGAGATGCGCGGCGGCAAGATGAACGAGAGCGCGTTCGGGGCGCGCTTCTCGGGGCTCGGGCCCCGGTGGGCCATGATCGAGCGGGTGTTCGAGGCCCATTGCGCGCGCCTCGGCCTGAACCGGGAACGGATCACCCGCGAAGCGCCGACCACGTTCCAGCGACCGAAGAGGCAACTCTCGCTCTTCGACGACCGATCCCAAAACCGGTAACGGTACCACGGCGCGGGGGCGCGGCGCGCCGTTTTCCCTTCCGCGGCGGCTCCGTCCCCCGAAATGGGCGAAACGCGAACCCTCCAGGATACCATCCTGCGCCGAGCGGCGACCACGAGAATCCGCCGAGCGTTTCGAATGCGCCCATGAAGTGAGACATTTCTCACCAAACTTACGGCTTCGTACGATTCTGCGCCAAAAATGAAGGTTCGCGCCAGCGGTCGGGTTACGCTGGAGATGGTCACTGTGCAACGACGTCCGGCGCCGCCCCCCCCACCCGGCGTGCACGTCCCCGCAGTGCCGGAGGTGAGGTGTATCCATGCCCAAGTGCCCGGCCATGTTCCGTGTTTCCGCTATCTTTTTCCCTTGCTTGACGCTCGCGGCGAGCCTCCCCGGCTGCCTGCTCGACGTGGAGGAGCCGCTCGATATCGCGCAGATCGGCGCCCCGCCCGAGGACGACGACGAAGTCAAAGAAATCGAGACGGATCCCAAAGGGAAAAAGGCCAGCGGCAGCTCGGCTCCCCAGGCGGGCGCGGCGTGTACGGTGGCGGCGACGATCAAATACACGACATCGGGGGACGTCACGACCGCTTCGATCAACAGCACGGCCGTCGCCTGGTTCACGAAAGGCGCGTACACGGTCCGGATGACCGGCCCCTCGCGGACCCTCTCCGCCGGGGTGACCGGCGTCCCGTCCGTCACGACGACGATGTGGATTCGCACCCTCGCCACGCCCTTCGATCCGGTCACGATGGGGACCACGGCCCGCAGCGCCTGGCTCAACGCAGCGCGTGCTGTCAATTGCGTGACGGGAACGTCGGACATCCTCGGCCTCGCCTATCAGTATATCGAGGGCGCGTCGAAGGACGCCGGGTACGCGAACGGCGCGGACTACCACGATTACCTCGGCCTCGCCTGGGATCCGATCGACGCGAACATCATCGCCGCGGACACCACGCAGCTCGGCAAGATCGATTGTTCGGGGTACCTGCGGCTCCTCTTCGGCCAGCACGCGAACTTCCTCTACAACGGCGTGGAGGCGAAGATCCCGATGTCGCTGTACGTCGCGGGCACCCTCACCCGGTCGAGCAAGGATCAATATCAATCGGGACCGGGCAAGGTCATCGTGCCGTTCCGGACCCAGCCGACGGGCGCCACGGCCTTCAACGGGACCCCCACGGCCACGGAGCTCGCGGCGATCGAGGTTGGTGATATCGTATTTTTCGATTCGAGCTGCGATTACTCCGTGTCGACCCCCGCCTGCGGCACCGACTGGACCTCGATCGGCCATACCGGGATCTACGTCGGTCGCGACACCGCGAACAACGCTCGTTTCATCTCGTCCCGCTCGACGGCGAACGGCCCCACCGTGGCAAACACGGGCGGCTGGTCGGTCTTCAACAACGCCACCGGCGTCAGCGGGACCTACCCGAAGCGGTTCCGAGGCGCGCGACGGTTCTGACGGCGCTCTGTCGGCGCGGCACGCGGCGCGCTTCGCATTGCATTTTTCTCGCCCGATAAGAATTGCAATGGCGATACGGGGGCGCGCGGTCCGGACTTTTTTTCATATCGACTGTGCCTCCCGTGCCACAGGTCCCCCTGCGGTCCGGAGGGGACCCCGAAGGCCCCACCTAGCTCCGGGCCTCGCGACGGTTCCGATCGTCGTAAATTCGGCCGGCACACCGCTTGCAGCTTATCGTTGCCGAACCACGCCGCCTCCCCCGGCGGCAGGCCCGGTATCCCCGGCGCCGCGCAACCCCGACCCTCGGAGGTTCCCCCCATGGCCACGATTTTGGCTGCCTTTCGCTCTTTTGCAGGCGCGCTCCTCCCCAGCCTCGCGATCGCCGCGACCCTCACCGGCTGCCTCGGAGGTGGAGGCGGCGCCGACGCCGGCGACGAAGATACCGAGATCACGAGCGGTGACGAAGGAGAGGAGACGGGAGGGGACGAGACGACGACGCCGCCCGGCGACGAGCCGGTCGTGGAGGTCGGGGGCGAGGAGCAAAGCGCGGGGCCGTGCGGGAAGGTCGCGACGTTCTCGTTCGCGAGGTCGGGGGAGACGAAGATCGCGTCGATCGGCGGCGAGCCGGTCGCGTGGTTCACGCACGGCGGGTATTCCGTGCGGATGGCGGGGCCTTCGCGCACGTTCGGCGCGAACAAGGCGGCGAGCTCGGTCACGACGACGACGTGGGTGCGGACGCTGAGCGAGCCCTTCGACGCGGAGAAGACCTCGGAGGAGACGCTCTCGGCGTGGCTGAATGCGGCCCGCGGCGTGAACTGCGAGGCCGGGACGCAGGACGTGATCGCGATCTCGTACGACTACGCGGAGGGCGGCTCGAAGGACGCGCGGTACGCGCTCGGCGCCGATTTCCACGACTTCCTCGGCATCGATTGGGACCCGATCGACGCGAAGAGCATCCTGGCCGACCTCGGCCTCGAAGGCGCGCTCGACTGCTCGGGCTACATGCGCCTCGTGTGGGGGAGCCGCGCGAACTTCACGTATGACGGTGCGGACGCGAGCCTTCCCCTCTCCCTGAAGTCGGTCCCCGGGCACCTGCCGCGCACGAGCGAGGACATGTACCGGTCCGGCCCCGGCAGGATCGTCGTCCCCTTCCGCACGCAGCCCGCGGGCGCTGCGCCCTTCCAGGGTGCGCCGACGACGACCGAGCTCGCTGCGATCGAGCCTGGAGACCTCGTCTTCTTCGACTCGCAGTGCAACTACACGATCGCCACGGCCCTGCTCTGCGGCAAGGATGTGGGCGCGATCAGCCACGTCGGCATGTTCGTGGGCCGCGACAACGGCGGGAACTACCGCTTCATTTCGAGCCGCTCGCAGGCGAACGGCCCGACCGTGGGCAACACCGGCGGCTGGTCGATCTTCAACGCGGGCGTGGACGGGACGGGCTCGTACCCGCAGCGCTTCCGCGGCGCCCGTCGCCTGTAAGCTGGGCTGAGGCTCTGACGCCTCAGGCGCGTACGCAAACCTGGGCCTCCGTTTATCCACCTGGATCAAGGATGTACCAGGATCCCGGATCCTGATTCCTGCATCCGATCGCCTGGCTGGGCTTCCCGCGAGCCGCTCTCGGCGCCACGTTCCCCCTCGGGGCGGCTGAACGAGGGGAGGCGAGGCGTGGAACGTTTCGACGTGCTCATCGTCGGCGGAGGTCCGGCCGGGCTCGGGGCGGCGCTCATTCTTGGGCGCTGCCGCCGCAACGTGCTCGTCTGCGACGCCGGGACCCCTCGCAATGCGCCCGCGCGAGGCATTCACGGCCTGCTCGGGCACGATGGTTTGCCCCCGGCGGAGCTCTTGCGGCGGGGGCGCGAGGAGGCGCGGCGGTACGGCGTCACGATTCGCGACGTCGAGGTCTCCGACGTCCGGCGGAGCGGAAATGGATTCGAGGCCGACCTCGCGGACGGAGGCCGGGTCGAGGCGCGCAAGGTGGTGCTCGCGACGGGGATGCGCGACGTCCTCCCGTCCATCGAGGGGATTCTCACGTATTATGGGCGCGGCGTGTACCATTGCCCGATCTGTGACGGCTGGGAGTGCCGGGACCAGCCGATGGGCGTCCTCGGCCCCGCCCGCCGCGCGATGCGCGCCGCGTTGTCGCTCCTGCGCTGGAGCGACGACGTCTTCGTCTTCACGCACGGCCCGGCCGCGTTCACCGACGACGACAGGCGTATGCTCGAAAATCATCGAATCGGCCTGCGGGAGGCGCCCATCCTGCGGCTCGAAGGTGAGGGCGAGGCGCTCGCGCGGGTCGTGCTTTCCGACGGCGAGGTCGTGCCGCGGCGGGCGATCTTCCTGAAGACGGGCGAGGTGCCGCGCTCGGACCTGCCCACGAAGCTCGGCTGCAAGATCAACGGCGACGGCACGACGGAGGCGGAGTTCCACGGAAGCACGGAATCCGAGGGCGTCTTCGTCGTCGGCGACGCTTCGCCCCGCGTCCAGCTCGTCAGCGTGGCGCAGGCCGAAGGGGCCGCCGCCGCCGTCCGCATCAATGCCATCTTGCAGGAGGAAGACCTTTCTTTGCGTTAGGCCGAGACATCGGCGCGCAGGTTCTGTGATAGGGTGCGCCAATGTCCGCGTCCGCGCCCTCCCCGGTCCCCGAAGCCGAGGCCGCCGCCCCCGCGCCCTCGGCCTCGCATGCGCCCCACGAGCCGTACGTACCCGCGCGCGAGAGCCCACGCGAGCTTACTGTGCGCGCCGTGGCGCTCGGCGCGCTGCTCGGCATCGTCTTCGCCGCGTCTTCGGTGTACCTCGCGCTCAAGGTCGGCTTGACCGTCTCGGCGTCCATTCCGATCGCCGTCATGTCAATCACGATCTTCCGCTTCTTCGGACGCGCGACGATCCTGGAGAACAACATCGTCCAGACGACGGGCTCCGCGGGCGAGTCGATCGCGGCGGGCGTGGCATTCACGCTGCCCTCGCTCTTGCTCATGGGCTACGACCTCGCGGCGGGCCGGGTGCTTTTGCTCTCGGTGCTCGGCGGCCTGCTCGGCGTGTTGATGATGATCCCGCTCCGGCACGGGCTCATCGTGGAGGAGCACGGAAAACTGAAATACCCCGAGGGCACGGCCTGCGCCGACGTGCTCATCGTGGGCGAGACGGGCGGCACGAACGCGAAGACCGTGTTCGCAGGCTTCGGGCTCGGCTTTTTGTACAAGCTCCTCGGCGACCCGCTGAAGCTCTTCAACATGAACCCCGCCTACCGGTTTTCGAGCTGGAAGGGCGCGAGCATCGCGGGGGAGCTGACGCCGGAGATGCTCGGCGTCGGTTACATCATCGGCCCGAAGACGGCGAGCACCACGATGGCGGGCGGCGTGCTCGCATATCTCATCCTGATTCCGCTCATCGCTTTCTTCGGCGACAAGATCGACAGCCCAATTTTCCCGGCGACGACGCTCATCCGCGACATGTCGCCGAACGACATTCGCAGCCGGTACGTGCTCTACATCGGCGCGGGCGCGGTGGCGACGGGCGGCTTCATCAGCCTCGGCCGCGCGCTGCCCACGATCGTCAAGGCGTTCCGGAGCGGCATCAAGAGCTTCCGCGCAGGCAAGGCCGAGAAGGCGACGCCGCGCACGGAGAAGGACCTGCCGTTCAACTTCGTGGTGTATGGCCTCGTCGCGCTCCTGCTCGCGATATGGCTTGCGCCCACGCTCGGGATCTCGCTGCCCACGGCGATCCTGATCATGCTCTTCGGCTTCATCTTCGTGACGGTCTCCTCACGGATCACGGGCGAAATCGGCTCGTCGTCGAATCCGATCTCGGGCATGACGGTGGCGACGCTCCTCATCACGTGCCTGCTCTTCCTGGCGATGGGCTGGGTGGGCGTGGATCACCGGGCAATGGCGCTCTCGACGGCGGCGATCGTATGCATCGCGGCCTCGAACGGCGGGGCAACGAGCCAGGATCTGAAGACGGGATATCTCGTGGGCGCGACGCCGCGGCGGCAGCAGATCGGCCTGCTCGTCGGGGTCGTCACGAGCGCGCTCGTCATTGGATACACGCTGCTCTTCCTCAACGCGTCCTACACGACGCGGGCCGCCGAGACGTACGAGGTGCCCATTCCGGTGGAGTCGATCACGGCGCAGGTGGAGAAGGGCCCGGACGGGAAGGACTATCGCGTCGCCTACCAGCCGAACTCGGGCGCGGCCATTCCGCAAGGAAAGTACCTGGTCGAAGAATCGGGGAAGGTGGCATTCGTGATCGACCCGGGCATCGGCGGCCGCGTGCCCCACGAGCCGAAGAAGCTCGAAGGCGACACCGCCGTGCCCGCGAACGCGGCGAGCAAAGGCACGATGCTCGGCCCGGATCGCAAATCGTACACGGTCTACGAGGTGGCCGAAGGCGGGGCGATGCACGCGGGGCGGTACCTCGGCGAGGACGGGAAGCTCGTGTACGAGCTGCGCGAGGTGAAGAAGCTCGACGCCCCGAAGGCGAGCCTGTTCGCGCTGATCATCGACGGCATTCTCACGCGCAAGTTGCCCTGGAGCCTCGTGCTCATCGGCGTGATGCTGGCGATCGTGATGGAGCTCTGCGGCGTGGCAGCGCTGCCGTTCGCAGTCGGCGTGTACCTGCCCATTTCGACGAGCGTGCCCATTTTCGTCGGCGGCCTCGTGCGGTGGCTCGTCGACCGGAAGCGCGGGCAGGCAGGCAGCGATGAGGAGTTCAGCCCGGGCACGCTGCTCAGCTCGGGCTACATCGCGGGCGGCGCGATCGCGGGCCTCGTGGCGGCACTCGTCGCGGGTGTCGGGATGGAACACAAGTTCGACCTGTCCACCGTGTTCACGCGTTTTTCGGCCTCGAACCTCTCGGGCGTGCTCGCGTTCGGCGCGATCGCAGGCGCGCTTTACTGGGCCGCCGTTCGGGGGAAGTCGGCCGTCGGCAAGTCCGAGGGCTAAAGGGCAAAGGGGGCGCGGCGCGGACCTTGCCAGCCGCCCCCCCGATGTCTCCTCGAAACTACCTGCAATACCTCCTCGTTTTTCCCCTTCTCCCCGCCTGCGCGGGCCCCGATCCCGAATTCCTCGCGGAAGAATCCGAATCCCTCGCCGAAGATGTGTCCGCGATCGCGCGACGATGCGAGGACGCCTCCGATTGCGCCGGCGGCCTCGGCTGCGTCCAGGGAGTCTGCGCGGCGTGCAATCGTCACGCACACTGCGCGAGCGACGTGTGCGACCTTTACCAGGGCGGTCGGTGCATCCCCGAAAAGGAGGTCCTTTATGTGGGCCGCGAGGTGGTATCCCATTACCAAGAATGCGACGACGCCACGGGCGTGAGGAACGATCCCTTCTGCCAGATCCGGGATGCCATTCCGGCGCTGGGCAACGGCAAAAGGGTGATCCGCGTCGCGCCAGGCTTTTATTTGCCGTTTCACGTGAGCCTCGGCGAGGTGTTCACCGTGTACGGCCCGGCCGGCGAGGGCGGGATCGCCCAGGTCACCGAAGAGGACGTGGGCGGGCTCAGCGTGCGCGGCGGCGCGCGCGTCGTGCTCGATGGGCTCGAGCTCGGCCGCTATTCGCACGGCTCCGGCGTGCGCTGCGAGGGCCCAGGCACACGTGTCGTCGTGCGGCGCAGCCAGATCTTCGCCGATACACGGGCGCCCATGTACACGAACGGATGTGACCTCCGGCTCGAGCACACGGAGGTGTTCACGCGCGAGTAGGAGGGTGCATTGGGGAGGCGCGGAGCTGGGGCTTTGCCCCAGGCCCCAGCAGGGGCTATCCGCCCCTGCACCCGGACCAGCCAGGGGCTGGACCCAAGCTCGATGAACTGCGCGATGCGCAGTTCATCGAACAGGCCCGGTGAAGATCAGCCGCGGCGTTGCCGACCGAGACCGCCGCGCCGCTTCGGAGCCGTCTCCACACCCTTGCAATGCGTCCGGATCTGCTGCCCGTCCGATTCCCCTTTGTCGGAACGCACGTCGTCCTGCGCCGAGGTCGATTCCGCGTTTCCAGAGCACGCGCGGATCCATTTTCCGGAGCGTTTCCCTTTTTCGGGACGCCCCCCGCCTCGTTTCCGGGAGCCTTCCCCTTTGTCGGAACGCAGCGCGACGTCGCCCCCGAGGCTCTTCCCACATCGTGCATCGCGCCGGGATCCGCTCCCGGGGACGTTCCCAGTTCCGGGAACACGTCCCGCCGCGGGATGGAGCGCGTTCCGACAAAGGGGAACGACCGTTTCACGGTTTCCGGGGGCATTGTCCCTCCCGCAAAGCGCGTCCGCAAGTCCCGCGCTCCCGTTGCACGGACCGGGCGCCTCATCAGGTACACTTTTCGTCAGGCAACTCCTTGCGGCGTGACAAGCAGCGGCCGCTCGTGGCGGGCTCCGCGGGCCGGCACTGGCCCCCCGACTTCTTCGCCGGCCTGTTGAAACAACTGCGCACCGCGCAGTTGTTTCACCCCGGGTCCAGCGCCTCGCTGGTCCGGGGTCGAGGGGGCGGACAGCCCCTCGCGGGGTCCGGGGCAGCGCCCCGGCGGCACGACGTGGCAGGGCGCAGAATCACTCGTCGATGGCGACGAGGTAGTCGTCGAGCGGCGGCAGCTTGTCGATGATGCCGAGATCGAGGAGCTGCTTGGCGAGCGTATCCCAGCGCTCGCGCGTCATCATGCCGAGCTTTTTCGTCTCCGCGTTCTCGACGAGCGTCTTTTGCGCCGCGGCGACCGCGGTGAACGTCTCGGCGTCCATCGTGGTGTTGAGCTTTTGCATCACCGCATTCGCGGGGGCCGGGTCGTCGAGGTACACGCGCCAGCCTTCCCGCGCGGCGCGCACGAACGCCTTGATGCGCTCCGGGTTCTCTTTCCAGAGCGCCTTTCGCGTGATGATGACCGTGGCGTAGGGGTTATACCCTTCGTCGGCGACGAGAAAGACCTTCGGCTCCGCGCCCTTCTTCCGTGCGGCGATTGGCTCCGAGGTGATGAAGCATTGCTGGGCGTACTCCTTGTCCACGACGAACCGGGCGATGCCGCCGTCGTAGGGCACGACCTTCACCTTGTCGAAGCCGTATTTTTTCTTGAGATACGCGCTGTACGCGGCGCCCGGCTCGATCGAGAGGGTGCCGCCCGTGAAGACGTCGGCCATGGTCTTTGCGTCGCGCGAGGCGTGGACCATGATGGCCTGCGGGAAGGTCTGGTACGTCGCGAAGATCGGGACGACGTCGGCGCCGCGCGCGCGGGCGATGACGACCTCGTCCCCGCCGACGACGCCGAAATCGCTTTGCCCATTCGCGACCATCTGCAGGACGGGCACGCCCGCGCCGCCGGGCATGATTTCGACGTCGAGCCCGGCGCGCTTGAACGCGCCGCCGTCACGCGCCGCGTAAAACCCTCCGAACTCTGGCTCGGCCACCCAGTTCAGCGTGAGCTTGACCTTGCCGGCGCCCGCGCCGCCGCCCTCCGCGGAGCTTTTGCAGCCCGCCGCGGCCGCGAGGAGCCCGAGCGAGAGGAGGAGCCAGGTGCGGCGAGGCAGGCAGGAGGGAGGTGCCGTTCTCATGGGAGAACGTTGATCCCACGGTCGCGAAGGCGCCGCAAGCCTCAGCGGACCTGTGCCCAGAGGAGCGCGAACAGCTTGCTCCGCGCCGGGGCGTCGAGCTTGCCTTCCGCCGCGTATTCGACCCGCCCGTCCTTGCCCACGAGCACGACGCTGCTGACGCCGCGCCGCAGGGCGTACGTCTTCCGGAATGCGCCGTCCCAGTCGCAATAGATGGTTTGTCCGACCTCGACGGCCTTCTTTCGCACGGAGCTCTCCGCGAAGCCGCGCAGCGGCCAGGAGCGATACGCACTCGTGTCGGCGATGGCCACGAACTGGATCTGCTTGGCCTCGGCTTTCGTGTCCGCGAGCTTGTTGAGCTCGTCCTTCAGCGCCCGGTTTTGCGCCGCCGATTTGCGATCTTCGTAGAGGATGAGCGTCGGCTTCGGGCGGGGGAACCCGAGGTCCATGACGCGCCCGTCCGGATCCTCGACGACCACCCGCCGCACCGGCTGGCCCACGCGCGGCAGGGCGAGCGCCGAGCCCGCGGGGATCAGAAGGAACAGGACCAGCAACGCCGTCCCGATGATTCCGGGAAAAACGCGCATTTTCCGGACGAACGCTTGCTTCATGGGGTTGCCTCCTCGCCCCGATCGTCCGGGGACGCGGGGCGTAGCACCTGGGGGTACAGGAGGCATGCCGCGTCGCTCCGCGCCCGCGGATTCATTTCGCAATCGTGGTGCCGGGGAACGGGCGGGCGGGCGTGGGGAGGCCACGGGGGCGGTGGATGGGGTGCGCGGTGCGCCGAACAAGGGGACGTATTGAACGGAGGCTCATCCAGGGCTCAGCGCGCCTGCCGCTTCGAGGGCGCTCGTGCGCTCGGTTTCACGCACGATGTACTCGATGAGCTTCGCGAGCCGGCCGTCCTTGGACTGCTCGAGGAGCCCGGCCGTGCGCGCGGGCGCGTGCTGATAGAGAAGCTCGAAGAGCTCCATCTTGTTGGCCGCAAGAGAGCGATGCATCTCCCGTCCGAGTTCCGAGAGGAGATTGTCCTCCAGGAGCATCTCCTCCATCATGTCGAGGATGTATTCGCGTGCAGGATTGTCCTGCCACGCGAGCGCCTCCTTGAACACCTCGATACGCATCAAACGCTCGACGTTCCCCTTGTACGTCACTTCCTTTTCACCGGGATACAGGAGCTCGTCCCGCGTGAGTTCCAGGGCTTCGTGGCTCGACAGGAGGGCACGATAGTTCTGACGGCCTTGCTCGTCGAGGAGGACATGTTTGCGGTAGTGCGTGAAGACGGCAAGGAAGCGGTCCTCCGCGAGAATGGCTTGCGCCTCATCGTCGAAGGATTCGAACCTGGCGTCCACTTTCGTGTCCTGTAGGACCCTTCGCCAGTCGGCGGGGGCGGAGGACTCTGCCGTCTTCTCGTCCGCCGCCGTTGCGTCACGTCGGTGCAGGCGGGGTTCCTGTGCGGCGGGGGCGATCGCGTCCGCGTCGTGGTTCGCAGCGGACACTTCCTCCCGGGGCTCGTGACGCCCGGACAGCGTCGTTCGACCCAACCACGACGCGCAGACGCAGAGGCCCGTCAAGATGAGTCCAAGATACACTCGCCGTGCGCTGAACCGCATGATCACATTCCTCGTTTTTTGGGGAGCCGCGGAAGGAGAGGTGCGCGCCGAGCTACGTCGTCGTCTCCCGGCGCGCACCGCGATGGTCAGGGCAAGACCTCGTCCGGGATCGAGCGATGCAAGACGATCTGGTTCACGTAGTTGATGTAATCGTTCTGAAAATGGGACGAGCCCACGAGGTAGCCCTGCGCGACGAGGACATGGGTCACCGGATCGGTCGTCTTCGGCTTGACGTTGTAAACCTTGCCAAAGTGGGTCGTCCGCTCGACGGACACGACGGGGTCGAGCTGGCCGTCTTCCTTGACCAGGTTGTCGCCCTTCTGGAGGGCCTTCGCCTGCACGATCTTGCCACTGCCATCGACGAGCGGGTGCTCGTCGGTCACGCGGAGCATCCCGCCGGAGGCCGTCTTGATCTCGAAGATCACGTGCGTGCTGTCGAACAGCTCGGCCGTGTAACTGCCGACCTTGTTCGTCGTATAGGCGATCTTCTCGAGCGAGGCGTCCTTCGACAACGTGACGATCTCGGGCCGAAGCGCCTTGACGGCGTCACCGATACGCTCGTAACCCCCGGGGAAGAGCACTTCCTGGTCCGGCGTGTAGCAGCTCGATTCGCAGAAGCCATTCACGTAGTAGCTGCTCGATAGCTTCAACCAGGTCTGCTCGGCCGCGATCGGCGTGGTGTAGAGCACGCACGGGGAGCTCGCCGTCAGGTTGGCAGGCGGGTACAGAGCCGCGCTCGTATTGATGTTCGTCGTGGATCCGTAGGTGGGATAGAGCGGCCGCGGCAGCTTCTTCTCCGGATCGCTGATGTTCGAGCCGGAGCGTACCCGCCACTTCTTCCACCCCGCTGCGTCCGTGAACTGGAAGTTGATCCCGGCTGCCGTGTCGTAAAGGTTGTTGCGGAAGATGCCGTTGATGCCTCCCGCGACTCCGTCCGTCAAGAAGCTGTTGGTGCCGACATTCGTTGCGTTGTAGTCAATGAACTGGAAGATGAGCGTGCTCGGCGCCGCCTCGTCGAACCCGAGCTGCGCGACGTTGACGAATGCGCTCGCACCTCCGACGAGATCATTCTGAAGCGCGCACTTGCGCGCCCACTCCAGCCGCACCTCTGCCTCGGCCGGAGTGAGGGAGTCGTGATTGCAGCGCTGCTTCAGGATGTCCGCGCTCGCCGCGCTGGGCAGCGCGGTCATCGTGGATGCAATGATGACGGGCGAGAGGATCGCTTTCAACGTCTTCGAGGCCATGACTGTTCTCCTCCACCGAAGTTCCGTGCCGGTGCGCGAGTCGAAGGATGCTGGCACGCTCGGGGGTCGCTCAGGGACAAGACCCCGAATTGCAACGACCATGCCGCGTCGAGAGGCTGCAGAATCCGCGGGAAAATTCGATTTGCGCAAACCCGGCCGCGTAAAATTGCGCAAGCTGATCACGACGTTGTGCAAACCTGCACAAGGGCCCGCGTCGTCGTGCGCTTCAGCCAGCGTTCATCGCAGATCCGGGGGAGGCTGGGGGACCCGAGCCCCCTCCCTCACCGCCCCTTGCGTGGCCTGGCAATCCCGTACAGATCCAGCCGCATGAGCAGCGTGCGCCGCGAGATGCCCAGCATCTCCGCCGCCTTCGACTGATTCCCCCCGCACGCCTCCAGCGCCAGCACGATGCGCTGCCGTTCGTCCTCTCCCATCGGCACCCGCAGCGGCGCGATGGATACGATCCCGTCGGGCTCTGGGCTCGATGGCCGCGGCGGCGGTATCGTCACGAACTCCGGGCTCGACTTCCGGGAAGCTCCCCGCCCGCTCAGTCCCAGGTGCTCGGGCTGGATCATCTCTCCGGCGCTCAGCACCACCGCGCGCTCGATGACATTGCGCAATTCGCGGATGTTCCCCGGCCACCCATAACCCAGCAGCACATCGAGCGCCGCGTTCGACAGCCGCGGCTCCGCCCGCATGTTCATCTGCACCGCCGCGCGCGCCACGAAGCTCCGCACCATCGGTTCGATCTCCGAGACCCGCTCTCGCAGCGGCGGAATCTCGATCGTCACGCCGTTCAATCGAAAATACAGGTCCTGTCGGAATGCGTTGCGGGACGCCTCCCCCTCCAGGTCACGGTTCGTCGCCGAGATGAAGCGCACGTCGATCGGCCGCTTCTCGACGCCCCCCACCCGCAAGACCTTCCGCTCCTCCAGCACCCGCAAGAGCTTCACTTGCACCGAGACCGGCAGCTCCCCGACCTCGTCGAGGAACACCGTGCCGCCCGCGGCGACCTCGAAGAGCCCCGGCTTCGCCCGCGTCGCCCCGGTGAACGCGCCCGCCTCGTGCCCGAAGAGCTCACTCTCGAGGAGCGATTCGTGGATCGCTGCGCAATTGAGGCAAACGAGCGGCCCTCGTCCCCGCGGCGAGCGCCGATGAACCGCCTCCGCCATGACCTCCTTGCCCACGCCCGTCTCCCCGAGCAAGAGCACGTTGATGTTGCTCTGCGCGACCCGTTCGACGAGCTCGTACAGCTTGCGCATCCCGCTGTCGTGGATCACGGGCACGGAGTAGGAACGAATCACGCGGGAGGACGCCGGGTTGTCCTCGGATGCGCCCGCGCGCTGCACGACGACGAGCGTGGCGCCGAGCTGAATCCCGTCGCCGAGCGCGAGCTCCATCGATTCGTGAGGGGGGATGCGGTACTCGACGATGCGCGCCGTCCCGTCCGCGTCCTCGGACCGCGACACGCGCAGGCCGTTCGAACTTCCCACGTCTTCGATGCGCAGGGGAGGCCCCAGGTCGAGCACGGCATGGCGTCGCGATATCGACGGATCCCGCAGGACGACCTGGTTGTTCTCACCCCGGCCCATCGCGAGCCGACCTGTTGCCGGCAGCGGACGTACACGCGTGGTGTCCGCTGTAACGATGAGAAGTTCGAGCGAGACCTGGTCCTTCACGCTTAGTCAGATTACAGCCGGCGACTATAGAAAAGCAAGTATTTGTGTTCCAGAAGAAACGTTTGACGGCGTGCGTAAGTATGGATGCTTCCGTCTCATCCCGGTCAAATCACGAGATCGGAGAGCGAACTCCGTGCGCCAGCATTCTGTCGACTGTTTGGCGATCGCCTTACGGGAGCGAATGAGGGCGCGGCGCCGCTTGCTTTCGTTGCCCCTCCGAAAGCAGCGCCCGGTAGGTCTCCGAGCTCTGCACGAGCTCCTCGTGCGTGCCCATCGCCGCAATACGGCCCTTGTCGAGCACCACATTGAACGTCGACTTCACGAGGTGCGGCGCGTGCGTGACGAGGATCGTCGTCCGCCCGGCCGAGAGCTCGACCACGCTGCGGAGCAGCTCCTCCGCCGTGGCCCCCGGCAGCCCCGCCTCCGGCTCGTCGAGCACGAGCAGGCGCGCGTCGCGGAGGAGCATTCGCGCCAGCAGGAGCCGCCGTTGCTCCCCGCCCGAGAAGTTCGGCGGCACCTTGCGCACGACCGCCCCGAGCCCCCGGCCGCCCTTGTCCTCGGCCAGATCGTCGAGGCGCACGCGCGCGAGGAGACGCCGCATGGCCGCCTCGTCCGGCGGATCGGCAAGGCCGAGCGCGAGGTTCTCCGCGACGCTGCGCTCGAAGAGCACCGACGCCTGGCCGAGCACCGCGAAGAGGCGCGAAAGGTCGCGCGGCGAGAGGCGCGTGAGGTCGACGCCGCCGACCTCGATTTTGCCGCGCGTCGGATCGTCGAGCCGCAAGAGCAGGCGCACGAGCGTGGACTTGCCCGAGCCCGAGGCGCCGCAGATGGCCACCACCGCGCCCGCGGGGATCCGGAGCGAGACGTCGTGGAGGACGTCGTCCTGGGCGCCCTCGGGCCGGTAGCCGACGTGATCGAGGACGACCTCGTCGTTCGTGATTGCCGCGAGCGGGAGCGGGCTCTCGGGCTCGGGCGGGTGCGGCGGCAAGGAGAGCAGATCCCGGAGCGAGGCGAGCAGCGGCGCGCGCTCGAGCAGGCCCGCGCGGAGGCCGTCGAGCGCCTCGAAGCGCGCGAGCAGGAGCGGCGTGACGAGCAGGAGTTTTGCGATGTCACCGGCCTCGTACGTCCGGCCCGAGAGGCGGAGCGCGACGAGGAGGACGAGCGGTGACATCGCCGCGAGCACGCTCTTGATCTGCCCCGACGCCGCGAGCGCCGCGGCAAAACTCCGGCGCGCGTCGGCCGCGCGGTGCGCCGCGTCCGTGACCTCCGTGAGCGCCGTTTGCCGCGCGCCGAGCAGGCGAAGCTCCTCGGTGCCCGCGAGCATCTCGCCGAGCGCGCCGAAGACCGCGGTGTCCGAGCGCTGCATCGACTGCATCCGCTCGCCCACGCGGCGCGAGGCGCGATCGGAGAGCACACGCGAGAGCACGAAGAGCAGCGCCGTGCCCACGAGCACGGGCCACGCGCCGCCCGTCGCGAGCTCGAACGCGAGGACGAGGAGCGTGACGATCGCCTGCGGCAAGCCCGTGATGACAGCAACGGCAAAATCCGACACGGCCGCCGCGTCGCGCGCGATGACGAGCTTCACCGCCTCGAAGCCGCGCACGGCGGGCGCCTTCACGCCGGGCGGCGCGGGCGGACCGCCTTTGGGCGCGAGCGCGCGCGCGCCGGCCGCGTCCACCGCGCGCGGCGAGGCCCAGAGCGCCGCGCGCACGAGCTCCACGCGGAGCGCGGCCGTGAGTTCGGCCGAGAGCTCCGAGCCGGCGCGGCTCTGCGCCATCGTGACGCCGACGCTGATCGTCACGGCCACGAGCGTCGCCGCGATGACGAGCCACGGGCTCTGCCCCGACACGAGGCGCGCGAACAGGCCCGCGAGGCCGGGGCTCGGCGACGCAGGTCGCCCTTGGATCGCGCCGATCGCGACGCCCACGAGGCCCGGCAGGACGCCGGCCATCACGCCCGCGAGCGACGCGAGGCCCACCGCGAGGACGAAGCCGACGAGCGGGCCGCCGCGCAAGGAACGACGGACGACGCGGAGGATCCTCCAGAGATCGCGCACGGGCCGCGGATGCTACCCGAAGACGGCCGAGCAAGGGCGCCCGTTGCAAGCGGCGCGCTTTCGGTAGACCCTACGCGTGGTGCGAAGAGAGCAGAACGGAGGCCTCGTGGTGACGGTCGCGTGGTGCGCCGCCCTCGCCGCGTGCACGAGCGAGCCCGCGCCCGCGCCCGCGCCCGTGCCCGCGCCGCGCGCCGCCTCGTCCGTGTTCTCGCCCGAGGTCGCCGCGCGCTTGCCGCTCGCCGAGCCCGAGGACGGCGGCGCGCCCGTCGCGAAGGCGCCCGTGCCGGGTGTGCTCGAGGAGATCCTCGCCGCCGCGCCGAAGGCCTCGGCCACGTCGACGGGCCCGGACGGAGGGACGCTCGTCGGTACCGAGACGGGCGTCCGCGACGAGGCGCAGAGCACGGCGGAAGGCCTCGACGGCGGGCTCGACGCATCCGCGCCTCGCCTCGGCAAACGAATGCAGATCCAGGAGGGGAGCCTCGACGTGCACGAGGGAATCCCCTCGCCGGCCGTCGAGCGCGCCGCGCGGGCGCAGCTCTATTATCCGCTCGTCACGCGCTGCCGCGGCGCCGATGGCAAGCTCCTACCGCCCGACACAATCGTGCTCCGTTTCAAAATCGACGTGGACGGGTACATCGTGCCCTCCTCGATCAGCGCGAGCGGCGCCGAGGCGCGCTACGAGGCCGCGGCGAACTGCATGCAACGCGAGCTCTCGGCCGCGGCGTTCCGGGCGCCCGCGGCCGCGCGGGGCGTCGCGACGTGGGTGAACGCCACGGTTCCGTCCGTCGATTGATTGACGCCCGAGCGTGCTCCGCCTTTCGAGCTGCGGTTCGGCTTGCATGACCGGCGCGGCGAGCCCAGCCTGACGCGATGCCTCGCGGCGCAGGGCAGGGCAGGGGAGTGCGGAATGCGGACCTTTTCGTGGGCCGCATCGCTTGCCCAATCGGCTTGCGGGGTCTTTTCGAGCCTTCGCTTCCGTCCGTGAAATACCGGGATGGAGTATAAGGGCCGAGCGCCGCCGCGATGTGCTGAGGGTACGAGGGGTGAGCGGAGACCGACGGTGGACCTGAGCGACCAGTCCCAGACCCTGGTGATCATCGGCAACGGGATGGTCGGCTGGAAGCTCTGCCAGCGAATGGTGGAGTACGGCGCGAACGACGAGATCCGCATCCTCGTCTTCGGCGAGGAGCCGTTCCCGGCCTACGACCGCGTCCACCTCACGGAATACTTCGCCGGGCGCCCGCTCTCGACGTTCTCGCTCGCGCCGCCGAACTGGTACGAGCAAAACCGGATCGAGCTCTTCCTCGGCGATCCGATCGTCGAGGTCGATCGCGAGCAGAGCGTGGTGCGCTCGCGCTCGGGCCTGCGCGTCGAGTACAACCGCCTCGTCTTCGCGACGGGGTCGCGCCCGTTCGTGCCGCCGATCGAGGGCGCCGACCTGCCGGGCGTCTTCGTCTACCGCACGCTCGACGACGTCGCCGACATCGAGGAGTACGCCTGTGATTTCGCGCCGATCAAGAGCGCGGCGGTCATCGGCGGGGGGCTGCTCGGGCTCGAAGCGGCGAAGGCGGTCTTCGACCTCGAGCTCGACGTGCACGTCGTCGAGGTCTCGTCGTACCTCATGCCGCGGCAGCTCGACGCCGAGGGCGGCGCGGTCCTGCGCGACAAGGTCGAGCGGATGGGCGTGAAGATCCGCTGCGGCAAGAAGCTCCTCCGGATCGAGGAGGTCACGCTCGATCCACCCGGCGAAGCGTACGGCGCCGCCGCCTCGTACCGGGCCCCGACGCCGGACGCGGTCGTCAGCGAGATCGGCCCCCCGATGGGCCTGCGCCTCCACTTCGACGACGGCGAGACGCTCCTCGTGGGCATGGTGGTCTTCGCGGCCGGCGTGCGCCCGCGCGGCGAGCTCGCGAAAGTGGCGGGCCTGCAGATGGCCGGCGACGGCGGGATCGTGGTCGACGATCGGCTGCAGGCGATCGACCGGAAGACGCGCCATCCCGACGAGCAGATCTTCGCCGTCGGCGAGTGCGCGTCGCACCGGGGCACGACCTACGGCCTCGTCCTGCCGGGCTACCAGATGGTCGACGTGCTCGCGGCGAACCTGCTCGGCGCCGAGCGCAAGTTCGAAGGCGCCGACATCTCGGCGAAGCTCAAGCTGATGGGCGTGACCGTCGCGGCGCTCGGCGAGCACGACGGCGACCAGCGACTCGGCGGCAACGCGCTCGTGTTCAACGGAGGCGGCGTCTACCGCAAGCTCGTGATCCGCGACGGACGGCTCATCGGCGCGGTGACCGTGGGCGAGTGGGAGAACCTCGACCGCATCCGCGAACTGCTCAAAGCGCCGCTGCCGCTGTCGTTCTGGGACATGCGCAGGTTCCGCGGCACGGGCAACCTGTGGCCGAAGTCCGAGTCCTCGCCCGTCGCGGACTGGCCCGCCGAGGCGATCGTCTGCGGCTGCGTGCGCGTGACGCGCGGCGCGCTCGCGCTGGCGATCGAGGGCGGCTGTTCGTCGGTCGAGGCGCTCGGGACGAAGACGGGCGCGGGCACGCTCTGCGGTTCGTGCAAGCCGCTGCTCTCGGAGCTGCTCGGCCAAGACGGACCCGTGAGCGTCTTCGAGCCGATGCCCGCGTCGTGGCGCGAGGGGCCGCGCAGCCGGCGCGGCGACGGCGGGCCCCGGTCGCGCCGGGGCGAGGGGCCGCGCAGCCGTCGCGGCGGCGAGCTCTCGCCTTCGTCGCGGCTCGACTCGTCGCAACGCACGAGCGTCATGCCTCCCTCGTCGCTCGCCACCGTCCCGTCGTCGTCGCTCGACAGCGACGCGCCGCGTTCGCGCCGCGACGGAATGCCCTCCTCGCTCGAGACCCTCGCGGGGATCGAGCTCGCGCCGCCCTCGGTCCGCGACATCGCCCCGCCTTCGCATCGCTTCTCGATCACCATCACCGCGCGGCCGCCGGAGCTCCCGATCGCGCACGGCTTCGGCGCCCGCAACGCCGCGCCCCTCGCGCCCCTCGCGCCCGCGCCGGCCTTTGACGACGCCGACATCGAGCCGGCGCCGATGTCCGTACGAGGTCCCATGATCCACGCGCCGGCCGAGGACGACGCTGATGCGGGGCCCGCGTCGATGCGTAGCGCGTCGCTGGCCACGCACTTGGCCGTGGACCTGCCGCCTCCGAGCACGCTCCGCTCCTCGATCCCGCCGCCTTCGTCGGTGGATGTGCCCCAGGCGGCGAACTTCCGCGCCTCCTCGTTCGAGGTGAAGGACGCGCCGGAGGAGGCGCCCGTCGCGCGTCGTGGCGTCGCGCTCGCGTCTGAGACGCCTCCGGCCGGCACCGAGATCGCGCCCCGGTCCGACGCGACGCTCGTCGACACCCGCGCCGACCTCGCGCCGCGCTCGGACGCGACGCTCGTGGAGGTGCCGCCCCGCGAGCCCATGAAGACCCCGCCGACGGGGACCGAGATCGCGCCGCGCTCGTCGCGCCTCTCGCTCGAGCCGGCCCCGCGGGTCGACGCCGCGCCGACGCCGCCCACGGGCATGCCGGTCGTCCCGCGATCAGCGCGTTCGTTCGAGGTCCAAGCACCTGCCTCGGTCCGCGCGTCTTCCCTCACGCCGGCCTCGGGCATCGCGATCACGCCGCGCAGCCCGGTCCGCACAGCGACGCCGCCGGCCGGCATCGCGCTCATCGGGCTTGGCGGCGAGGCGCTCCCGCCCGCGCTCCCCCAAACCCCGGCGACGGGCCTCGTCCTCGGCCTTGCAGCGCGCGCGACCGCCGAGGGCCCGATCCGCCGATCGACCCCGCCCGCCGGCTCGGTGCGCGTCGTGTCCGTCGCGCCGCCGCCGCCCTCCTCGCAGGCCGCCCCGTCCTCCTCGCGGCTCCTGCCGCCCTCGTCTGCCTCGCCGACCTCGTCGCGCCCGCTCTCCAGCGGCGTCATCCTCCCGCCCTTGGACGTGGCCATTCTCTCGGTCGACGAGCCGCTGCCGAGGCTCGCCCCCTTGCCCGTGATCGAGTCCACCCTCTTCTCGGCCTCGGATGTGCCGCCTTCCTCCACGCGGCGGCTCTCGGCGATGGAGGGCCTCATCGACACGGAGGACCGCAAGGAGAGCTCCTCGACCCGCTACTCGCGCATCTCCCTCCTCGCGGGCGTCGAGGAGGGCGAGATCACCGACAGCCTCTCGGTCCCGCGCGACGGGCTCACCCCGGGCCTCACGCCGAGCGTCCCTCCCGTGGATCGGGCGCCGATGTCCCGGCGGAGCTGGGTGCCGCCGAAGCGCCTCAGCATGCCGCCGGGCGCGCTCCAGACCCCGAGCATGCCGCCCGTGCGCCCCTCGATCGCGGCTCCGATCCAGGCTCCGCCGGAGCGCGGTCGCAAGATTCTCCTCGTTGCGTCGGCCGTGGCTTTATCCTGGGTCCTGGTGCTGGCCCTCGCCCCCTCCCTCGCTCCCCCCCGCTCCGTCCGGACGGGCTTCTTCCTGGACGCGCTCCTGCGTCCGGGCGTCGCGAAGCAGGTCACCGGCTACGCGCTCGTCGCGCTGGCCGTGGCGAGCCTCGGGGTCTCGCTGCGCAAGCGGTGGCGGCGGTTCCGGTCCGCGGACGTGCCCGTGTGGCGCACGGTCCACGCCGTCCTCGGCGCGGCGACCCTGCTCCTGTTTTTCCTGCACACGGGCCTCTCCGCGGGGACCCGGGTGAACCTCGTCCTGGCGATCGACTTCCTCGCCGTGGTGCTCCTCGGCGCGCTCGCGGGGGGCGTCTTCGCGGTGAGCTCCCGGTGGAGCCCGCTCGCGGCGCGCAACCGCCGTTTGCGGGCTTCCTCCGTTCACCTTTTCCTGACCTGGCCGCTACCGATCCTCGTCGCCCTCCATGTGCTTGCCGTGTACTACTACTGAGAGGCGGGCCTGCTGATGAGCACGCGTACCTCGATATTGGCCTGGCTCCTGCTCACGGGGCTCGTGGGTGGCTTTGGGGCGTTCCGGCTCACTTCACGGGACCAGACGCTTTATTTGCCGGACCAGACCTCGCACGGGCACCATCAAATCGAAATGGCGTGTGCGTCCTGCCACACGCCGTTCGGCGGCGTCAAAGACGACGCTTGCACGAATTGCCACGGCGAACAGCGCACCGCGGCCGACTCGCACCCCGCGTCGAAGTTCAACGACCCGCGCAACGCCGGGAACCTCGAAAAGATCGACGCGCGCCGCTGCGTCACGTGTCACGTCGAGCACTGGCCCGAGGGGACGCACCACGAGGGGCACACGATGCCCGTGGATTTCTGCGTCACGTGCCACGCCGACGTCGGCACCGAGCGGCCGAGCCACGCCGGGATGTCGTTTACCACGTGCAGCGACGCGGGCTGCCACAACTACCACGACAACCGCGCGCTCTGGGAAGATTACCTGAAGAAGCACCTCGGCGAGCCTGTCGTGCTCGCGTCGGCGAAGGTCTTGCCGCGTGGGGTCGCGATGGTCGCGAAGGGGCCGAAGTCGCTCGCCGCGAGCAATCAGGACGCGCCGCGCACGGTGGCGTTCTCGGCGGCGCTCGTCTCGGAGTGGGAGGAGTCGGCGCACGCGCGCGCGGGCATCAACTGCTCGGGTTGTCACGGCGGAACGCAGGGGATGGAGTGGGTGAACAAGCCCCCGCTGACGATCTGCGCGGGCTGCCACACCGAACAAAACAAGGGGTTTGGCCTGGGGAAGCACGGAATGCGCGTCGCCGCGGGCCTCGGCCCGATGAGCCCCGGGCTCGCGCGTTTGCCGATGCGGGCCGAGGCCAAGGAGCTCGAGGTCGGCTGTGAGAGCTGTCACGGCGGGCACTCGGTGAACGCCCGAAAAGCGGCCGTGGACTCGTGCCTCGGGTGCCACGACGACGAACACAGCCGGTCGTACCAGCGGTCGCCGCACTTCAAGCTGTGGGAGGCCGAGATAAACCGCACGGCTTCGCCCGGGACGGGTGTATCGTGTGCAACGTGCCACATGCCACGAGAGAAGTCGTCGAGCAGCGCGGCTGTCGTGGTGCAGCACAACCAGAACGACAACTTGAGGCCGAGCGAGAAGATGGTCCGCAACGTCTGCACGAGCTGCCACGGCGTGGGCTTCTCGCTCGATGCGGTCGCGGACCCGGAGCTCGTCCGGCACAACTTCGCCGGTCGCCCGAAGAAACACGTGGCGAGCGTGGACATGGTCGAGAAGCGCGCAGCGCAGGGGAAGCGCTGAGCAAGGAGAAGGACGACGTGAAGATGGGACACTCGAAGGCGGGCGCGATGGTGTGCGGTGCCGTGGCCCTCGCCGGCGTGACGGCGTTTGGGTGCGGTGGTCAGGGTGGCGGCGGCGCGGCGGCGGGCATCCAGCCGCAGCAGATGGCGGACGCGCTCTACGCCGTCATCGCGGCCGATCGCGCGACGTACGCGGGCCAGGTCGTCGATCGGCTCGTGAAGGAGAACGCGATCAAGGCGACCGAGCGGTTCAAGGAGGAGAAGACGCTCCCCTTGCCGGCGCAGATGCTGCGCATGGGAGCCGAGCACGCGCAGAAGACGAACTCGAGCTTCTCGTACGCGCTCCTCTCGCAGTGGCCGATCAACCAGCAGAACAAGGCGAAGACGGAGGCCGAGAAGGCGGGCCTCAAGTTCGTCGCGGAGAACCCGGGCAAGAACTACTACACGGAGGAGAAAATCGCGGACAAGACCTATTTCACCGCGGTTTATCCGGACAAGGCCGTCGCCGCCGCGTGCGCGAATTGCCACAACGAGCACGCCGACAGCCCGCGCAAGGACTTCAAGGAAGGCGATATGATGGGCGGGCTCGTGATCCGCATCCCCGTGAACAAGTAACACCTCGGCCGGGGGGGGGCCGAGCGGGGGGGTTTTACTCGCCAGCCGGCGCCGGTGATGAAGGCGCTTCGGGAGAGGGAGGCGCGTCGGGGGCGGGGGACGAGGACGTATCCGCGGGCTGTGGAGGCGGCGGGGGCAGGGCCTTGGGCGGCGCGGCGAAGAAGGGATCGGGCGCGGACGCGAGCCGGAGGAGCGTGGGCGACTGCGTGGAGACCTCGGCCGTGTAGGCCTCGGCGCCCTGGGTGGTCTCGCCGGCGTTCAGCGTGGTGGTCACGCGGTAGAGGCCCGGGCGCGGGAACGTGCCGCGCGGGCAGACCTCGTGCAGCAGGATCGTGAACGAGGTCGAGGCGCCGGGTTTCAAGGTCCGAAACGCGTCCGGCGGCAGCCCGCGCGGCGGATCGCCGAGGCAGCTCTTCGTGTGCCCGTAAGGCCCGTCGATACGGAACGAGAACATCCACGGCCGGAGCGCCACGAAGATCGGCCGGAGCCCCGCGTTTTTTGCGGTCACTGTCAGCGATACCCCGTTCGGCGCGGCCACGTCCCTGAACGCGTCGGCCGAGATTTCGAGCCTCCCGGCACGCTCGTCGACGACCGGCGCAGGCGCGGCCGGCTTGCCGTCCGAAGGCTTTGCCCCGTTCGCGTTTGCGTTCGCGGCCGGCGGCGGCGGAGGCGGGCTCTCGCCGAGCACGATCGCGGGCGCGAGGAGCTCCGGCGCGGGCGTGAGGGTCGGCTCGCGCTCGGTGCTCTCGGCGGCGAAGGGCGGCTCGGGCGGCTTTTTCGTGCCTTTTTTCGGCGGATCCCAGCCGAAGCGCGCGTGCAAGGTGACGCCCGGCCGGAGCGCCGCTGCGGCCTTGCCGAAGCAGAAGAGCCGCGGATCGAAGGGCTCGACGTACGACTGCCCCGGGCCGAGCAGGAGCGCGCGGCTCTCGGGGAAGCTCGAAGGCCGGAGCGACTTCGGCAGCTCGCACGACGTGGGCTTTTTCTCGCCTTCCACCTCGATCTCGAACCGGAGCAGCCGCGGGTCGGCGGGCACGCGCAGCGGCACCGTGCCCTCGTTGTCGATCCGCATCGTCCACGGCCCGGTCATCGTCGGCGCGACGATCCAGAGGCGCGCTTGCGCGGGCGGGAGCGGCGGCGGCTCGGGCGCTTTCTGGGCCTTCGTCGCCTTGGCGGGCGGCGCGGCGTGGGCGCTCGGTGAGACGAGGCTCGAAAGGCAGAACAACGAGGCGAGGAGGGAAGCGCGCGAGGATCGCATCACGGGAGCTCCGGAGTCGGTCGAGAGGCGGCTTTCCGCTTTCCTTCCGAGGGCGTCAACCTTAGCGTACAAATGAGCGCCCGCATGCGAGGTCTGTACGCCATCGTGGACACCGCCGCGCTCGACCGGCGCGGAATCGACGTCGTCGCCTTCGCCGAGGCGGTGCTCGCCGCCGGCCCCGCCGCGCTCCAGCTCCGCGACAAGACCTCGGGCGTGCGGCGGACGCTCGCGCTCCTCGCCGAGCTCACGAAGCTCGCCGCGCGCGCCGGCGTCCCGCTCTACGCGAACGATCGGCCCGACCTCGCGCTGCTCACGGGTTGCCCGGGGATCCATGTAGGTCAAACGGATCTGCCCGTGCCGCTCATCCGTGCGCTCGCGGCGCGGACGGGGGGGTCGTTCGCGGTCGGCCTCTCGACGTACGACGAGGCGCAGATCGACGCAGGCGTCGCCGAGGGCGCGGACTACCTCGGGATCGGGCCGGTCTTTGGGACACAAAACAAAGACGACGCCGAGCCGCCGATCGGCCTCCCGCGCCTCGCGGCCCTCGCAGAGCACGCGCGGTCGGTCGGGTATACACGCCCGCTCGTGGCGATCGGCGGGATCACCCTGGAGAATGCGGCCGCGGTCGGCGCGGTCGTCGACGCCGCGGCGGTCATCGGCGCGCTCCTCCCGATCGCGAGCGGCGACGCGGGGCTCGCGGAGACGACGGGCCGCGCGCGGACGCTGCACGAGGCGATCCTCGGCGCGATGCCGCGAACGGAGCATCCATGAGCCTCGTCGCCATCGCCGTCACGGCCGCCGTGGCCGCGTCCCTCGGCTACCTCGCGAGCCGTCGCCGCGAGAGCGCGCGCGAGGCGTTCGGGCCGGACGAGACCAAGGCGCTCGATGAAAAGAAAAAGCCTCGCGCCTTGAAGGCGCCCCCGCCCGCCGATCCGCTCGCGGGGCTCGCGCTCGCGCTCGGCGACGTCGTCTCCGCGGAGGGCGACGAGCGCTGGCTCGCGGGCGCGATCGTGGCGCGGGAGCAGGCGCTCGCCGCGGTGATCTTCGTGGCGCCGGAGGGCCTCGCGCATCACGCCGTGGCGCTCGTCCCCGCCGACGCGCGCGCGCTCCTTTGGCTCAGCCCCGAGGTCGTGGACACGCCGCCCGAGCCGCCTGGGACGCTGGAGATCCGGGGCATGGCGATGCAACGCAGGAGCCGCTTGCCCGTGACGTTCGAGCGCTTCGGCCAGGGCGCGCCCACGGTCGGCGCGTCGGGCCTGCTCGCCGTGTACGAGGCCGGCGGCCGCGAGGTCGCGATCGTCGTCACGAGCGAAGGCAAGACGCTCGCGTGGGCCGGTCGCCGCCTCGACGAGGGCGAGTACGACCGCATGGGCCGCGGCGACGCCGAAGGCTGATCAGGGCATCGCGTCGCGCAGCTCGGATACGAGCTGGATGATCGACAGGTTCGGCGAGGCGTTGCGCTCCAGGTAGCCGATCGTGCGGAGCACGAATTCGTAGCGCCGTGCGTCGATCACGGCCGCGCGCGGGTCCCGCGCAGCGCGGGTGCGCGACGATCGGGCGAGCGCCGCGCCGAGGGCGCGCAGATCGTCGCGCAGCCGATCCTTGTTCTTCGTATCGAGCGACTCCGCGAGCGCCACGGCCGGCCCGAGGTCCGGCGCTGCCACGGCCGAGAGCATCGACGTGACGAACTCGTCGCGCGCCGCCGTCCGCTCGGCGTCCGCGAGATCGAGCGCCGCTGCCGCGCTTCCTGCGGCGAGCTCGATCGCGAGCTCCTGCTGGCCCGCGGGCATCCCCTTCGCCTCCAGGATCTTGTGCAGCACGGCGTCCGAGAGCGGCCCGAAGCGGATCTTCAGCGTGCGCGATCGGATCGTGTCGAGCATGCGATCCGGCCGCGACGTGAGCAGCACGAAGTGCGTGCCTCGCCGAGGCTCCTCCAGCGTCTTCAAGAGCGCGTTCGCGGCCGCGGTCGTGATCTCCTCGGCCCGGCGGATGATGAAGAGCCGCGCGCGTCCCTCGTGGGGCGGGTACGACGCGTGGGGCAGCACGATGCGCCGCACCTGCTCGACCGAGATGCCCTGCACCTCCTCGGTCTTCTTGTCGAGCGTCGCCGGCGGGTAGAGGCCTTTCTCGACGAGGATCACGTCCGGGTGCTTCGGCACCTCCGGGCGCTCGGCCCCGAGCGTCACGGCGCGGTGGCAGGCGTCGCATCGCCCGCAGCCGAGCTTGTCGCCGCCGGTGCACACGAGCGCCTGCGCCAGCGCGAAGGCGGCCATCTCTTTGCCCACGCCGTCGGGCCCCTCGAAGCGGTAGGCGTGGTGAACGCGCCCGCTCTCGAGGGCCTGCACGAGGGTCCGGATGGCCTCGTCCTGACCGAGGATGCGCGAAAACGGCACGCGGGACTGCCTAGCACGGAGCCCCGCCGCGTTGAAGTGCGCGTTCACGCGACGCGGGCAGGGGCACCCTCTTCGGATCCTCTCCTTTCCCGGATCGTTGAATGTGGAGGGCCCAAAGAACAACCAAGATCCGCCAACGATGAGGATTCCGAAGGGAGGAGTCATGCGCGGATCGTCTCGTGCTGCTTTGCTCGGTGCGCTCGTGGTACTCGCGGGGGGGCTTTCGCCCGGCCTCGCCCATGCAGACACCTGGACCGTCGCGCGCCACGACGCCGCGCGCACCGGGGCCTCGGGGGGAGCCGTGCCCGTGGTCGAGCCCGTCGTCACGTGGCGCGCGTACATGGGCGGCCGCCCGACGGGCCGCGTCGCGCGCTTCGGCCTCGGGAATCCTTCGCAGTTCGTCGCCGCCGTCGGCGGGCGGTTCGTCGCCAAGCACGGCGTCTCGCAGGCGACGTTGTGGAAGAGCGACATCCTCGGCGTCGGCGTGGTCGAGGCCTTTGCCGATCTCGACGGGAATGGCAAGAACGAGGTCGTGGTCCGCACCGAGACGCGCGCCCACGTCCTCGACGGCGCGACGGGCCAGGTCCTCTGGAGCTCGCCCCTCGGCGAGTTCCGCTCGCCTGCGTCCGTCCGCGTGACCGATCTCGACGGCAATGGTTTGCCCGACGTCTACATCGACGAATGCTCGAGCTGCGCGACGCCCGGCACGATGACGGCCGGCGCATTCTCGTTCGCCGGGGGATTCGGCGCGGCGAGCGCGCTCTGGATGCGCCCGGCGAATGCGTCGCCGCCGCCCTCGCACAGCGGCACGGACACGATCCTCGACCTCGACGACGACGGTTTGCCCGAGGTCGTGCTCACCTCGCCGGCGGAGATCGTGATCGTGCGCGGCAAGGACGGCCAGACCGTGACCACGCTCGTCTTGCCGGGCGGCGCGCAGGACAAACCTTTTTCGCAGGCGTACGTGCTCGCGGCCGAGATCGACGGTTTGCCCGGCAAGGAGCTCGTCGTCGTGCAGCCGTACGGCCAGGTCGCGGCGAAGGTCGGCCCGCCGGGGTTCACGGTGTTCAAGATCGACCCGCAAACGAAGGCCGGGACGCTCCTCTTCGAGCGAAAGACGGCCGGTTACGACGCCGAAATGGTCACGCTCGCCGACGTCGCAAAGGACCTCGACGGCGACGGCATCGACGAGCTCGTCTTTTCGCACCGCGCGTCCCCCGCGTCCCCGTTCACCACGGAGATCCTGAAGGGCGCGGCGGGCACGACGGCCGCCGTGCTCCCGGGCGCGCGCTTCGAGGGCGCGGCCGATCTCGGCGCTTCGGCCGGCGCGGAGCTCGTCGTCGCGAGTGCCGCGGGCCTCTCCGTCCATCATTTCGACGGCAATGCCCTCGCGATCCTGGCCGGCCCGATCCCGGACGTGCGCGCCCATTCGATGCCCGACCCCGCGCGCAGCCAACGGGGCCCGCTCGATCGCCGCCTCGGCGTGCTTCCGCGGCCCGGACAATCCGCGGCGTTGCTCGTCGGGCGGCCGAAATCCGAGCTGCCCTACGCGTCCCTCGAGAACCCGCACACCTTCCGGGACATCCAGGCGTTCACGTTCGACGCGGCCGGTCCGAAGAAGATCGGCGAGCATACACCGCTCATCGGCGACGTCACGGGCGTCTTCGGCGCCGATTTCTCCACGCGCCCTTATCCGCAGGTCGCCGTCGGCACGACCGCGGGCACGATCGTCGTGCTCGGACAAACGTTGCAAGGGACGAACGGCATCGTGGTTTGGGGCGGGCAGGCGACAGGCTCGCTCGTCGGCGGCGGCATGCAGCCGAGCTCGGGCGCCGTGGGCGGGCCGCTCGTCGGGAGCGACGACCTCGGGCCGTTCGTGGTCCTGCCGGGCTCGCCGCTCGGCCTCTACGTCGGCGATGCGCGCGCCGCCTCGCTCATCGTCCCGCCGCTGCCGCGCTTCATCCAGCCCGGCATGCAAGCGGCGAGCATCGTGGACCTCGACACGCTCGGCATGGCCGTCGTCGGCGTGGAAGGCAGCGCCCTCGTGGCGCGCCGCTCGCAGGATGGCGCCTCCCTCGGCGCCGTCGACCTCGGCCCCGGCGCGCCGCACGGCACGCCTTTGCCGCTCCGCGTGCAGGGCGCGAGCGCGCCGCGCGTCGGCATCGACTGGCGCATCGAGGGCGTGCAGATCGTCCAGTCCGCGGTCGATTTCGCCTCCAAGACCCTCGTTTGGCAGGGCGCACCCTTGCCCTTCGGCGGCTTCTTCGGCTCGAGCGTCGGTGACCTCGACGGCGACGGCACGGACGCGTGGTATTCGATGAACGACGGCCTGAACGCGCGCGACGCCGCCACGGGCCTCGTCAAGACGACCCCCGGCAATTCCATGTGGTATTCGCTCCCCATGCTCGCCTCGTTCCAGGGCGGGCCCGGGCCCGAGCTCTTGCTCCAGGCGGGCGCGTCCTCGCCGCGGCTGCTCCAGGCGGACCTCGGCACCGCGTGGCAATCGGAGAGCTCCGAGCAGGTCAATGGCATGGCAGGCGCGCGCGTCGTTTGCGGCAATGCGGCGCGCTTCGTGACCCCGGCCGTCCTCTCGCCCACGCTGCGCGCCTTCGACGGCGCGACCGGCGCGCTTCTCGGCGCCCGCGCGCTCGCCGGCGGGAGTGTCTACCCCACCGTGAACGCCGCGATCGCCGCGGGAAAGCGCCCCGGCGTCCTCTCGAACGCGACCTCCGTCGCCTCGCTCGGCCCGGGCGGCCCCGCCATTCTCGCGGGCTCGACGGACGGACACCTCTATGCCCTCGACGCCTGCACGCTCGATCTCCGCTGGTCGAAGTTCCTCGGCGGCTCGGTCGCGGAGCCCGTCGTGGGCGACACCGACGGCGACGGCGCGGACGAGATCCTCGTGGGCGTCGCGGACGGCTACATCCACCACATCGACGTCCCCGGCTGCCTCTCGCCGAGCTGGATCGCGTTTGGCGAGACGGACGACGGACCGTCCGAGGCGCCCCACGTCGTCAAGCCCGGCGAGGCGGTGAAGGTCGCGTTTGCGCCGGTCGCCGAGGCGAAGAGCTACACCTATGCGCTCGTGGGTCCGGACGAGCAGCCCCTCTGGTCGCCGGCCTACAAGTCCAGCTCGGGGACCTCGGTGTCGATCGACCTCACGGGCATGCTCGCCGCGCGCCCGTACCGCGTGGCCGTTCGCGCGATCGGCCCGAACGGCGTGAGCCCCGAGGTCTTTTCGAGGCCCGTCGTCATCGCGGACGGCACGCCCCCGACGCTCGACGCCGACGCGAAGGCCGAGAGCACGGCCGTGCACGTCGCCTTCGAGGCGACGGACGACCTCGCGCTCGACCATTGGCTCGTCCGGATGCACGAGGCGGGTGCGGCAGAGGATGAGGCGCTCGTCGCCGGGGAAGGGCTCCTCGTTGGCCCCGCGGGCAAGGCCGAGCTCTCCGTCACGCCGCCGGCCTCGCTCTTCGGCAAGAAGGTCGTGGTGCGTATCTCCGTCCTCGACTCCGCGGGCAACCCGGCGGTGGCCTCGGTGAATGCGTCCGTGGATGACGAAGGCCACGTGACGCACGTCGATCCGCCCGTGATCCTGCCTGCGGATCCGAATGCCGGGGCTCCTCCGTCCGGCCCCACCACATTCGGCGGATGCGGCGTTTCAGGCCGAACGCCGGACGCGTCCGCCCTCGTGGTGGCGCTCGCGCTCGGCCTCGGCGGTCTCTTCCGTCGCGCGCGTCGCAGCTCGAACGAGCCCTGCTGACCGAACGCATTCGCATCCGTGCGCCCCGCCGCTGCGCAGGCGCTGCCCAACCGAATTCGTGGAACAGCGAGAGTCGACCGTCAGGCGGGCGCGAGGCTCGCCGCGCATTCCACGACACTCCCGCGTCGGCCTTGCCCGCCCCGTGGCACGACGATGGCAGTGGACCCCTCGCATGAACCGTATCTCGAACATGCTCTCGACCGGGGTTTCCGCGACTCTCGTGCTTTCGACGCTGGTGATCCCGGTGAACGAGGCGAATGCCTTTCCGTGGTCTGGACTCGAATGGAACCTGAAGGACAGCGGCGAGGCGCCGGTCGGCCCCGGCCCGAACGTGTTTTCGGGGGACAACGTCTTCGTCGACGCGCAAAACCGCCTGCACATGCTCATCGAGGACGAGGACGGCGACGGCGTGTGGAGGAGCTCCGAGATCATCTCGACGCGGGCCGTGGGCTACGGCACGTACACGATGACGTTGGAGACACCGATTCGCTCGTTCCACAACCAGGCGGTGCTCGGCTTCTTCACCTGGAGCAACGAGGGCAACAACACCGAGCTCGACGTGGAGGTGGCGCGCTTCCAGGGCACGGGCCCGAACGCCCCGCGGCTCGTGCATTCGGTGCAGCCGCAGAGCTCGCATTACCCGGTCCCGACCACCTGGAGCAACGCGACGTTCCACCAGCTCGTCTGGACGCGCCAGCGCGCCACCTTCACGAGCCGCCCCCTCGCGGGCGCAGCCGCGCCGATTCAAACCGTGATCAACAACCCGCTGCGGCCGTTGCGCTCGACAAACCTCCGCATCAACTTCTGGCTGCGCGCCGGGGCGGTGCCCGCCGGGGCCACGAGCCCCCTCGAAGTCATCATCCGCAGCGTGTCCTACACCCCGGCCTGATTCTCCTGCCGTGAACTGTTAAGAAGTTCGCGCTTGCGCGGCGCGCGTTGACAGCCCCCCCGCCGCGCCACAAGCTCCTTCCACGGCGCGAGGCATAAAGCCCGCGCTCGAAACACCCGCCGGGCGCGCTGAGCCCCGGCGAGGAGGAGTGAACATGCATCCTGCATTCGTGGCGTGGTGGCACGCGGGCCGAGGCGGCTCGTGTGGCCCCGAGGGTTGGTCCGGTGGTCGTCGTGCGTGGTTCGGAGGGGGCAGCGGCCCCGGACGAGGCGGCGGTCATGGGCACGGGGGGCACGGGGGGCACGGGGGCGGCGACGACCTGCCCGGCGGCTCCGACTTCGACGGAGGGGGCGGCGGCAACTTCGGCGTGCGCCGGCCGCTGCGATTCCTCGCCCACCGGCTGGAGCTCGACGACGGGCAAATCGCGGAGCTCGCGACGATCCTGGACGAGCTGAAAATCGAGCGTGCGCAGGCCGCCGTGGATCATCGGCGCACGACGAGCGCGTTCGCCGATGCGGTGCTCGGGGAGAAGCTCGATGAACCGCGGCTCGATCAGATCCGCGCGGATCGGGTGAAGAGCGCCGAGCAACTGCAGGCGTCGGTGGTGCGCGCGCTCGGGCGCATTCACGCGCTCCTCTCGGCCGAGCAGCGGAAGAAGCTCGCTTATCTGCTGCGAACCGGCGCGCTCGCCATCTGAATCCCGGCGCGTGGGGGGCTCCGGCCCCCCATTCGCTCCTTCCGTTTCACGGACGGCGCTCGTCCTGTTCCCCGTGCGCGGCTAACGCCCGAGGTGCCGCGTCTCGCCCACGTCGAGGATCCAGAGCTTTTCCTCGGCGCCGCCTTCCGCCTGCCATGCCGCGCGCGCCCGCTCCGGCGGCTCACCGATCGGCTCGTCCGTCAGCTTGAACGTCCCCCAATGCATGGCCACGAAATGCGTAGCCCCGAGCATCTTCGCGGCCGACGCCGCCTCCTCGGGCCCCATGTGCTGCGGCTCCATGAACCAGCGCGGCTCGTACGCGCCAATGGGCAACATCGCCCAGTCGATCGGACCCGCGCGCTGGCCGATCTCCTCGAACGTATCCCAGTACGCGGTATCCCCGGAGTGATACGCCGTCCCCTCGGGCCCACGAATCACGTACCCGCCCCAGAGCGCGTCATTCCGATCCCAGGGCAAATGCATCGACCAGTGCCGCGCCGGCACGAGCGTGATCTCCAGCGAATCGATCCCCGTCGTCTCCCACCAGTCGAGCTCCACGATCTTCGCCGATGCGCCGGCCGCCTTCAAAAAGCGCGTATTGCCGAGCGGCGCCACGTACGTCGGCCGATCGCCGAGCCGCTCGATGCTCCACGCGTCGAGGTGATCCCGGTGGTTGTGCGTGATCACGACGATGTCGATCGGCGGCAACGCCTGCCAGCCGATGCCCGGCGCCACGAGCCGCTTGATCGGGCCGATCCGCTCGCCGAGCACCGGATCGAAGAGGATGTTCTTCTTGCCGAGCGTGAGCAGAAAACTCGCGTGCCCGATCCACGTCAGGCTCGGCGCCGGGCTCTTCACGAGGTCCACGTCGTAAGGACGCTGCGGCGTGACGAACCCGCCCGGATCCTTGATCCTCTTGCCTTGCAGCGGATCGAGGACCCGCCAGCGGAAGAGGTCGGCCGGGCCGCGGCGCGGCTGCGTGGCGAGGTGATCGAATCGACCCACGGGACCTCCTCCTTTTCGCGCTAGCTCACGATACGCAGGCTCTTGCCGACGAGGACCTCGTTGTGGCTGCCGACGCGGTAGCCGGCGAGGTCGAGCGTGACGTACTTGAACCCGTGCTGCTTGCCCGCCGCGACGATCGCGTCGCGCATCTCCGGCTCGGCCGCGCGCCCGAGCTCCGCGAGCGCGAGCTCGATCCGCGCCAGCTCACCGTGGTAACGCACGCGCACCTGGCGGAAGCCGAGCCGCTTCAGCGCGCCCTCGAAGCCGCCGATCTGCGCGAGCCGCTCGCGCGTCACGCTCGTGCCGTAGGGGATGCGGCTCGAAAGGCAGGCGGCCGCGGGCTTGTCCCAGATGGGCAACCCGAGCGCGGACGCGCCCGCCCGGACATCGGCCTTCGTGAACCCGAGCTCGACGAGCGGGCTCACGACCTCGGCCAGCCGCGCCGCTTCGAGCCCCGGCCGGTAGTCGCCGAGATCGTCGACGTTCGTCCCGTTCAGGATCGCCGCGAGCCCCCACTCGACCCGCTTCTGCGCCGCGATGCGGTAAAGCTCGCTCTTGCAGTGGAAGCAGCGGTCCGGGTTGTTCGCGACGTAGCCGGCATCCTCGATCTCGTTCGACGCGACGAGCCGATGATCGGCGCCGATCGCGGCCGCGACCGCGACGGCGTCCTCGTGCTCGCCCGGCGCGAGGCTCGGTGAGACGGCGGTCATGCCGATGGCGCGTGGCCCGAGGGCCGCGTGGGCGGCCGCGAGCACGAACGCGCTGTCGACGCCGCCGGAGTAACAAACGAGGACCGAGTCGAGCTCGACGAGCCTCTCGCGCAGGCGAGCGAGCTTCTCCTCGATGGCAGGGTCCAGGGCCATGGGAGGAGGATCTAACACGCCGTCACTCCCCGGGAGGGGAGGCAGCCTGCTTTTCGTCGGTCTTCTCCGGCGCGACTGTCGGCGCGGACCCCTCCGCCTTGCCGTCGGGCGCCTTCGACTCGTCGGGTTTGGCCTCGGCTCCGGTCGTCTTCGGTGTGTACTCGAACACCTGCAGGTTTGGTTCGAGCAGCTTGAAGACGCCTTTTTGCACGTCGTCGCCCATCTGGCCGGTGATCACCGCGATCCAGTGCGGGTGCGTGTTCGCGGCTTGTTCGAGGCGGTTCCACATGCGCGGGCGCAGGCTCACGCGCGCGCCGCGCTTGCCGAAGTCGACCAGAAACTCCTTCCAGCCGTTCTTGTCCGTGGTGACCTCGGTGGGGAGCCGGTTGATCTTGATGGTGACTTCGAGCTTGCCGACGAGCGCCATACGAGCCTCCGCGCCCTCCGGACGGTGCCCAAATCGGCGCCGGAACACAAGACGCGCCCGCCTTGTACCGAGTTACTTGCGGGAGAAGGCCGGAATGGGTGACGCTTGGGGCCTCTCATGAACCGCACCTCGCTTGGAAGGTCCGTCGCGCTCGCCGCCACGCTGGGGGCTTTGGCTGCGCTCGCCGGCTGCTCGGACAACCGCTTGCCGCCCGTGCCCGTGCCGAAGGCGGAGCAGAAGAGCCAACTGCCGCGCTGGTACCCCGAGAAGGCCTGGACCGCGAAGGAAGGCCAGAGCCAGATCTACATCGAGGGCAAGATCGTCTTCCAGACTGGCAGCGCCACGATCCACAAGTTCGGCGAGACCGAGAAGGTCCTGAAGACGCTGCTCGCGTTCGTCAACGAGCACCCCGAGGTCACGCGCCTGCGGATCGAGGGGCACACGGACGACAACGGCGCCGAGGACAAGAACCAGGACCTCAGCGCGCGGCGCGCGCTCAGCGTGTGCAACTGGCTCGTCGACAACGGCGTGAACCACCTGCGCCTGCTCGCCGTGGGCTTCGGCGAGACGAAGCCCATCGCGCCGAACGAGCTCGAGATGGGCCGCGCGGAGAACCGCCGCACCGAGTTCCACGTCGCCGAGGTCGACGGCAAGCCCTTCCTCGGCAAGGACCCGACGGGCGGCGGCATGGTGCTCGACGTGCCGAGCCTCGAAGAGCGCAAGGCCGAGGAAGAGGCGCGCAAGAAGCCCGTGATCGCGGTCGTGCCGACCTTGAACTTCAAGCCCACGGGCAACGAAGTGAAGAAGGTCCAGGACAAGCAGATCTCGCTCGACCCGACGCAGAAGAAGCCCGAGCAGAAGAAGTAACCGCCGGGGGTTCGGGGGCGTGGCTCCGCGCGCCGGAGCGAAGCCCCCGAGCGTCGACTACGGACCGAGGTGCCGCGCGGCCGGGTTCGGCGTGCGGTACTGATCCAGCATCGCGAGCGTCTCGCGGAGCGACTGCCAGTAGTCGAGCACGTTGCCCTTGGGCGTCGCGTATTCGAGGAAGAGGTTGTCGTCGGTGGAGACGAGCGGCTCGCCCGGCGTCTCCGCGACGAACCGATCGAGCTCCTCGCCCGAGGCCACGAGCTCGTCGAGCAGGCCTGGCAAGGTGCCGGCGCCGAGCGTCTCGCGGATCGCCGGCGCCGTCGCGAGCCGATCGAGCTCGGCGCGCGAGGCGACGAGGGGCCGCGCGCTCGCCACGAGGATGCCCTGCGATCCGCCGACGAAGAGCGCGACGTGCGGGAAGACGGCGCGCAGCGTGCGCACGATGGCCGCGAGCTCGCGCCGGCGGATGTGGTGGAGCTGCACCCACTGCTGGAGGATGCCGCCGTCCGCGAGGCGCGCGCGCACGAGCTCGTAGAACTCGCGGCTGTAGAGGCTCGCGGCGCCCGCGAACCACACGCTCGTCAGCTCCATCGTCACGAGGTCGTAGCCGCCTGGCGACACGAGCAGGTGGTTGCGGCCGTCTTCGAGCGAGAGCACCGTGCGCGGATCGTCGAGGGAGTTGCGCGCCGGCCCCGCGAAATACTTCCGTGACGCGTCCACGATGGCGGGCGAGATCTCGGCGACCTCGATGCGCTCCCACGGGTAGGTGGCGATCGTGCCGAGCGTCGTGCCCGTGCCGAGCCCGATCACGAGCACGCGCTTCTCCGTGCCGCGGAGGAACATCGAGGGGAAGTGCGCGAACCTGCGCTGCGCGGCCATCTCGGGCCCGTTGTCGCCCTGGAACTTGCCGTTCGTGTAGAGCGTGAGCACCTCGGCGCGCCGCGCCACCGTGGTCACGCCGCCGTGCACGTCCTCGCGCACCATCTCGATGCGATCGGGCGGCGGGCCCGCGGAGAAGTACACGTTCGCGCCGTTCGTCATGCGCGCCATGTCCCAGCGCGGCAGCACGGCCGCGACGACGATCGCGGCCGCGGGCAAGCCGAACCGCGATACGGCCGAGCCCTTGTCTCCGCTGGCCACGCGCGAAGCGAGCACCGACGCGATCGCGAGCGCCGCGACGACGCCGAGCAACGTGCCCTGGGATCCGAGCGCCGGCAGGATGACGTAGCCCGTGATGATCGAGCCGAAGATCGTGCCGACCGTGTTCACCACGGTCAGCCGTCCGACGCGCGCGCCGACGTCGGGCATCGACGCGACCCGGTGGAGCAGGAGCGGGAACGTCGTGCCCAAAAAGACCGTGGGGACCGAGAGGATCAAGAGCGCGGCGAGCGCGCGGACGAGTTCGCGGCCCGTCCAGGAGTGCACATGTTTGCCCGCGAAGAGGAAGAGGCGCGGCAGCTCGGCCCAGAGCGGCATGGTGAGCGCGAGCGAGATCGCGGCGGCGCCGAGGCCGAACGCGAGCGCGCGGTCGCCGCGCTTCTCGGCGAGGGCAGGGGAGCGCGCCGCGCCGATCGCCAGGCACACGAGGAAGACGGCGAGCATCAGGCCGAACGCATACGCGCTGTTGCCGATGAGCAACGCGAGCAGGTGCGTCTCGACGACCTCGGCCGCGAACACGATGAACCCCGAGGCGAACGCGAACGCGAGCGCCGTGTTCTCGTGGTACGGGCCGTGCTCCGGCGCCGCGGGCGCCGGCTGCTTCGCGCGCTCGTCGTTCGTCGCCTCCGCCGCGGGCGCGGGGGCCTCCACGGGCGCGCGCCTCCCCACGACGATCGCGGTCACGCCGATCGTCACGTTCGCCAGCGCCGCCGCCCAGATCGTGCCGCGCACGCCGAGCGCGGGCAGGACGAGGTAGGCGCTCGTCAGCGCGCCGATCGCGCCGCCCGCCGTGTTGATGGCGTAGAGCAACGAGAGCCGGCGCCGGCTGCGCTCGCCGACCTCACCCGCGACGACCCGCGCCAGGATCGGCAGCGTCGCGCCCATCGCCACCGTCGGAACGATCACCACGAGCGCCGTCAACGCGCCGCGCGCCGCCGTCAGGATCGCGAGCGAACCCGGGGCCTTCTGCGCGACATGGACATAGGCCGCGGTGAGCGCTTCGAGCGCGGCGGGCGAGGCGGCGACGACGAGGCCGACGATGATCTCCAGCGCCCCGTAGGCCACGAGCGGGCGGGCGATGCGCGCGGCGCGCTTGCCGCCGAGGTGCGCGCCGAGCGCCATGCCTCCCATGAACGCGGCGAGCACCGTGCTCACGGCATACGCCGTCGCGCCGAAGACGTAGCCGAGCAGCTTGCCGAACGCGACCTCGTAGAGGAGCCCGGTCGATCCGGAGACGAGGAAGAGCGTCACGACGAGGGAAAACCGAGGGCGCACGCGGCGGACGATAGTCCAAGGGGCCGAGATCGCACGGCGTGAAAAAGGTCATCGGCGCCGATCCCGGCGCGCGGGGCCCGCGGTATCCTCGGGGCCGATGCGCGGCCCCGTGATGAAGATCGAAGACATCGCCGTTCGTTACGGCGATTGCTGGTCCATCCGATCGGCCACGATCACCCTCGAGCCCGGCGTGATCCACGCGATCCTCGGGGAGAACGGGGCCGGCAAGTCGACGCTGCTCAAGGCGGCCGCGGGGTTCGCCCCGCGCGTGGCGGGCACGGTGCGGATCGAGGACGGCGCGGCAGCCATTGGAATGGTGCACCAGCACTTCATGCTGGTTTCAGCGTTCACGGCGCTGGAAAACCTCGTCCTCGGGAGTGAACCCACGGGCTCGTTCGGCCGACTCGACCTCGCGAAGGCGCGGCGCGAGGCCGAGGCGCTCATGGAAACGACGGGCCTTCGTGTGAACCTCGACGCGCGCACCTCGGATCTCGCGGTGGGCGAGCGGCAGCGGCTGGAGATCCTGCGCGTGCTCTACCGCGGCGCCCGCGCGATCTTGCTCGACGAGCCGACCGCGGTCCTCTCGCCGCTCGAAGCGGAGGAGCTCTACACGACGCTCGGCGCGCTCGCCGAGGGAGGCGCGACGATCGCCGTCGTCACGCACCGCATGGACGAGGTCCTCCGCTTCGCCGGCCACGTCACGATCATGCGGCGCGGCAGGACCGTGCTCTCGCGGCCGATCACAGCGGACGAGCGCGACCACCCGAAGCGGCTCGAAGACGAGCTCACGCGGGCGATCATGGGAGGCGAGCCGCCGCCCGAGGCGAGCCCGCCCGCGCTCGCGGAGGACGCGGAGGTCGCGCTCTCGATCGAGGACCTCGTGCTCGTCGACGCCGCGGGCAAGCGCGTGCTCGATGGCCTCTGCCTCGCCGTGAAGAAGGGGGAGATCGTGGGAATCGCGGGCATCGAGGGCAACGGGCAACGCGAGCTCGTGCGCGCGGTGGCGGGGCTCGAACCCGGCGTGGCCGGATCGATCGTCCTCGGCGGCGCGCGCCTGCCTGCCGTGAGGTCCACGGAGGATCTTCGCAAGCGGCGCCGCGCGATCGCCGTCGTCCACGAGGATCGCCACGCTGACGGGCTCATGCTCGACGCGACCGTGGGCGACAACCTCGTGCTCGGCGAGCTTGGCCAGATCGACGGGCCTGCCGCGGAAGCCGCGTTGATCAAGCGTCGTATCGATCGGTTCGGCGTGAACCCGCCTGACGCGGCGAGGCGCGCGGGCGAGCTGTCCGGCGGCAACCAGCAGAAGGTCGTCGTGGGACGCGCGCTCGATCGCATCGAGGCGAGCCCCGAGCGCGCGCTCGTCGTCCTCGGACAACCGACCCGCGGCGTCGACGTCGGGGCGGCGGCGACGATCCACGGCGCCATCGTCGCGGCCGCGGAAAAGGGCCTCGCCGTGCTCGTGGTGAGCGCGGACCTCGGCGAGCTCAGGCGCCTCGCGCACCGCATCCTCGTCTTGCACCGCGGCCGCATCGTGGCGGAGCTACCGCCCACGTCCTCCGACGACGTCATCGGCCGGGCCATGCTCGGCATGGAGGACGCGTGAACGACAAGCGTGTCCGCGCCTTGCTCCCGATCGTCCTCGCGATCGCGGGCGGCATCCTGATCTTCAACCTGATCGCGTTCGCGTTCGGGGAAGCGCCGGCCTCGGCGCTGCGCCTCGCGTTCGAGGGCACGTGGGGCACGCCCTACGGCCTCGGCCAGGTCCTCTTCAAGGCCACGCCGCTGCTCTTCACGGGCCTCGCGTTCGAGGTCGCGCTGCGCGCGGGCCTCTTCAACATCGGCGCCGAGGGGCAACTCGCGCTCGCGAGCCTCGTCGGCGGCCTCGTCGCCTCGAAGCTCCCCGCCTCGCTCCCCATGCCGATCGCCTTGCCGATCGTGCTCGCCTCCGCCGCGGCGGTCGGCGCGCTCGTCGCGTTCGTCCCGGCGATCCTGCGCGCGCGCCGCGGCGTACACGAGATCATCACGGCGATCATGGTCAACCGCATCGTGGACGCGATCCTCCCGTGGACGTTCACCACGGTCCTCGGCTCCAATTCGCTCCGCACCGCGGACATCGCGCCCGGCGCCGCGCTCCCGCGCCTCGATCGCATCGTGCCCTCCTTCGCGGGCAGCGCCGCGAGCTTTGCCTTCCCTCTGGCCGTCGTGAGCGTCTTCGTCGGAATGGCCTTGCTCGAACGCAGCCGGCTCGGCCGCGAGATCCGCTGGGTCGGGTTTCGCGCCGAGGCTTGCCGCGCCGAGGGCATCGACGTCGAGCGGCGTTTGCTCCTCGCGATGCTCCTCTCCGGCGCGATCGCGGCGCTCGCCGTCTCCTCGACCGCGCTCGGGTACAAGGGGTACTACGAGCTCGGCCTCGGCGCGGGCGCGGGGTGGAGCGGCATCGCGGTCGCCATGCTCGGCCGCGGCAAGGCCGTCGGCATCGTCCTCGCCGCGATCTTCCTCGGCACGCTGGAGCAGGCCGGCCTCGCGGTGAACGCGCGTGTCCCGAAGGAGGCGATGGACGTCCTCGAAGCCACGCTCATCGTCCTCGTCGCGGTCGCGAGCCGCGTCGCGGCGAAGGGCGCGCGCGCAGCGACGAACGAAGGCCCCGAGCCTGAACCTCCCCGCGACAAACCCGCCCCCACGCCTGCCTCCGAGGAGGCCCGCTCGTGAGCTCGATCTTCTCCCTCACCATGCTCGCCGAGTCGATCCGCATCGCCGTGCCCTACACGTGCGCGGCGATCGGCGGCGTGTGGGCCGAGCGCGCGGGCGTCATCCAGATCGGCCTCGAAGGCATCCTTCTCACGGGCGCGTTCACCGCGGTCGCCGTCACGCACGCGACGAACAGCCCCACGCTTGGCCTCGTCGCGGCGATCGCCGCGGGCGTCGCGCTCTCGCTCGGCCATGGCCAGCTCACGGAGCGCGCGCGCGTCCATGCCGTCATCAGCGGCATCGCCTTGAACCTCTTCGCGCTCGCCGCGACCCGCATGGGCTTGCGCGCCCTCTACGACAGCGCCTCGAACTCCCCTGGCATCGAGGCGTATCGGTTCGGCCCCACGGGCGCCACGGGCGGCGCGATGCTCCTGCGTGTCCTCGCCGATCCCGTCTTTTTCCTCGCGCTCGCCGCCGTCGCCGCGACCCCGTTCCTCCTGCAAAGGACCCGCTTCGGCCTGCGCGTCCGCGCCGCGGGCGAGAACCCCGTCGCCGCCGCGAGCGTGGGCATCGCCGTCACGCGTGTCCGCCTCGCTGCGCTCGCCGTCTCCGGCGCGATCTGCGCGCTAGGTGGTGCGCACCTCGCGTACGACCAGCAGCGCTTCGAGTCCGGCATGTCCGCGGGCCGTGGCTTCATCGCGCTCGCGGCCGTCGTCGTCTCGGGCTGGCGCGCGGGCCGCGCCGCGCTCGCGTGCCTCGCGTTCGGCACGCTCGAAGCGCTGCAAATCGTGCTCCAGGACGAGGTGCGCAAGACCGCGATCGGCGATCTGATCCAGACCTTGCCCTACGTCGCCACCTTGCTCGTCCTCGCGCTCGCGCCACGCCGCGCGGGCGCGCCCGAGGGTCTCGGCAAACACGCCGCCGACTAGGTCCCAAAAGCCCGTGCATGCGCGCGAGGGCCCGCGACGTCCGCTCCGCGGCGCGCTCGCGTCGGCGCAGATCGTGGCAACCACCGGCCCGCCCGGCCCGTGCGCGCGGGCAAAAGGACGCGTGCCACCTGCGAGGCGTGCCTTGCATGCACGCAAAACGACGCGTGCCCTTTGCGAGGCGTGCCTTGCGTGCGCGCAAAACGACGCGTGCCCCTTGCGAGGCGTGCCATGCACGCGTGCAACGGCGGCCAACGACGTTCGAGCCCCGTGGTTGCACGGGGGCAACGCTCCGCCATCCCACGCCACATCGCTGCTTGCGCACGTGCAAACACCGCCGTCACGGGGGCGGGAGGCTCCTTGCACCGGTGCAACCGCTCCTGTGCAGCGGCGAAGGACCGTCTTGCATGGAGCAACCACCGTCGCTGACGCTCGACGGGGCGATTTTCCGTGCGTGCAAGGCACGCCATGCAACGGCAAGCCGACCCGTTGCACCGGGGATCTCCTCACCCCCACCTCGGCACGCCCGGCTTTGCGCGAACGCTCCCGCCCGTCCCCCCTCCCCACCCCTCTTTTCCCAGACGTCGCGGGAGTCCAGCGCGGAACGAGGTGGGGGTTGGGACGACGAACAAGGGGCGTGGGTGGGGGGTCCTGTTGTTTGAGGGCCCGCAGGGCCCGAGTTCGGGGGGACCACCCACGCCCCTTGTTCGTCGACCCGGCCCCCGCCGCTCCCTCAACCCGGCCGCTTCACCACATCCACAAAGCTCTCCACGCTCCGCCCATCCGCCACCCCGATCACCCGTGACTCCCGCGACGGCCCCGTCGATCGCACCACCTCGTCGAGCGGCACGCCCCACGCGCGCGCCAGCGCCTCCAGCACTGCGCCCGCCAGCGTCCGCAACACCGCGAGCCACGGCTCACCGCTCGGCGCTTCTTCGCTCGGCCACAGCGTCGGATCCCGCGCATCCAGGATCGCCGGCAGGTGCATCCGCACCACCAGCACGTTCGGCGCGAGCGTGATCTTCGCGCGCCACCACGGACCACGCCCGCGCTGGTGATCCCGCACGAGCAGCACCTCGTCCGGCACCACGTCCCACGCCGCGATCGCCTGCTCCGACAGCCATCCCTTGGCGCTCTCCGCGATCGGCAGCGCGCCGAGACGACCGCCGCACGCCCGCACGATCTGCGCGCACGCCATCTGCTCCGCCGGCTCCTTCACGAGCGCCGACAAGAGCGCCGCTTGCTCCGACGCCCACCGCGCGAGCTCCTGCCGCTCCACCACGGGCACCGCCGTCGCCTCTCGCGTCGCCCCGGGACGACCCACGAGCACGCCCGAGATCCCTCGCATCGAACACGCGCGCAGCCCGCCCACGGCCACCACGCCGGCGTACGTCGGGTGGATGCACGCGCGGCCCACCGTATCGCCCGACGACGTCACGAGCGGCCGCAGGTTCTGCGCCATCTCCGGGATCTCGCGCGGCCAGAGCCTCTCGAACGGCTCGGGCTCCGGGCTCCACGTCCGGCCGAGCAGCTCGTAGCCGTCGATCGTCATCCAGTCCGACGCCGGCACCACGCGCGTGCGCTTGCCGTGTGCGTCCTCCACGTCGAGGTGCACGTCGAGCGCCGGGCAGAGCCACGCGCAGAGCTCCTCCAGCGTCCAGCAGCGATCGTGCCCGCGCCGGTAGAAGATCCCGTCCGGCGCGTCCGGCGGCGCGCGCAGCCACACCCGCACGCGTGTCCCCGCGTCGCTCATCACCTCCGCGTCCGCGGCCGCGCGCAGGATCGGGCGCGTCGTCCCGCCTGCGTAGAGCTCGAGCACGCTCGTCTCCTTCCGCCCCCGATCGGACGTGCGTGTCGTGACCCGGGCCCTTTGACCCCAAAGGAACACCGCGAACGGCCCGAGCCCGCCGCCTCCGCGGCGGAAGCCCTTCGCCAGGAGCCCCGGCGGATCCCGGCGCAGGAGCAGCGACGACCAGTACTCGCTCGCCGTGTCGCGCAGCGGCGCCGACAGCGCCTCCGCGGGCATCCCCGTGCCCGTGTCCTCGATCTCCAGCCAGTGCCCTTCCTCGTCCTCACCGAGCCGCACCGTGATCGTGCCCCAGTCGCTCGGCCACTCCTCCAGCATGCGCCGCGCGCGCACCGCGCTCGCCGCGTTCTGCACGAGCTCCCGCAGCGGCATCGACGCGTCGCTCTCGTCGAGCCGCGTCGCGCCGAGCCGCTCCACGAGCGACGGGATGTCCGTCACGTGCACCCGCGTGTCCACCGGCGTCCATCCTTCGACGGGGAGGAAATCCGCGAGCCGGCTCGGGTCCTCCACGCCTGCCACGCCGCGCGCCACGAGCCTCGGCCGACCTGCCTCCGCGAGCAGCGTGTCCACGATCCGCAGCTCGCGATCCACCGCGACCAGCGTGTCCATCCCGAGCCAGAACGCGGGCGCCTCTTCCACCGTGAAGGGGCTGTCGGCGAGGAAGATCAGCCGGCTGTTCGCGACGTACGGCTCGCGCAGCTTCTCCTGGAAGATCCAGTGCTCCCGCCGCGCCCCCGCGGGCCTGCGCGCCGCGCGCCAGAAGTGCGGCGCGCGCGAAAAATCGATCCGCGCCACGTCCGCGACACGCAAGAGGCAGGCGAGCTTGAACGCGTCCACCGTCCAGCCCGAGGGCATCCCGGCGAGCGGCGCGATCGTCTCGTGAAAGTGCTCCGGCAGCTCCGTCGCGAGCCACAGGTGGCTCCGCGCGACGCGGCCGATCGTCGACCCGTAGGCCTGCCGGAGCTCCACCGGCTCGACCAGGTGGTGCTCTTGCCCGTGCGCGTCCCCGTACGGCGCGAGCGCGAGCCGCTCGGCGTGCCTGGCGTAGAGCATGCGCAGCGCCTCTGCGATCGCCTCTTCTTCGATGTCGGCCGGCGGCTGCTGCAGCTCGGCCGTCGTCGGCGCGCGCCCGAGCTTGCGCACCAGCATGCCCACGACCGCGTCGAGCCACGTGCGCTCGCCCTTCAGCGCGTCCGTCCCGCCGTGCATCGTCGCCAGCGCGAGCGCGAGATCGTGCACGACGAGCGACGACGCGAGCACGAACGCCTCGGGCGGCGTCAGCGAGAAGCTCGGCCCCGCCACCGTGTCTGCGCTGATCCACAGATCGTCGGTGTGCAAAAGGTCTGCGAGGCTCGGCTCGTCGGTGCGCGCTGCGACCATCTCGTTCGCGATGGCCGTGGCGCGCCCGCGGATGCGCGAAAGCGCGTCGCGCAAGGTCGCGCGAGGCCCCGCTGCGTCGTCGGCCCCGCGGGGCGCGAGCGTGCTTTCCCAGAGCGTGGTCGTCTCGAGCTGCGCCATCTTCCGAGGGTAGTCCGACTCGGCCCGCGAGGGGGAGAGGGAAGGGGACGGGGTGACCGTGCCCTTCTTCTCGATGTTGCCCGACGCTTCGAGCAGCGGCATCAGCACGGCGACGCCGGCCCTCATCGCGTCTGCGACTGTGCTTCGAGCGCGCTGTCGAGCCCTGCCGCGATGGCCTGCGCGAGGAACGTGTTGTGCACGGTCTTCCGCAGAGAACGTCCGAGCGCGTCGAGGAACCACGCCTCGGCTGGCTCGCCGCGCCGCGCGGGCTCATCGAGCGCCTCGTCCCATCACTCGCCGAGCGTGACCACAAGGAACGCCACCTCGCGCGCGCCTCGGAACCGCTCCGCGAGCACGGCCGAACGCAAGAGCCTGGGCGGCGTCCCCTGCGTGACCACCTCGTCCTCGTGGATCTCCACGCCCTCCGCCGTTCGAAACACGCCCTCGAACGAGGCCATCCTGAGCGCACGAGCGAGCGCGAGCGTGATCGCCTCGCGCACCCCGCGCTCGTTGATGTCCGCGCTCCGTGTCGCGAGCCGCATGCCCTTTTGTTCCGTAGCGTCATCTACCACTGGCAAGTGGCTAGGAGGTTGCCTATCTTAGGGAGCGTCTGGGAGCCGCCGACCTCAGCGCGGCCTCTGCGACGCACACCATCCGCGTCCATGGCTTCTCCGGACGAGGCGACGAGGAGAACTATGTCTATCAGCATCACGCCTAAGGCAGCCGAGAAGGTCGTCGAGATTGCGACGGCCGAGGATCTCACGGGGCAGGGCCTGCGTCTGCGTGTCATCGGCGGCGGTTGTGCCGGCTTCTCCTACGATCTCTACTTCGAGGACAAGCCGACCGACCTCGACGAGACCTTCGAGGACAAGGGCATCAAGCTCTACGTCGACCCGTTGAGCTATCAGTACCTCGACGGGACGGAGATCGATTACGTGGAAGGCCTCCACGGCTCGGGGTTCAAGTTCTCGAACCCGAACACGAAGAGCACCTGCGGCTGCGGCTCTTCGTTCTCCGCCTAGCACGCTCTCTCACGCCCGCCCGCGGCGCTCGTCCGCGCCGCGCCGCCCGCTCCCCCGCGGACGGCAAACACCTCGAAAATCCCCACGCACTTCCGGCTTTCTGCGTTCTTCGGGCCTTCCCGAAGTGTGCGTTTTCCGGCCGTTCCGGTCGCACAGCGTGCAGCCACGCCGCACCCCGGGGCCTTTCTCTCTGGGGCCATGTCACCCCGTGAGCCAGGGGCGTGCCACACGCGGGCCAGGTCCGAACCATTCGCGGGCGGCGTGAGTCATGCAGGGAGTCGGTCCGTCGGGGCCGACGTCCTCGAAGGCCCCTCGAAACGGCGTCCACGGCGGGTATGCCGAGCGACCACGCGGTGCATCCCACGGGGATCGCACCTTTCATGAGAATGAGGGAAGACGTGCAGACCTCTCGAGACCAAAGCAGCGCGGTTTCTCGATATATCGCGCATGTTCGGCAAATTCCGGAGCTCTCGCGCGAGGAGGAGGTCGAGCTCGCCCGTGCTTTCCGGGATCGGGGAGACGAGCGCGCGGCCGCCCGGCTGGCGCTCGCCAACCTGCGGCATGTCGTGTCCATCGCGATCAGCTACCGGCGTTATGGCATTCCTCTCGCCGATCTCATCGCCGAGGGGAACTTCGGGATCGTGCACGCGATCCGCAAGTACGACCCGGATCGCGGCAATCGGTTCGTCACGTATGCGGCATACTGGATCCGTGCGTACATCCTGAACCACGTGATTCATTCATGGAGCCTCGTCGGCGTCGGATCCGGCCCGCTCCGGTCGAAGATGTTCTTCCGTCTCCGCCGAGAGCGCGCGCGTATCGCGGGGCTCGTGGGCGAAGGCGAAGCGGGGGACAAGCTCCTCGCCGAGAAGTTTGGCGCGCCCGCGGAGAAGGTCGTCGAGATGGCCCGGCGGCTCGAAGCCCGGGACGTCTCGCTCGATACGAAGGTGTTCGAGGACGGCGCGCGTTCGCTCGTCGATACCCTCGTCGCCGAGGACCAGGATCAAGAGGAGCGATTCTCGCGCGCCGAGGAGGGAGCGCTCCTGCGCGAGCGCCTCGAGCAGGCCGTGCAGAACCTCGACCCGCGCGAGCGATACATCGTCGAGACGCGCATGATGGCCGATCCGGAGGAGGAGCTCTCGCTCGCCGAGATTGGCAGGCGCCTCGGCGTCTCACGCGAGCGCGCGCGCCAGCTCGAGGCCCGCGCCAAGCGCAAGCTGCGCGACCGGCTGCACCCGCTCGCGGCTTGATTCGCTGCGCGCGACTCCGCGCGGTGCGGGGCTTCGCCTCGCAGCCTTTCACCTTCCTCCGCGCACGGTCCGAGGGACGGGGTCCCCGGTCGGGGATTCGGAGGAAACAATGCTCCGGCCCAATCATGCAGTTTTCTCGCGAACAGCCCTCGCTGATTCGGAGGGTCTGGATCTGTCGACGAACCAGGCTCCCTTGCCCAGCGCCGCCCTGTGCAACCTCATGAACGCCGTACCGGTCTCGTGAGGGCCGCTCGCGGGTCTCCGTGTTGTGAAGACGGCGCGCGCCGGAGCTTTGCGGTGAGGTGAGCGACGCGCCTTGCGACGCCCGAACGCATCTGCTTATGTAGATGAGCACATACATGGACCTCGCTGGGACCGTCGGCACGCTCAACATCCTCGGTGACGAGAGCCGTCTCCGCTTGTGTGCCTTGCTCCTCGAGCGGGAGCTCAGCGTCACGGATCTCGTGAAGATCACCGGCATCTCGCAGTCGCGGGTGTCCACGCATCTGGCGCGCCTTCGCGAGGGCGGCATCGTCCGCGACCGGCGGGACGGGCAGCGCTCCTTCTACGTGCTCGCGAAGGAGTCCTTGTCCAGCACCGCGAAGACCGTCCTCGACGCGGCTACGAGATCAGGCGATCCGACGCTCGAGCGCGACAAGCGCCGGCTGTCGTTTCTCGATGACGAGCGCTGCGGAGCGCTCCCGGATTCGTTCGTCGGCGAGATGGAGCGTCACTACTCGCCAGGCCGCACGTGGCAGTCGCTGTCCGTGGGGATCGCCGCGCTGCTCGACCTCGGGGAGGTGCTCGATGTCGGGTCGGGGGACGGCGCTGCGGCCGGCTATCTCGCTCCGTACTGCGCGTCGCTCACGTGCATCGACACGAACGCCCGGATGATCGAGGCCGCGACGAAGCGCCTCGCTCGTCACAAGAACGTGCGCGCAGAGGTCGCCGACATGCACGAGCTCCCGTTCCGCGCGGCGTCCTTCGACGCGATCGTCCTCTTTCACACGCTGACCTATGCGGAGAGGCCGCAGCGAGCGCTCGAGGAGTGCGCGCGCGTGCTGCGCCCGAACGGCCGTCTGGTGGCGCTCACGCTCGACGCGCACGAGCATCGGACGATCACCGCGGCCTACGGCGAGCGCCACCCCGGCTTCGCTCCTCGAACCCTGAAGCGGATGCTCTCCCGAGCCGGCCTCACCGTCACGTTCGCCGACGTCACGTGCCGCGAACCCAAGAAGCCCCATTTCGAAGTCGTCCTCGCCATCGCCACCAAGCCGAACGCCTGACATGAGCACCAACGACATCCATCCCCTCGTCTCCTTGCTCCAGAAGCGCATCGCCATCATCGACGGCGCGATGGGGACGACCATCCGCTCCTACGCGATGACGGAGGCGGACATCCGCGGCGACAGGTTCCGGGATTCGAAGAAGGATCTCCTCAACAACGGAGATCTCTTCACGCTGACGCAGCCCAAGATGATCGGCGACATCCATCGCCGCTTCCTCGAGGCCGGCGCCGACATCATCGAGACGAACACGTTCAGCGCCACCAGCATCGGGCAGAGCGAGTTCTTCGTCGACGATCCGCGCGAGCACGGCGGCAAGAAGGACCCCGCGTTCTACCAGAAGATCCTCGAGGACAAGTTCCTCGACGAGCTCGCGTGGGAGATCAACGAGCAGTCCGCGCGCCAGTGCCGCGAATGGGCCGACCGCATCGGCTCGGCAGACGGCAAACCGCGCTTCGTCGCCGGAGCCATCGGACCGCTCACCGTCTCGCTCTCCAACTCGCCCGACGCCGACAACGCCGGCTTCCGCGTGGTCACGTTCGATCAGGTCAAGGCGGCCTACGTTCGCCAGATCCGGGCGCTCATCGCGGGCGGCTCGGACGTGCTCCTCGTCGAGACCATCTTCGACTCCCTCAACGCCAAGGCCGCGATCGTCGCGATCCAGGAGGTCTTCGCCGAGGACGGCAAGGTCCTCCCGGTGATGATCTCCGCTGCCGTCGGCCGCGGCGGCGAGACGATGATCTCCGCGCAGACCGTGGAGGCGCTCTGGACGGCGGTGAAGCACGTAAAGCCGCTCTCCATCGGGCTCAATTGCTCGCTCGGCCCCGACCTCATGTACCCGTTCCTCGCGGAGCTCTCGGAGAAGGCGGACGCCGCGATCTCCTGCTATCCGAACGCCGGCTTGCCCAACCCGCTCGCCCCGACGGGCTTCGATCTCGAGCCGCCCGACATGGGGCGCTTCCTCGCGGAGTTCGCGAACGCGGGCCTCGTCAACATCGCGGGCGGCTGTTGCGGCAACACGCCGGAGCACATCGCGGCGATCGCGAAGGCGCTCGAGGACAAGCCGCCGCGCCCGCTCCGGCCGCCCGTCGCCGCCGAGGGCCCCCTGCGCCTCTCCGGCTCTCAGCCGTTCACCCAGCAGCCCGGCGTCTACATGATGATCGGCGAACGGACGAACGTCGCCGGTTCACCCAGGTTCGCCAAGCTCATCAAGGAGGGGAACTACGAGACCGCGGTGAGCGTCGCGCGCCAGCAGGTCGAGAGCGGGGCCAACGTCATCGACATCTGCATGGACGAGGGGATGATCGACGGCGTCCTTGCCATGACCCGGTTCCTCCTTCTCCTGGGGAGCGAGCCGGAGGTCGCGAAGGTGCCGTTCATGGTCGACTCCTCCAAGTGGGAGGTCATCGAGGCTGGCCTGAAGTGCCTGCAGGGCAAGGGCATCGTGAACTCCATCTCGCTCAAGGAGGGCGAGGCGAAGTTCCTCGAGAACGCGCGAAAGATCCGACAGTACGGCGCGGCGGTCGTCGTCATGGCGTTCGACGAGCAGGGGCAGGCCGCGACGTACGAGGACAAGATCCGCATCTGCGAGCGCGCGTATCGTCTCCTCGTCGACGCCGTCGCATTCCCGCCGGAGGACATCATCTTCGACCCGAACATCCTCACCGTCGCGACCGGCATCGAGGAGCACAACAACTACGCCGTCGACTTCATCAACGCGACGCGCTGGATCAAGGAGAACCTGCCCGGGGCGAAGGTCAGCGGAGGCGTCTCCAACGTGTCGTTCAGCTTCCGCGGGAACAACCAGGTCCGGGAGGCGATGCACTCGGCGTTCCTCTTTCATGCCATCCGAGCCGGGATGGACATGGGCATCGTGAACGCCGGCATGCTCGAGGTGTACGAGGAGATCGAGCCCGAGCTCCGCGAGCTCGTCGAGGACGTGCTCCTCAATCGTCGGCCCGACGCGACCGAGCGCCTCGTCGACTTCGGCGAGCAGCTGAAGGCCAAGAACGCGGGCGCCGCCGCAACGAAGAAGGGGGAGGAGGAGTGGCGCAAGGGCACGATCGAAGAGCGGCTCTCGCACGCGCTCGTGAAGGGCATCGACACGTTCATCGACGCCGACACCGAGGAGGCGCGATTGAAGCTCGGTCGGCCCCTCGCCGTGATCGAGGGCCCGCTCATGGACGGCATGAGCGTGGTCGGCGACCTCTTCGGCGCGGGCAAGATGTTCCTTCCCCAGGTCGTGAAGTCTGCGCGCGTGATGAAGAAGGCCGTCGCATACCTCACGCCATTCATGGAGCAGGAGAAGCTCGAGATGGCGGCGCGCGGCGAGGAGGTCCGCACGCAGGGCAAGATCGTGCTCGCGACGGTGAAAGGCGACGTCCACGACATCGGCAAGAACATCGTCGGCGTCGTGCTCGCCTGCAACAACTACGAGGTCGTCGACATGGGCGTGATGGTGCCTTGCGACAAGATCCTCGAACGCGCGAAGGCCGAGAACGCGGACCTCATCGGCCTCAGCGGTCTCATCACCCCATCGCTCGACGAGATGGCGCACGTGGCTCGCGAGATGGAGCGCCAGGGCTTCAAGCTGCCGCTCCTCATCGGCGGCGCGACCACGAGCCGGGCGCACACCGCGATCAAGATCGCGCCATGCTACAGCGAGCCGGTGGTGCACGTGCTCGACGCGAGCCGCGCCGTTCCGGTCACCACGAGCCTGCTCAGCGAGGACGGCCGGGCCGCCTTCGTGGAGCAGCATCGGAGCGAATACGAAAAGCTGCGCCGGCTGCACACAGGGACGAGGCAGAAGCTCATGACCCTCGAGGCCGCCCGGGCGAACCGCACGCCCATCACGTGGCGTCCCGAGGACATCGCAGCGCCGCGTCGGATCGGCACGCGCGTGCTCCCCGACGTCCCGCTCACCACGCTTCGCGACTACATCGACTGGACGCCGTTCTTCCACACGTGGGAGCTCAAGGGCGTCTATCCCCGGATCCTCTCGCACGAGAAGTACGGGGCAGAGGCCAAGAAGCTGTTCGCAGAAGCGAACGTGCTGCTCGACGAGATCATCGCCAAGAAGCTGCTCACGGCGCGCGGCGTATACGGCATCTTCCCCGCCGAGGCGGTGGGCGACGACGTGCAGCTGTACACCGACGCGTCACGCAAGACCCGGCTCGCCACGTTCCACTTCCTCCGCCAGCAAGGCGTCACCGAGAAGGGCGGCTCGTGCCGCTCCCTCTCGGACTTCATCGCGCCGGAAGGCTGTGGCCTCCGCGATCATCTCGGCGCGTTCGCGGTGACGACGGGGATCGGGCTGCACGAGCTCTGCGACTCCTTCCGCAAACAGCACGACGACTACAGCGCGATCATGGCCGAGGCGCTCGCCGACAGGCTCGCCGAGGCCTTCGCCGAATATCTGCACAAAGAAGCGCGGATCGAATGGGGCTTCGGCGAGGACGAGGACCTCTCGCCCGAGCAGCTCATCGCGGAGAAGTACCGCGGCATCCGTCCTGCCGCAGGCTACCCCGCCTGTCCCGATCACACGGAGAAGGGCACGCTGTGGGCGTTGCTCGACGTCGAGCGGAACACGGGGATGCGCATCACCGAGTCGTTCGCGATGTGGCCGGGCTCGAGCGTGAGTGGTCTCTACTTCGCCCACCCGGAGGCGCGCTATTTCACGCTCGGCAAGATCGATCGTGATCAGGTCGCGGACTACAAAGTCCGCAAAGGCATGACGACAGAGGAAGTCGAGCGATGGCTCAGCCCCAATCTCGGCTACGACCCGGCGAGCACGGACGAGGCGACCTCGTTGCCTCGTTCGGCTTGATGCCCGGGAGCGGGCGGTGCGCGTCATCATTGGCCTCGAGCGCAATCGGCACGCGCCCCCTGCGTCCAGCATTGCGACCCGTACCCGTGTAGAATCCGAGACAGGGACGTGGCCGCGTTCTATCGCAACGAGCTCGTGCCCCCCTGTGGAGATCGAGACGCTGGACCTCCTCGACGGGATCATCGTGAGCCTCGCGCGGACGGCGCGCGAGGCGGCCGAGGCCGCGGCGCGGGAGCTCGGCGAGCCCGCCGTCGCGACGGCGTTCGAGCTCTCGGCGCTGTAAAAACGGCGCGGCAAGAAGAAGGCGGACGAGATGAACGTGAGCCGTGGGCCGCAGGGCCGCTAGAACGGCGACATCTCGACTTCCGGATCGGGGGGCGTTATCTTCCGCCTCGTCGCAGCGGAGCAGGTGATCGCCGGCGGGTTTCCGCGGGAGGAAAGTCCGAGCTCCGCAGGGCAGGGTGCCGGGTAACGCCCGGTGAGGGTGACCTCGAGGAGAGTGCAACAGAGAACCAGACCGCCGGCTTGAAGGTGCCCTCGTGGTGCTCGTCCAGTCGGTAAGGGTGAAACGGTGGGGTAAGAGCCCACCGCATCTCCGGTAACGGGGGTGGCATGGCAAACCCCACCCGGTGCAAGGCCGCGTAGGGAGGCGATGGGATCGAGAGGTCCCGAGAGGACGGCCCGTCCGATGCCTCCGGGTTGGCTGCTGGAGGCACGCAGCAATGCGTGCCCTAGAGGAATGATCGCCGACGCTCCGGGGGTGACCTCGGGGCGAGACAGAACTCGGCTTATGAGCCGCTGCGACCGAGAGGCTCCGATCGAAAGATCGGGGCCTTTCGCTTTTTACCGCTCGCGCGTCGAATGCGTGGACGACCGAGCGACGTCGGCCGCCGAAGCGGGCTCTGCCATAAGGGTTTTTCCGGGCGATGCCGGGCACGTCCTCGCCTCGTATGGCGTGGCCTCGGTCGTATGTTACGTTGTGGCAACCCGTCCGTCGTCCCTTCACCGATGGAGCAAACCATCCCCTCCGAAGTGCCCGCGCGCTCCACATTTGCCGTGATCTGGCCCTGGCTGCTCGCGATTTCCGTCGCGATGGCCTCGATTGCGACGGCCCTCCTGCTGGTCCGGCCGCTCGACGGCCTGTTCCTGGTGGTGCCGATCGGGATCCTCGCGCTTTTGGCGCTCGTCGTGGGGTTTTTTCCGAGCCTGGTTTCGCTCGTCCTCTCCACGGTCGGCTTCGGGTGGTACTGGTTTGCGGGGTCGTCGGGGGACGAGCCTCCGGGGGTTGTCTTTCCCTACGTATTCCGGCTCGTCACGTTTTTCGTGACCGGCGCGATTGTGATCCTCGTCATGAGCTCGGAGCGCCGGGCGCGGCGGCGCGCGCAGGCCGAGCGTTGGCTCGCCGAGCAAACGCGGCTGGAGGCCGAACGAGCCGCCATGGCCGCGCGGGCCTCGCTCGCGGCGCTGCACGAGAGCGAAGAGCGCCATCGCGCCCTCGCCGAGGCGCTCTCGGAGGCCGATCGTCGCAAAGACGAGTTTCTGGCCATTCTCTCGCACGAGCTCCGAAACCCATTGGCTCCGGTTCGCAACAGCCTCTACGTGCTCGGCCGCGCGGCGCCGGGCAGCGAGCAGGCGAAGCGCGCCGAGCGCGTGATCGAGCGGCAGATCGTTCACATGACGCGGCTCATCGACGACCTGCTCGACGTGACGCGTATCTCGCGCGGCAAGATCCACCTCCAGCACGGGCCGATCGAGCTTTGCGAGCTCGTGCATCGCGCCGTCGAGGATCTCCGCTCGGTCTTCGAACAGGGCGGGGTGACGCTCAGCGTGGAGCTGCCCGACGGGCCCGTGTGGGTGAACGGCGACGGGACGCGGCTCGCGCAGATCGTCGGCAATTTGCTGCACAATGCGGCCAAATTCACGGATCGCGGCGGGCGGGTGCAGGTCGTGGTGTCGCTCGCGGAGGGAGGGCGAACCTGCATTCGCGTGAGCGATACCGGGATGGGCATTGCGCCGGAGCTCTTGCCGCATCTTTTTCGTCCCTTCACGCAGGCCGACAGGACGCTGACGCGGAGCCGCGGGGGGCTCGGCCTCGGCCTCTCGCTGGTCAAGGGCCTGGTCGCGCTGCACGGCGGTGACGTGCGCGCCGAGAGCGAGGGCCCGGGCCGGGGCGCCACCTTCACGATCGAGCTGCCCGTGCGGGAGCCCGCGGCCCCGAACGGCGCGGCGAGCGTGGGCCGCGAGGAGCATCGCTGCGGCCGGATCCTGGTCATCGAGGACAATGCGGACGCGGCTGCGAGCCTTGCCGAGGCGCTCGCGGTCGGGCGGCGCAACGTGCACGTGGAGGTCGCCCATTCCGGCCCCGAGGGGATCGAGAAGGCGGGCAGCTTCGATCCCGAGGTGATCCTGTGTGATCTCGGTTTGCCCGGGATGAACGGTTATGAGGTCGCGCAGGCGCTCCGCGCGGATCCGACGCACCGGGACAGGATCCTGATCGCGCTCACGGGGTATGCCTCGCCCGAGGATCGGAAGCTCTCGCGGGCGGCCGGCTTCGATCGGCACCTCGCGAAGCCATTGGACCTCAAAACGCTGGATCGGCTGCTCGCGGAGCTCTGTGATTCCGCGCGGCCGGCCGGGCGGGCGTCCGCGGCGTGATGTAGCTGGAAATCTTTTCGAAGGGATTGCCGACGTCGACGTTCATGGTCGGCGCATCTACGGACGTTGTCATTCGCAGCCCATACCGTCGGGGGCGGGCAGGCCGCAGGTCGAGAGCCAGTCGAGCAGGAGTTGTTTGTCGGCCTCGGGGATCGTGGCCATGAGGGGCATGAAGCCGCTCTCGACGACCTCGGCCATACGCACGAAACGGGGCTTCGTGGTCACGCCGTGGAGCTCGCGCGTATCCTCGTACGTGAGCAGCGAGTAAGGCGCGCCCGAGAGCGGCGGCGATTGATGACAGCCGTGGCAGTGCGTCTGGAGGACGGCAAAGACGTCGCACGGGAAATCGCCGGTGGCCGGTGTGTCGTCGCAGGTCGGGCCTGCGTCGCCGCCGCCGCCGCCGCCCGCGCCGCTCGTCGGCAGGGGAGGGATCGGGGGGCTGCCCGGCGGGACACATTGCCCACCGAGGCAACCTTCTTCGAGATCCGCGGTGCACGCGAAGCCGAGGGCGGCGAGGAGAGAGAACAAGGCGATCGGCGCGAGGCGACGGAAAAGGAGAGGCATTGCGGAAGAATAGCGCAACCCGGCGGGCGTGGCGTGGCGGCTCTTTCGGGGAAACAACCCGAGCCCCGCGAACGGCGCGGGGCTCGGGAGAGGCGTGGACCTCGCGCGAGGAGCGAGGTCGGTCGCTCTCACTTGCAGGTGTCGGACATCGCGATCGTGTGCGGGCAATGCGTCGCCGCGGCCGTCTCGTCGCTCGCCGCCACCGAGAGGTGGTAGAGGCGGCACTCGGTCGTATTGCCGGCCGTGAAGTTCGCCGCGTTGTACGTCATGTTCGCGGCGGTCCAGGCCATGCATGACGTCATGCATTCGCCTTCCTGCGGCCACTGGGTGGGGCACGTCTCCACCGCGAGCGAGCAGAAGGCCTGGCAGAGCGAGCCGCACGTCGCGCCGCCGCTCGGGCCGCCGTGCTGGCAGTGCGTCGCCGGATCCCCCGTCGCCGCGCTCGTGTGATAGATGCGACACTGCATCGTGTTGCCGGCCGCGTCGCCGTCTTTGCCGTCGGCCGGGAGGCCCGCGCAGCTCCCCATGCAGCTCGTCTTATCGGCATACTGCTGATTTTCACCCGTGCAGTTCGCCGCGATGTCCGTGCAGTACTTGTCGCAGTCGACCGCGGCGCTGCCGCCCGAGCCGCCCGAGCCGCCCATGCCGCCGGTGCCGCCCATGCCGCCGGACGCACCCGCGCCGCCCGAACCACCCGAACCACCCGAACCGCCGCTGTTCTCATCGCCGCAGCCCGTCGCCGCGATGAGAGAGGTGGAAGCGAGCAAAGCACCCAGGAAAACAAGTCCATGTTTGGTCATGTAAAGCACTCTCTCCGTTGTCCGACCAGAACGTCAACCTTCAGGCGTCCCCCGTGCGAAATTCGCTCGCAAAGGGGAGCACGCCCAGGGCGAGAGGGGTCGGAGTCCATGCATACGCGCGGCGTCGCGCGGCAGTTCCATGGGTCGATGTCCGCGATCCGCGCGGGAATCTTTGGTGGCAGTGATTTTGCTCACGCTTCTCGCGGGCCGCGATTTCCTGCTCTCGTCGCGGCATAAGGTGGACACCGGACGCGCGTCGATTCCGGGGACGGTTTGTTTACCCACGAATCAAGAGCAGTCGGTAGAATGTGAAAAAAATGGAGCGTGCCGCGAAGGGCGGCTCCATTCCGACGCGGGAGCCGCGACGGCGCACTGGCTCGACCGTGTCCGCGCCGCACACCGGGGGCCGGCTCACGCGCTCCCGAAATGCAATCGCCGAAGCCCGCATGGCAAGAGCTGCTCGCCCGTCCGCTCTCCAGTCCGTCCAGGGTTCCTGTTTTTCGTCCTGGCTGAACGTTTGACGACCATGGCGGAGTCCCGTCGTCTGGCCCGGCGATTGCTCCTGTTCGCGCGACATGTCGACGCGACCCTTGCTCAGAAACGTTCTTGCCGCGAAGAGCGAAAGCACGAGCGACGTGGCGCCCGTCTCGTCGAACCGGGGCAGTGGCATCCGTCGCGCCGTCCTGCCCGAGCCCCTGCCCCCGCCGAGCGACGCGCTCGCCGCAGCGCTGACGTTCCTTGAGGGCGTGGCCTCGCGGCGGATGTGCCGGGAGGAGCTGCGCTCCTGGATCGACCGGAACCTCGTGCAGTCCGGTTACATGGCTCGTCCCTGGCGGATTCAGGAGCCGCTCTTCGGTGCGGTGCCTGCCGACAAGCACTGCAGCTCGTTCCTGCCCGAGATTCCGCCGACGGACGAGACGGCCGCGATCCTGGTCCGCACGCGCGCGCGTGTCGTCGGCCACCTGCGCGGGCTGCTCCAGTCCCCGGCCGACGACCGCTTCCTCTCGGCCGCGATCTTCGCCGGCCGCGTTCGCAGGGTCGTCGTGGGCGATACGATGCAATGGGTGCCGCGCCCCCGGAGCCACGATATCCTGAGCGACATCGTGACGAGCCTGTTCGTATCGGACATCCTCGGCCGGCGGGAGTTTTACGCGCAAAACCTGTGCGTCTGCGATACCTGCGGTCGCGTGCGCTTCGACCCGGAGCCGCCGCAGCGCAACAAGTGCTTCTTCTGCTAGGGCATCGAGGCGTCGTTCGCGCCTGACGTTCCCCGCCCGCGAACAAGGCGTTGCCAAGCGCGCTTCTTCGTGGGTGAAGTAGGGGCATGATTGATCTGCGCTCGGATACCGTGACGCGGCCCACCGCCGCGATGCGGGAGGCCATGGCCCGGGCCGAGGTGGGCGACGACGTCTACGGGGAAGACCCGACGGTCGCGCGCCTGGAGAAGCTCACCGCCGAGATCACCGGCAAAGCGGCGGCGTTGTTCGTGCCGAGCGGGACGATGAGCAACCAGATCGCCCTGCTCTGCCACACGCAGCGCGGCGACGAGGTGATCATCGGCGAAGGCGCGCACTGCGCGTTCTACGAGTCGGGCGCGGGCGCGGCCTGGTCCGGGGTGCAGTTCGAGGTCGCCGGGCGCGGAGGGCTCTTCGGGCCGGAGGAGCTGCAAGTGGTCATCAAGCCGCCGGCCGACTACCACCCGCGGACGCGGGTCGTTGCGCTGGAGAACACGCACAACCGAGCGGGCGGTCGGGTGTTCCCGCAGCGCGACGTGATCGCGATCGCGGAGGTCGCGCGGGCGCACGGGCTCGCGATGCACCTCGACGGCGCGCGCGTGTGGAACGCCTCGGTCGCGTCGGGGCTCTCGGTCGCGGAGCTGTGTGCGCCGTTCGACACGGTGAGTGTTTGCTTCTCAAAGGGTCTCGGCGCGCCGGTGGGATCGGCGATCTGCGGCGACGCGGCGACGATCGTACGAGCGCGTAGGTTCCGGAAGATGCTCGGCGGTGGCATGCGGCAGGTCGGCGTGCTCGCGGCGGGCGCGCTGTACGCGCTCGAGCATCACCGCGCGCGGCTCGCGGAGGATCACACCGCGGCGCGTGTGATCGGCGCGGCGATCCGCGAGGTGCCCGGGGCGAACGTGCGCGAGGTCGAGACGAACCTCGTGCAGGTGGATCTGCCCGTGGCGGCCGACGAGCTCGTCGCGGCGGCGCGCGCGCGTGGCGTGCTCGTCAGCGCATCGGGCGCGCGGCGCGTGCGCGTGGTGACGCACCTCGATCTGCCGGCGGCGCGCGTCGCCGAGGCCGCGGCTGCGCTCGCGGAAGCGACACGCGAGGTCGTCACGCGAAAGGCGACGCCCGCGTGAGCACGAAGCGCGTCGCCGGGTTCGTCCTCGCGTGGTGGCTCGTGGGGTGCGGGCCGAGCCTCGGCGACGCGTACGAGCGCTCGTTCGCCGCGGGACAGCGCGCGCATCACGCGGGGCGCTACGAGGAGGCCGCGGAGAGCTACGACGAGGCCGCGCGTGTCGCCGAGCGCGTGAAGGATCGCGACGAGGCCCTCTTCCTCGTGGCGCGTATGCACGAGCGGCGCGGCGCGCACGTCGAGGCGAAGGCCGCGCTCCAGAAGCTCGCCGAGACGTCGCCCGATGGGCCACGCGCAGGCCGCGCCGCGTTCGAGCTCGCCGATCTCGAGATCACGCACGGCGACGCGGAGCGCGGGTACGGGATGCTCTTCGACGCGACGGCGAGGCACACGAAGCACGGCCTCGCGCGCAGAGCGGTGAAGCGGATCGTGGAGCACGAGCGCGAGCGCGGCGGCGACGAGGCGGTGCTCGCGTGGGCGAAGGGGCCGGCGCGGATCCTGCGGAACACGGACCTCGAAGAGAACGTCGACTACGAAGCGGCGCTCGCGCTCGAGCGGCTCGGGCGGCTCGCGGAGGCACGCGACGCGCTCGTCGCGCTCTCCGTCGCGCACCCGTATCCGTACGGGACGCTGACGGACGACGCGCTCTGGCACGCGTCGTTGATCGAGGAGAAGCTCGGGCGTTACGAGGCGGCGATCACGCACCTGCGCACGCTGCTCGCGGCGCGCGAGTCCTCGCACCTCACGGGCAGCTACGAGCGACCGCGATACTCACCGGCGCAGATGCGCATCGCGGCGCTCTACCGCGATCGGCTGCACGACCATCGCGCCGCGCGCCGCGAGATGCACAAGCTCTACGCCGATCATCCGACGTCCGACCTGCGTGACGACGCGCTCTGGGCCGAGGCGCGCCTCGCGCACGAGGACGGCGACAAGGACGAGGCTTGCGACCTCGTCACGCGTCTGCGCAAGGATTTTTCCGACTCGCGGTACGCGCGCTGCGCGCACCTCGTCTGCGACGAAATGAGGCCCGCGCCGAACGAAAAGCCGTGCGCGGGCTACATCGAGCAAGAAGTGAGCGGACGGAAGGACGAGGATCCTGCGGATCCCGCGGCCGACTGACGGCGGACGTCAGTCCTCGTCGTCGTTCTCTTCCTCGAGCTCCTCGTCGTCTTCGTCATCGAGGTCGTCGTCGTCGTCGTCGAGGTCGTCGTCGTCCTCGACTTCTTCCTCGTCCTCTTCTTCACGCTGCTCGTACTTGAGATCGATACCCATCTCGCCGAGCTGCGTTTCAAGAAGTTCGAAGAGCTCGTCGACGTCGTCGCCGCTCCACTCGTCGAGGACGTCGGTCAAGAATTCGAAGAAGTCACCGCTGTCGAGCCGTCGCTCGATTTCTTCGACCTGCTCCTCGCTGAACGCCTCGAGGACGTCCTCGCGCAGGGCCTCCGTATCGCCTTCGTCGATCGCGTCCGCAGCGGAGAGGCGGATCTGCTTAACCGCACGCTTGTCGAGGTGGATCTCCATGAGCGTGGCTCCGTTTAGGCGACCAACCATGGCGACGTCAAGCGCGCCGATGATCGGCGAAGAGGTTTCCGAGACGTTGGCGCAGGCGCGCGCCGCGTCAAGCTGCGAGCTCCCGGAGAGCTCGGTGACCAGGACCCGCCCGCCCCACGCGTCGGGCCGCGCCTTCCCGGGCCTCGCCCGGAGCGGAAAGGGGAAGGGACGAGGAGCCCCGCCCGCGCTCCGCGAGAGGCACGCGCGCGGCGGGTTGCGGGCTCGGGCCCAGGCGCGTAGCGTGAGCGCCGGTGAGCGCGCGACGGCCCTTCGGTCTGCTCCTCTGCGCCTCTCTGCTCGCCGCCTCCGGTCCGGCGCGTGGTGAGCCGAGCGCCGCGCTGCCTCCCGCGAATGCGCCTCTTCGTGTCCTCGGGGGCGTCCGTCCACCGCCGCTGCACGTTGAGTACATCCAATACGGGGTGGCCATCGTGGCGGAGACGAACCTCGACGCGGGCGCGGTCTGCGCACCCCAAGGTGGAAAGACCGCGCCGTGCATCCTGGGCGGAGCCGGCGGGCTCGCGATCCGCGGCGGGTATCGGTCCGCCGGGCCGTGGTACATCGGCGGGGCCTACCAGTTCGCGAAGATGGACTCGAGCAACCTCTACCGGCTCGGGATCTTCCAGCAGCTCCGCTTCGAGATGCGCTACCTGCCGGACTTCGGCACCCGCGCCGCGCCTTACGCTTCCTGGGGGATCGGCGCGCTCGCGTATGGAAATGAGTGGGGCGTCGAGACGGGCGGCGGGCTGCTCTTCGGCGGCCTCGGCGTCGAAATCGAGCTCTCCCGGGTAGCGATCCTGGGCTTCGGGCTGGTGTACCGGCCGATGCTCATCGCCGGATGGACCGACACGGCGGGGGCCGTCCGGGCCACGGGCGTGGCGCACTTTTTGGGCGCCGAGTTCCAGTTCGAGATCCGCAGTGAGATCGGGCGCAGGTAGCGCGGAGCGGCCCGCGGGGCGCCCTTTTCGTGTCGGACTTGCGCTCGGGCACTTGACTCGAAAGCGCCTCCGCGGTCCTCTCGCGCTGTGATCTGCGACGTCTGCGGTCGTGAAAACGCCGACAACCTGACGTTTTGCCTGGATTGCGGCAGGCGCCTCCGGACCCAGGGGCGCGGCGTGCCGCCCACACCGCCCCACGGCATCGAACGCGTCGAGCGCGCCGCCGTCCCCGAGGTCCGAAGCACGGACGACGCGCCGAGCTCCACGCCCGCGATCGCCTCGAACCCCGCTCCCTCGGCGAACCCGACATCCGGGAACCCGACATCCGGGAGCCCGACGTCCGGGAGCCCGACGTCCGGGAGTCCGACATCCGGGAGTCCAACCTCCGGCAGTCCGACGTCCGGGAGTCCGACCTCCGGCGGCTCGGCTTCGTCGCCCAAACCCTCGGCGCCGCGCTCTCGGCCCGAGGCCCCCGCGCTCCAGTTCACCGTCTCGTTCGGCGCGGATGCGATCACGACCTGTCCGAGCTGTCGCTCGTCGAATCCGCCCGGATACCGCTTCTGCGTGACGTGTGGCGCTTCGCTTGGTCGTCCCCCGGCGGCTTCGAACGAATCCGCCGTCGTGCGTCGCGCGCCGGAGTCCGAGCCCGAGCCCGTGGCCGCGCCGCCTCCGCCTCCTTCACCTCTGCCTGCGGAGCCTCCCGCGGCGGCTCTCGCCCCCGCGCCGATCACGCAGACACCGGCGGCCCGGCCCGTGGTTCCGCGTTCCGTGGTCGCGCCGAACCTGGAGAGCACGCCGGCCACGATCCCCGACGATACGGGGGACAAGATCATCGGCGCGCCCGTCGTTGGGATCGCGACGGCCCGGACCGGCCCTCCACGGCTCGTCCGTTGTGCGCGTTGCCACGGTCATTCCGCCGAGGGCATGCGCTTCTGCAAGTACTGCGGCGCGCCGCTCGACGAGGGGGAGAAGGCCGCTGCCCGCGCGGAGGCCGAGCCCACGTTCGCCGAGCCCGTGACCGCGGGGCGCCGGGACGAGAGGCTCGTGTCGGCGTTCGTCGCCCCCGCGCCCGCGCCGTCCATCACGCCGAGCGGGCGCCTGCAGACCGGCCGGCTGGTCGTGATCGTGGAGGACGGCAGCGAAGGCAAGTCGTTTCCGCTCGTGGATCGCCAGGTCGACGTCGGCCGGTCCGAGGGGGACATCCTCCTCTCGGACGATCTGTACGTCTCCCCGCGGCATGCGCGCCTCTTGCCCCAGGGGGGTCGGTGGATCCTCCGGAATCTGCATTCCACGAACGGGGTCTACCGGCGCATCCGGGAACCGCACGCGCTGAAAGACGGCGACTTGCTCCTCCTGGGCCTCGAAGTGTTACAGTTCGAAACCGTGAACGACGCGGAGCGAGGGCTCGGGCATGCAACCCAGCATGGGACCCTGTTGTTCGGGTCTCCCTCGACCCCACGGCGCGCACGGCTCTGTCAGCGGACGGTCGAGGGCGTGACCCGCGACGTGTACCATCTGTTCCGGGATGAAACGGTGATCGGTCGAGAGGTGGGAGACATCGTTTTCACGGCCGACCCGTTCCTGTCGAGGCGGCACGCCGTCCTGCGCAGGAGCCCGATGAGCGGGGAGTTCACGATCGCGGATCTGGATTCCTCCAACGGCACCTACGTCGCGATCCGCGCGGACGTCACCCTCGACAACGGCGACTACCTACGCATCGGCCAGCACCTGTTCCGGGTGGACCTCTCGTAGTGAGCCCATGAGCGAACAAGCCTCCCGAGAGACGCAGCCCGACTCGAACCGCCCCGCGGAAAGCGCCGAGGGTCTGCCCAGCGAGCGCAAGCCGAAGAAGTCCGCTCCGATCAAGCTGCGCTTGTTCGGTCGAACGGACGTGGGTCAGGTGCGCGAGCACAACGAGGACAACTTCATCGTCGCGGACCTGACGAAGGCGAGCCGCGGCTTGATGGAGACCGATCGCAACCAGCTCGTCGGCGAGCGCGGCGTGCTGCTCGGCGTCTGCGACGGCATGGGCGGCGCGGCCGCCGGCGAGGTCGCAAGCCAGCTCGCGGTCGACATCATCTTCCAGAAGATGATCTCGGGCGAGTCGCCGAAGGATCACGACGAGCTCGCGGCGCGGCTCGTGCACGCGATCGAGTCGGCGGGCCTGCGCATCTTCAGCGAGGCGAAGCTCGATCGCACGCGGCGCGGGATGGGCACGACGTCCACCGTGTCGGCGCTCGTCGACGATCACCTCTTCATCGGCCAGGTCGGCGACAGCCGCGCGTACATCCTGCGCGGCGATCGGCTCGTGCAGGTGACGCGTGATCAGTCGCTCGTGAACCAGCTCATCGAGGCCGGTCAGCTCACCGAGGAGGAGGCCGAGACCTTCGAGCACAACAACATCATCCTGCAGGCGCTCGGCACCTCCGACAGCGTGCAGGTGGACCTCACGTTCGTCGAGCTCAAGCGCGGCGACACGCTCCTGCTTTGCTCGGACGGCCTCTCGGGCATGGTGCGCAACGAGGAGATCCGCGAGGTCCTGCGCACGATCGATGATCCGCTCGAGGTCTGCAAGACGCTCACCGATCGGGCCAACCAGGCGGGCGGTCACGACAACATCACGGTCGTCGTGTCGAAGTTCGAGGGCGAGGCGCTGCCCGAGCCGACGGAAGAGGACATCACGGGGCTGCGCTACCGCAAGTACCAGCTCCCCGAGCCCATGCCGCCGAGCTCGCTCAACGCCCCCGATCCGAGCCGCCGTGTCAAGGAGCTCGATCAGCCGAAGATTTCGGTGCCGCTCACGCCGCTGCCCTCGTCGACCTCGTCCGAAGGGAACCGCCGCGAGAGCGACTCCGAGCGACGGGAAGACGCCTCCAAGGACGGAGAGGGTCCATCTTCGTACGGGCCGCGTTCGCACGGCCCTGACGATCCGATCCACATCCCGACCGACGGCGCGCCGCAGTGGCTCATCGTCATGATGATCGCGAGTGCGCTCGCGTGTATCACGATCGCCGGCTACTACCTGCTCAAGCCCTAGCGTTCGCCCTCGCAAGCGCTGGCGAAGCCCGCCCGCCAAAAATATACTCGCGGGATGCCGAGCGAGGTGCCGCGCGAGGCGATGGACGCGGACGGTCGTGTGGACGTCGCGACCGCGCAGCGCATCGTGGAGAACGCGGTCGCGCGCGCGACGAGCGGGCCTGACAAGAGCGCGAGCATCATCGAGGCGAAGGTCGCGGAGGCGACGCGGCGAGGCGCGCGGCTGAACGCGCTGCTCGCGTTTGGCGTGGCCGTGACGCTGGTCGCGCTCGGGGTGGCGGCCTTCGTCGTGTATCGATCGCAGCGCGCAGCGGCGATCCTGACGACCGAGGCGGGGCTCGGCGCGCGTCCGGTGGCGGCGCCCGTGGGCACGTTGCCGACGAAGGTGCTCTCGGGGCGCGAGATCTACGAGCAGAACAAGGGCGCGCTTTACGTCCTCGCGTACAAGCAGAACCGCCTCATCAGCGGCTGCTGCAGCGCCTTCGCGATCGACAAGAACCAGCTCGTGACGAACGCCCACTGCGTCACGTCGTGCGGAGCCCGCGGCGGAAAGCCCGTGGTCGTGCAGAACGAGTCGGCGGGGAAGGTCGAGCTCGAGGTCGTCGCGCAGCGCGCGCACCCGACCTACAGCACCTCGTCGAAGCGCGCGGACACACCCGACGTGGCGCTGCTGCGTGTGAAGGGGACGTTGCCCGGGGCCGTCACGCTGGCGAGCGACGCGGAGCTGCGCGCGCTCGGGCCGGGCGATGACGTGTACGTGCTCGGCTTCCCTGGGCGGGTGATGGATCCGGTGAGCCCGTCGGCGACGTTCTTGAGCGGGCACCTCGGCCGGCTGATGGGCTTCGACGAGCAGGCCACGTCGGCGGACAAGGCCGCGGTGATCTTGCACGACGCGGTCACGCGCGGCGGCAACAGCGGCAGCCCGATCTTCAACCAGTACGGCCACGTCGTCGGCGTTCACGCGGCCCACGTGGACGACGAGGAAAACATCTCCATCGACGGGCAGAAGACGACGATCGTGCAAGCCTCTCCCTACCGCATCGGCATGCGGATCGATCTCGTCCGCGGGGTGCCCACGCCGTGAACCTTCGGATCGTGCACATCGCAGGGCAAAGAGCGGGGACGTCGCAGATCTTCGAACGTGACGTCGTGCGGCTCGGCCGCGCGCCGGACAACGACGTCGTCTTCGACGCGAACCACGATCGCGAGGCGAGCGGCCATCACGCGGAGCTGCGTCGCGAAGGCGGCGCGTGGTACGTCGTGGATCTCGGCAGCCGCAACGGGACGTTCGCCGGCGGGCAGCGGGTCCATCAGCGGCACCCGCTCGCCTCGGGGACCGAGGTGAGCTTCGGCGCGAAGGGCCCGCGGATCCTGATCGAGCTCGTGCCCGCCGCGCCGCCGATGGCGCCTCTCCCACCGATGCCGCCGATGCAGCCGCCGCCGCTGGGCATCGCGCCCGCCGCGGCGCCGCCGCGCATGCAGATCGCGCAGGCCGTGCAGCCGGCGCCGCCGGCGGGCGCGCGCGTCGGGCAACGGACGATCGCGATGATGATCTCGCAGGCCGTGGCCGTGGCGAGCGGGCGCCAGAAGTTCGGGCGGACGGCGGAGCTCAACGCGATCGTCGAGGAGAAGGTCACGGCGGCGACGGCGTCGCAACGCAGGACGGCGTACGTGCTCGGCGCGCTCCTCGTGGTCGCGCTGCTCGCGCTCGGCGGGCTCATCTTCTGGAGCACACGCTCGCAGGACGAGATCCAGCACCTGCGCGAGGAGCTCGCGCAGATGCCGCCCGAGGATCCGCGCCGCAAGGAGATCGAGGGGCGGCTCGGCAACCTCCACCCGTCGAACGCGAGCTTCGGCCGAAACCTCTACGACCGATCGAAGAAGGGCATCTTCATGCTCGCCTCGAAGGGCGAGGGCTTCTGCACGGCGTTCGCCGTCCGGCCCTCGATGCTCGCGACGAGCGCGCACTGCATCCAGGAGGCGAAGGCGAAGGGCTCGGTGGTCGCGCTGGAGAACGAGGGGCGCGGGCAGGCGCGCTTCGACGTGATCGAGATGCGCACGCACCCGAGCTATCGCCCGACCGATCAGGAGAGCATCACGCCCGACGTCGGCGTCGTGACCATCCGGGGCCGCTCGGCCGTCGTGCTGGAGATCGCGACGAAGCAAGAGCTCTCGGGGATGGGCGCAGGCGACGACGTCTACCTCATCGGCTTTCCCGGCCGCTTGATGGACACGACGAACCCCGCCGCGACGTTCCTCGCCGCGCACATCGGCCGCGTCACGAGCGCGTCCGGCCGTCCCGCGGCATACCAGGACGCCTGGCTCGTGCAGCACGACGCCGCGACGACACGCGGCTCGAACGGAAGCCCCGTCTGGAGCGGCCAGGGCAAGGTGATCGCGGTGAACTCGGGCGGCTACCTCGAAGAGGGCGAGGAGAAGATCGCAGGTCGGAAGACGGAGGTCGTGAAGGCCTCGCCGTACAAGTTCGGCATGCGGATCGATCTCGTCGAGGCGCTGCTCAAGTAGGCACGATGCTCAGGCTGGCGATCCGCAGGCTGCTCCTCATTCTTCCGACGTTGATCGGGGTCTCGATCGTCACGTTCCTGTTCCTCTCGTACGTCCCCGATCCGACGGACGATCCGGCGCTCGCCGTCACGCCCTCCGAGCGGGCGCGCCTTCGCCGCGAGCGATTCCTCGACCTGCCGCGCTTCGTGAACCTCGGGACCCGCGACGTCCGCGCGCGCGCCGCCGAGGCGATGCGCGCGATCGTCGACGGCGACGTCGCGCAAAAAGCGCAGGGGCAGGAGGAGCTCGCGCGTCTGGGCGGCGCGGCGCTGCCACACGTGCTTCCCGCGCTCGACTCGCTCGCGCCCGGGCCACGCGCCGAGGTCGCGCTCGCGCTCGCGCCGATCGGCGAGCGGATGGGCTTCACGGGCGAGCGGCTCTCGGATCCGACGCGCGCGGTGGCGTTCTGGACACGCTTCTGGGACGACCGCGGCATCGAGTTCCGCCGCGCGTCCGTGCGCAGCGCGGTCCGCAGGCTCTCGCGGTACGGCAGCACGACGCGCGCGGCCGAGCTCCGCGAGCTCGACACGTTCGTGCTGGAGGACGTCCTCGGCGCGCTCGAGCACCCGACCGACGCCGCTTCGTTCGAGCGGGCGCGGGTCCTCGTCGACATCGCCGCGCACGTCACGGGCCGCGACGATCGCATCACGCCCGGCGACGACTACGCCACGGCCCTTGCCACCGTCGAGCGGTGGGGCTCGTTCTGGATGGTCTACAAGAACGACTTCGTGACGCTCGACGGCCCCTCGCGGTTCGCGGCCATCGTGCTCGAAACGCGCTACGGCAAGTGGGCGCTCGGCGCCGTCACGCGTCGGCTCGGCGTGGGCTTCGACGGCAAGCCCGTCCTCGACGGCCTCACGCGGCGCGCGCCGATCACGCTCACGCTCGTGTTCGGCGCGATCGCGCTGGCGTATGCGGCGGCTTTGCCGATCGGGCTCCTCGGCGCCGCGTCGCGCGGGCGGCGTCGCGACGGGATCACGGCGGCCATCGTGCTCGTGTTTTACGCGATCCCGACGGCGGTTTTCGCGATCCTGGCGGCGCGGGGATCCCATGGGCACGGGCTCTTCTTGCCCACGGTCGTGCTCGCGCTTGGCCTCGTGGCCGCGCCGGCGCGCCAGGCGCGCGCGGGCCTCGCGTCGGCGTTCGCGCAGGACCACGTGCGCGCCTCGCTCGCGCGGGGGGCGAGCCGCGCGCGTGCGCTTTTCGTTCACGCGCTCCCCGGCGCGCTCCTCCCGGTCGTCACGCTCGCCACGCTTGAAGCACCGATGGCGCTCGGCGGCGCCTTCGTCGTCGAGCGCGTCTTTGGCCTCGAAGGCCTCGGCGCGGCCACGATCGTCGCCGTGCAGTCGCGCGACACGAGCTGGCTCATGGCCGTCTCGATCTTCATGGCCGCGACTGCGACGATCGGGGTCATCATGACGGACCTCGTGTACACCACGCTCGATCCGCGGCTCGCGCAGAGCATCCTGCGCCAGAGGCCGCGCACATGAGCCACCGCACGCTCGTCCTTCGGCGTGTCGCCCACAGCCGCCGCGCGGGCCTCGGCGCCGTGCTGCTCGGCTTGCTCGTGCTCGTCGGCGTCTTCGCCGAACTCCTCGCTGCGCCTGCGCCGCTCTTTGCGGTTGGGCCGCGAGGCGTCGAGTTCCTCCCCGCGATCGTTCACGCCGAGCGCTACGAGCAGCTCTCCGAAGACGAGATCACGCGCTCGTATGCGGACGCCTTCGCCGTCTGGCCCCTCGTGCGATCTGGCCCGAAGGCGTCGAGCGTGGCGGGCCCCCTCGCGCCCTCGTCCCGCGCGCACCCGCTCGGCACCGACGAGAAGGGCCGTGACCTCTTCGCGCGCCTCGTCTACGGCGCGCGCACTGCGCTCGGCCTCTCGCTCGTCGCCGTCCTCGTGAGCGCGGTCCTCGGCGTCCTCCTCGGCGGCCTCTCGGGCATCCGCGGCGGCACCTCGCGTGACGTCCTCGTGCGCCTCGTCGAGACCATCGACACCTTCCCGGCCATCCTCGTCGTCGCGCTCGTGCGCGCCATCGAGCACGAGCCCTCGGCGCTCTCGCTCGTGCTCGCCGTGGCCTTCGTGCGTTGGGCCGAGGTCGCGCGCCTCGTGCACGCGGAGACCTTGCGCGGCGCCACCGAGGATTACGCCCTCGCCGCGCGCGCCCTCGGCGCCTCTCGCGCGCGCATCTTCCTCCGCCACGTGCTCCCGAACGCGCTCGGCCCCGTCACCGTCAGCTCGGTGTTCGGCGTGGCGTCCGTCGTGCTCCTGGAAGCCGCGATCTCGTTCCTGGAGATGGGCGCGCCGACATCGGCGGCGTCCTGGGGCGAGACGCTCGCGCAGGGCGCGCGAAACCCCGCGGCGCTTCGTTTGCTCGTCCTGCCGGCCCTCTTGCTGCTCGTGACCGTGGGCGGCTCGTACCTCGTCGCCGATGCGCTGCGCGACGCGATGGACCCGCGCGCGGCCCGAAAGCGACGGGACGAAACGTACGGTTCGTTCGGTCGTTCCGCGGACGAGCCACACGTATCCCGATGACGATACGTCACCATCCGTGATGGGCTTGCAACGCGTCGCGCACCCGACGTACTTTGAAAAAAGCCCGGTCTCCTTGGAAGGCTTGGGCTCGGCCCGGCGTGCTGACCAACCTCGCCGGGCCTCTTTTCATTTCAGCCCCAAGGATCGATCACGCCGGGGGAGGCGAGGACGCGCGCGGCGTCACGACTCGACGGAGATGAGATCCACCGCGAAGCATCGGAGCGCGTGCAGGCTGCGGCGCTGCCAGTGCATCTCCGGGTTCGACAAGAGCCGGATCTTGTACTCCTTGCTCCGCTCGAGATCGCCGATCTCGCTGATCCAAGTCACGAAGCTCTTGAAGCAGGACGAGTTCATGAACTCGAGGTTGCGGAAATCCACCTGCACCTCGGTGGCGCTGATCCGCTGCGCCTCGGCGTGCACGCGCGGCAGCAGCGTATCCAGGCTGTCTTTGGCGGCCATGTCCGCGTTGCCCGAGAGGCGCAGGACGAGCGAGCGGCCCTCCGCGCGCACGTTCGCCGAGAAGTCGCGGAGCGCGACCGAGAGATCCGACGCCGCGCTCACGAGCGCCTCCGCGCCGTGACGGTCGTCTGCGCCAGGATCGTGACCCTGTCGTCCTCGATGGTGTGGCTCATCGTCATCTCTCCTTCGGCACGCACGCGCACGAGGCCGAGCCCCGAGCCCACCTTCCGCTTGGCGCTGCGCGCCATCGCGATCTGGTAGTGGCCGAAGGGATCGTCGTGCAGGCTCATCTCCCCGAAGATAGTGGCAACCGCGGCGATGTGCTCGGGCTTCGCCCGGTTCATGAGCCGGATGGAGACCGTGCTCGATGCCTCTCCCGGCTCGAACTTGACGGACAAAAACGTCGCGCCGTCGCTCGCGTATTTGACGGCGTTCTCCAGGAGCTCGTGGGTCGCGAGCGCGATGCGCGACACCGTGTCGTGGTCCTCGATCATCCGCTCGTAAAAGTCGGACAGGAACCTACGGACGATGGAGATGAGCTCGACATTGGGCTGGAACGTCAGCTCGAACGCGGTCGGTGTCTCGGTCATCATCTTTCGCGTTCCTGGATTCAGGTCGCGGCTGTGCGGAGCGCGACGCTCAATCTATCTCAGCCTTCGGCGCTCGTCTCGCTCGCCCTGAAGCGCACGACGACGAGCGTCACGTCGTCCTCCTGGACGCGGGCGAAGCGGGCCACGTCGTCGAGGATCACGTCGCGGATTCGCTCCACGGGCTCGCCCGCGAGCGCCTGGATTTGCTGGGTGAGCCGCTCCATCCCGTACATCTCGCCCGACGCGCTCCGCGCCTCCGTCACGCCGTCCGTGTAAAGCACCATCACGTCGCCGTCTTCGAGGACGAGCTCGTCGTCTTGCACCGTCCGCGCGACGTCGCGCATCGCGCCGACCCAGGGGCCGAGCGTGGGGATCATCTCGACCTTCCCGGTGCGCGCGCGCAGGATCAGGATGTCCTCGTGCGCCCCGGCGAACACCACGCGTCCGCTCCGGTGGTAGCGCATCACCGTCAGCGTGACGTGCTCGTCGTTGCGCAGGCGGTTGCGGATGTTGTCGTAGAGCACGAGGTTCAGCACGCGCACGAGGTCCTTCGGCCGCGCCGACGGATCCTCCCGCCCGAGCGCGGCGATCGCGCTTTGCACCATGAGCATCACGAGCCCCGATTGCAGGCCGTGCCCGGCCACGTCGCCGATCGCGAGGATGCCGCCGCCTTCCACGGGGAACACGTCGTAGTAGTCGCCGCCGACCTCGCTCGCCGGGATCATCCGCGCCGCCACGTCGAGCCCTGGCACGTCGAGGCGCCGCGGCAGGATCGACGTCTGGATCCGTGCGCTGATCTCGAGCTCCTTTTCGAGCCGCTCCTTCGCCGCCATCTGCTCGCGTGACTCCGCGAGCTCGCGCGCCATCCGGTTCATCGCCTCGCCGAGCGCGCGGATCTCCGTCGGCCCGGACGTGGTCGCTTGTGTGTCGAGCTTCCCGCGCGCCACGTCGCCCACGAACGCCATGAGCCCGTCGAGCGGGCGCGAGAGCCTGCGCGAGAGCACGATCGCGAGCGCCGCCGCAGCCGCGAGCGCGACGAGCGCGATGAGCGCCACGCGCACCTCGAGCTCGCGGGACGGCACGAGCGCGCGATCGAGCGAACGCGCGAGGTGAACGGTCCGCTTCGCGCCCGGGCCCGTATCCAGCGTCCGCGACGTCGACAGATAGGGCCCGCCCTCGGGCGCGGACGGCGTCGTGAACATCCGGAGCACCTCGCTCGACGCGTCCCTCCCATCTTCGAGCTTCGAATGCGCCACCACCGTGGCCCCATCCGTCACCGCCACGAGGCTCCCCGTCTGGAGACGCACCTCCTCGGCGAGCGCATGGTCGAGCTTGAAGCCGAGCACCAGCACGCCGACCGTCTCGGTCCCGAACGAGAGCCGCCGCGCGACCACCTCGTAGAGCTTCCCCTCGTTCGTCCAGAGCCCGGACCTCTCGCCCTCGCGCAGCGCGCCCGCCACGATCGGATCCTTCGACATGTCGAAGCCCGACGCCTTCGGATCGGCCACGTCCGCGAGCAGGATCCCCGTCCCGTCCGTCATCAGGAAGAGATCACTCTTCACGGCTTTGCAGAGCTCGTCGGCCACGCCGTAGACCGTCTCCGGCGACACGTCCTCCGTCGCCACGACGGCCTTGAGCCGCGGCTCTTCCGCCACCACGTGCGCCTTCGTCGCGTGCGCGCGCAGCCGCTCGGTGCGATGCGATTCGAACACGCGCGCGCTCCGTTCGAGCGCCTCCCCGAGCTCCTCCCTTGCGCGCCGCTCCAGCACGAACGCCGCGCTTCCCGCCGTGGCCACCGTGATCGCCGCGATGAGGAGCACGATCCAGAGCAGCAACGCGCTCCGGAACTTCATGGCCGCGCCACCACCGTCTTCGGCAGGTGCTCGCGCCCCTTGCCGCTTCGTTTTCCGCCGAACGGCATCTCGATCTTCCCCATCGTACGCTCCTCCGCGGGCACGCCGAGCGCCTCCGCGAGCGCGGGCGAGACGGAGCGCCACGCCACCTCGATCACGAGCGAACCCGCCCGCGGCGCGTCGAGCTCGAACGTGAACGTGCGTGACTCGCCCGCGGCGATCCGCTCGTCGCTCTTCTCCGCTCGCGCCGCGTAAAACGGCACCTCGCGCCCTGCTTCATCCACGAGCACCCGCCCGATCGTGCGCTCCTCACGCGCTTGCGCGTGACCCTTCTCGTCGAGCGCCTGCACGCGCACGACGACCTGCCTCCCCGGCAACCCCGACGGCACCGCGTGCCCTGCGCCTTCGTTCTTCAGCACCACGGAGACCACCAGTGTACCTGCTCGATCGGTCGCCGACGCCACGATCCCGAGCGCCTTGCGCACGAGCTCGCCCTTCTCGCCCATGAACCCGTGATGCCCGACGCGCACCTTCCGCTCGCTGCCCGTCGCCGCGTGGGTCACCTCCGGCGGCATGTGGCACTCCTGGCACGCCGTCCCCGACACCGAGAAGCTCGACGCGCGCCACTCGGCGTACTCATTGATGATCGGCAGGCTCTTCCCATCCGCGAGCGGCATCGAGAACGTGTGGCAGCCGCCGCAGACGCGCGCGTCGCGGAACCAGGGCGCGCAGCCCATCCTGTGGAAGTAGTTGTCCTTGCCGTCGCAATACGGCCCGAACTTCCGGTTTCCTTGGAGGTCGAACGAATAACGTGGCTCGGCCGCCGCCTCCCCGACGTCGCGGATCGCGTGGCACGCCTCGCACGTCACGCCCTCGTCGACGGCCCTCTCCGCTGGATCCGTGAGCGTCGCGAGCGGCGCGTGGCACCCCTCGCAACTGGCGTTCTTCGAGCGATCCCGCATCGCGACGTAAAGCGGCGAGCTCCGCGCCCGCGCGTGCCCCGACGTCTTCCACTCCGCGTGGAGCATGCCGTGGCACTCGCCGCATCGATCGGCGGGGAACGCGCGCGGGCGCGGCGGTTCGAGGGCGGGCTTGTCCGGGGACGCGGGCGCTTCGAGGTTCGTTCCCGCGCGCTCGGAGCCTCCCGGCGGCGCGGAGGGATTGCAGGCGAACGTGCAGGCGAGGAGCGCCGTTACTTGTACCGGCCGTATGGCGTCCCGTCCTTTCTCATGTGCCGCTTCGGCGCCGCGCCTTCCGTGATCGTCGGCTTGAACGACGCCGATCCGCCCGCCGTCACCGTCACCTCGCCGCGCACCTCCGGCGCGTGCGCTTGCCACGCCACGACCGGGTAGGTCCCCACGGGCACGTTCTTGATCTGGAACGATCCATCCGCGCCCGTCACGGCGTAGAAGCCGTTGTCGAGCACCTTGATCTTCGTGACCATGTGCGGGTGGATGTTGCAGTAGACGTCCACCACGCCGGCCTCGCGGAACGTGACGGACTTGCTCTCGCCGCTCTTGTAGAGCCCGAGATCGAAGCGCGCCGCCTTCGAGACCGAAAAGACGTTGTGGAAGACCTTGTCGTCGTTCGGGAACTCGACGGTCGTCCCCTTCACGATGACCATCAGCCCCGGCGTGAACGTCAGGTTCTTCTGACGGATCTCGCGCTTGCCGGCCGGGGCGGGCGCGCCGGGCACGTTCTCCAGGTAGAGCACGACGCCCGATCGATCGGCCTTCGGCGCGTCGTCCACGAGGACCGTGACCACGCCCGAGACGTTGCCCACGGCCGGCGCCTCGGCGCGGCTCACGCGCGGGGAGAAGGAGACGGTGAGCGGGAGCGCCACCGCGGAGAGGCTGATCACGAGGCCTAGGAGACGAGAGCCGAGACGCATGCGCCATTCTCCTCGGGAGCTTCAGTATTTCAGGAGCATCGAGCTCGTGAACACGTCGTTCGGAAACTGGGGGGCGCGGCCCAGCTCGCGGTTCAGATTGTACTCGGCCTTCAGGATGAGGTGGGTACCGAGCTCCATCCGCACCCCGGCCGTCGCGCGCAGGACCTGCGACTGGTAGACGAAGCTCACGCCGCTCCGATGTACCGCGTCGCGCACGTCGACCCGCGCATAAGGCGTGAGCCAGTTCAGCACCCGATAGCCCACCTGGACATAAGCTCCGCGGTACCGGAGGCAGGGGGCGAGGCCACATTTCGTGTCCCCCTGCGCGCTCTTCCCATCGACCACGCCCTGCAGGAACTCGGCCGTCACATCGAAATCGTGCCAATCGAGGTGCAGGTCCACGCCGACGTGCGTGTGCATCGCGTCCTCGGCGCTTTGCAGGTCCTGCGCGCCGATCGAGCCCGACAGACCGACCTCGAGCCCCGCGCCGAGCGGCGCGCGCGAGGCGATGCGGCCCGCCACGGTCTTCCAGTCGTTTCGATCGATTTCGCCGTGAAAGGGAAACGTCTCGCTCCCATGGCTGCCGTTCGTCACGGCCACGTTCAGGATCATCGCGCCGTCCCAGAATTTCCCGCGCGCCTTCAGCCCGAGCGGCGATCCGCAGGTGTATCGGCAGAGCAAGGACGGCGTCACGGTGAGCCGGTCGGTCGCCTCGCGGCTGCGGTACTCCCAGCCGAGCACCGAATCGAACTTCCCGGCATAAAGGCTGAGCTCGAAGCGCTCGATCGGGACGAGATACTCGGCGTACGCGAGCTTCACGTCGATGAAATCGCCGAGCGCGCGATCCCCCGGCACCGACACGTCCCGCCCCCGAGGCGCGAAGTCGATCGACGCCGTCAACGTGAGGTCCTCGTGCGGCGCCGCGAAGAGCTGCATGTTCAGCGCGTTCACCGCGAACGACGATTTGCCGCCGCTATCGATCGCGTCGAACGTGAGCGCCCGCGATTCGCCCGTGTCCGCCGGCTCGCCGCGCGCGTTCACCATCGTCGAGAGCGGGTCACCATAAAAGACCCACGACGCCGGGATGTCGCCCTCGTACTCCGGGAAATACCGGTATCCGCGGTCGCTCCGTATGCCCGCGCCCGTCCCTGTCGCCCGGAAAAAACCGAAGTCGAGGTAGCCCCCGAGCCGGCTCGCGATCGGCAGGAGCTTTGCGATCTGCTGATCGAAGAAGCTCGCGTCGTCCTCGAGCTTCGCGACCTTCTCCCGCGTTGCTTCGTTCTGCTTTGCTGCGCGCTCGAGCTCCGCCACGCGCGCGCGCATGCGGCGGTTCTCCTCTTCGAGCGCGTCGAGCCGCTCCATCGCGGTCCGCTCACGCGCCTCCGGCGCGCCCTTTCCATCCCCGTCCGCGGCCCGCGTCGTACGAGGCACGATTCCGACGACGGACAGGAAGAGCACGATCCCGAGCGGCTTCCTCATGACCTCTGCTCCGACGCGCGACCCTACAGGGACCGAACGGCCCCGTCGAGCGCTGATTGCGCTCCCGCTTCGCTCTTTGCTTCGGGTATGATGCCTCCCGTCCAGGGGGCGCATTTGTTGTCCAAACCCGTGAGCGATCCTGCCGTGCGGCGAGAGGCCTTTTGAGCCCGGCCGCGCTTCCCAGCGAGCTGCTCGGCCGTTTCCGCGGCGTGGCGCTCGAACGGCTCGACCGCGTCGAGGGCGATTGGGGCAACTTCATGCACGGCGAGGGCGCGCCCGAGGTCGCCGCCGCGATGCAGCAGGAACTGCACACACTCAAAGGCGAAGCCCGGATGATGCACTTCGGCGGGCTCGCCACGCTCTGTCACGCCCTCGAAGGCCTCGTCGCGGCTGTGGCGCGGCGCGGCCGGCGCGTGCCCGAAGAGGTCGACCTCGTCGTGACCATGGCCATCCGCTTCATGGTCGTGATGCTCCGCCGCAAAGACGCGGCCCCGAGCGCCGGCATGGATGTCGAGGGGTTCGTCCATCAGATCGAGGAGGTCCTCGCCGAGGTCTCGGCCGACGAGCCCGAAAACCCCCCGCGCGTGCCCGGGTCCCGCAGCGCCGTCGTTGATCTCCCCGATCGTGTATCGATGGCCACGCAGCGGCGCCTCGCGGCCCTCGCGGTGCGCGTGTTTTTGGAGCACGTCGCGGCCGGGCGCGCGCGCGGGCGGCTCGGCGACGTCGTCCGCGCGCTCTCCGCGGAGGTCACCTCGCTCTCGGCCGTCACCCTCGCGCCGCGGCTCGCGCCGCACGAGGAGGCGGCGCGTGTCCTCGCGGAGAGCCTCGGCAAGGAGGTCCGCGTCGCCTTTGCCGTGGACGACGTGCGCGTCCGCGCCGAGGTCGCCGAGTCGGTCGAAGTCGTCCTCCTGCATGCGCTCCGCAACGCGGTGGATCACGGCATCGAGCGGCCCGAGGCGCGTAGGGACGCGGGCAAAACGCCCGAAGCGTCGATTTGTGTCTCGGCGCGGCAAAAGGGCGGCGAGATCGAGATTTCGGTCGAGGACGACGGCGCGGGCGTGAACCTCGAAGCCGTGCGGGCGCGGGCGATCGACCTCGGCCTCTCCACGCCGGAGATCGCCCTGCGTGCCGAGGACGACGAGCTCACGGAGCTGCTCTTTCGTCCCGGCCTGTCCACGCGGACCGAGGTCACGGACGTCTCGGGCCGCGGCATCGGCCTCGACGCGGCGCGCGCCGCCATCCAGCGGGTCGGCGGGTGTATCTCCATCACCACGCGCCGCGGCCAGGGCACGACGCTCCGGCTCCGCGTCCCTCAGGCGAGCCATGTGCTCCCCGTCATTTGTTTTCCTGCGCGGGGCGCCGACCTCGTCCTTGCCGTGGCGACCGGGCCCGGCGTTCGTGTCTTGCCGGCCGAGGGAGGGATGCCCGCTCTCGATCCTGTGGAATACTTCGATATGGCGCCACCGGGCGGCGCGCAGAGCGGCGAGGGCGTGCGGATCGAGGTTCGGCGTGGGGAGGAACGCTTCACGCTTCGTGCAGGCGGCGAGCCGTACGCGGCCGTAGCGACGCGCCTCTGCCCGACGGCCGACGATTGCCCTGCCGAGATCGTGACGGTCGACGGGGCCGACGTCCTGCTCGTGCGGCCCGAGGTATTCTGAGCCGTCCATACACCGGTTTTTCCGCCGCGCGCGAATCGTGCCTCGGGGTTACGTCCTTCTTGCCGTGGCAACGGCACCTCGATACGATGGCGTCAATGGCCCGTGCATGACGTGCGGGAGCCATCACCCTCGGTAGCGAGAGGCATTCATGAGCGCGAACACGACGAAGCGACGGATTCTCGTGGTCGACGACAGCGAGATTTGCCGCGAGCTCGTCAAGCTGCTCCTGCAATCTCGTGGCTTCGAGGTGATCACGCTCGACTCGCCGTTCGGCTTCGGCGCGGCCGTGGCGCGTGAGCAGCCGGATCTCGTGCTCGTCGACGTCAACATGCCGGCGCTGCACGGGGGCAAGCTGGTCGAGGTGGCCCTCCAGAAGGGCATCCTTTCGTGCCCCATCGTTTTTCACTCCGACCGGCCGGCGCGGGAGCTTCAGAGCCTCGTGCTCAGCACGGGCGCGTCGGGGTTCATCCCGAAGACGAACGACGGCGACGAGCTCGCCTCGCGCGTCGAAGAGTATCTGAATGGCACGTGGCAGAAGCGGGACCGCGCCCCGGAGAGCATCCGGCCGAGCACGGCGCCGCCCGGCCCGCGCACCGACGTCCCGCCGCGCATGACGCGGCCCTCGGAGGTGCCGCCTCTCTCCGGCTCCTCGTCCCAGTCGCTCCCGCCCTTGTCGGCCTCCGCGCTGCCGGTGTCGCGCCCCTCGGATGCCGCGCCTTTGTCGCAGCGCGGCTTCGACGCGTCGCCTCTCTCGCAACGCTCGCCCGACGCGGCGCCGCACTCGCAGCGGACCGTGACCTCGTCCACGGGCTGGGTGCGAGGGAAATTCTAGAATCGGCGGGGCCAGCAGGTTGTTGAGAAACGCTGCGAGCGCCTCGAAGCTAGGGCGGGCGACGCAGGAATCCTCCTGGATTCCGACGAGCCCGACCGACGATTCGAGGCGCGCAGCAAGTTTATCCGCAGCCTGCTACATGTTGCAGGTGGTGTTGAGGTAGGTCCGCCAGACCTGCTGGGCCGTTCCGATGGGCGTGCCGCGCGAGCTCGTCAGCCGAACGTCGCGCCGGATGAGCTGGGCGCAGCGGTGGTTCTGGAATCGCCGGAGATACTGGGCCCCCGCGTTTTTGCACTCCACGACGGCTTGCCACGAGCAGGTCCGCTCCGGCTCCGGTATCGGGACGATCTCCCCGCTCGACAGCCGTCTGTGGCCCCAGGGCATGGGCGTATACCCCTGCGCGATATCCTCACACGCCTGATTCGCGGCGTCCCAGCCCATCCGGAATGGATTCGAGGTACAGGCGGCGTCGGCGGCCGCGCTCGTGAAGAGGCCCGCGATCAGCAATGCGGCGCCCATCCAGATGCTCTTCATGGTGACTCCCCCCGAGGGGATGCTCTGATCGACCGCCACGGCCGCGCAGGCAGCCCCGTCTGCACGGGGACATGGAGCCCGTCCGTCCGCCGTCAATCGGGGGCGGAACCTGTGTCTGAGCGACGTTGCCGTCGGCGCGAGCGACGTTGCCGTCGGCGCGAGCGACGTTGCCGTCGGCGCGAGCGACGTTGCCGTCGGCGCGAGCGACGTTGCCGTTGGCGCGAGCGACGTTGCCGTCGGCGCGAGCGACGTTGCCGTCGGCGCGAGCGACGTTGCCGTTGGCGCGAGCGACGTTGCCGTTGGCGCGAGCGACGTTGCCGTTGGCGCGAGCGACGTTGCCGTCGGCGCGAGCGACGTTGCCGTCGGCGCGAGCGACGTTGCCGTCGGCGCGAGCGACGTTGCCGTCGGCGCGAGCGACGTTGCCGTCGGCGCGAGCGACTTTGCTGTCGACCCCCGCCGCGAAACCGGCCCGCCTCAGCTCCCCCGACCGAGCACCCGCGCGCCGAGCTCCGGGTCGTCCGTCATGATCCCATCCACGCCCATCGCGAGGAGCGCGCGCATCTCGGCCTCGTCGTTGATCACCCACGCGTGCACCTCCAGCCCGCACGTGTGCGCGACCTCCACGAAATACGGCGTCACGATCGGGATCCCCGCCAGGCTCGTCGGCACCTGCAAGGCAAACCCCCGCGCCACGTAGCCCGGGTTTCCCCCATTGCAGAGAAACGCAAGCGACTCGGGCAAGCTCATCCCCGTCAGCACCCCCGGGATCCGCTGCCGGATCTTCTCCATGAGCGAGCCCGTCTCCGCCGTCAGCAGCACCCGCTCCCGCCCGTCGTGCCGATCGAGCACCCATTTCACCGCGGCGACGAGCGCCTCGTCGTCGACCTTCAGCTCGATGTTGAGCGGCACGTCCGGGAGCGACGTGAGCACTTCGGCGAGCGTCGGGATCCGGATGCCGCGGCCTCGAAAGGGGTGCGCGCCGTCCGGATCCGTGAACGTGTATCCCGCGTCGAGCGCGCGAATCTCCGCGAAACGTCTCTTCGAGGCCGGCCCCGCGCCGTCCGTCGTGCGCGCCACGTCCTCGTCGTGCAGGACGATCACCTCCTCGTCGGCCGTGAGGTGGACGTCGAGCTCGAGGCGGTCCGCCCCCGCCGCGAGCGCGGCGGCGAAGGCGGGCAGCGTGTTCTCGGGCGCCGCGGCCGAGGCGCCGCGGTGCGCGAACAGGCGGGGGCGGGGGCCGTCCTTGTAATGCATGGGGATTACTGGATCGTCACCGGCACCGTGGCCGTGTTGTTGTCGAGGCTGACCTCCTCGAACTCGCGGCTCGGGTTCAGCTTCACCTGGATGAAGTAATCCCCCGCCGGCACGCCCGTGATGTCGAGCCACTGGCAATCGAGCGTGTTGCCATAAAGATCCGACCAGCCGCGCTGGATGCCTTGATCCTCGCACGTGTAGATCTTGTTGCAGCCCACGTTCGGGCCGAGGGCGATCTGCTGCGTGTCCTCCATGCAATACGCCTGCTTGCGCCCGGTCACGATCTCCTTGCCGTCCTTGTCGAGCAGCGCGTACGTCGCGAACCCGTTGAAGTGGTAATGGCCGTGGCAGGGCGAGAAGAGGAACAGATCCGGCCGCTCCGACGGCGGCGGCACCGTGAGCGTCGCCATGCCCTGGTTCTTCGCCTCCACGCTGAAGCGGAGCAGCTTCCGCAGGCCCGTCCCGCCCACACATTCCTCGATGAACGCGCACGAGTTCGGGCTCACGTCGAGCGTGTCGAAGAGGATCTCCTCGGCGAGCCGCTTCTCGTCGATCACGAGATCCGCCATCGGCTCGTTCGCCGCGTGGCAGCCGCAGTCCGTCCCGCAGAACTCGCCCGCGCCGCAGGGCGGATCACAGACCGGCGTCTCGTTGTTGCAGTCTGCGAAGACCTGGCATTTCGACGACGCCGGCACGCAGAGCGAGCCCTCGGCGCACGTGCCACACGTCCCGCCGCAGCCGTCGTCGCCGCATTGTTTGTCCGCGCAGTCCGGCGTGCACGGGTCGGGCCGGCAGCGCCCCTCGGCCGAGCAGGCGAACCCTGTATCGCACGTCCCGCAGTCGCCGCCGCAGCCGTCGTCCGGGCCGCAATACAGGCCGTCGCAATGCGGGACGCAGCCGTTCGCCGTGAACTTCACCTGCAGGTCGAACGCGCCGTACTGGGACGCGTCGAACCCGTCGACGATGAGGTAATACGTCCCCGGATCGAGCGCCGCGTCCACGCGCGAGCCGTAATCGCCGGGCGGCGACGCGTCGTCGCTGCAACCCACGGTCGCGGCGGGCTTGTCGTCGAGGCATTCGTTTTGGGGCGTCGCCGGGTTCTCCTTCCGGATGTGCAGCACCGTGTCGTAGCCCGAGACGCCCGCCTCGATGCCCATCTTCTCGGTCAACTCGAACTTGTAGACGGCCTCCACCGCCGTGCTCGTCGAGTTGCACGTCGGCACGACCTCGTGCAGGCCGTTCGTCGTGTTCCCCGTGATCTGGTGGACCCCGAGCAGCGCCGTGCCCGCCGGGAGCAGATCGAGCGGCGCCGCGCAGGATCCAGGCTGATTCGCGGGTTTGCACTCGTTCGTCGCGTTCGCGCACGCCTGGCCCGCGGGACAGCTCCCGCAGCTCCCGCCGCAGCCGTTGTCGCCGCAGACCTTGCCCGTGCACTCCGGCGTGCAATCCGAGGTGCAGGACGCGCAGCCCGGCCCGAGCTCGTGCTTGCAGGTGTCCGACGCCTCGTCGCAGCTATCCGTCGTGCATTCGGCGCCGTCGTCGCACGGGTTCGGCCCGCTCACACACTGCCCCGCGACGAGCCGCTCCGCGCCGTTGCAGTAGACGCCGTCGTTACACGTGATCTCGGTCGCGGGCGAGGCGATCGCGCCGAATTTCTCCCCCTCGTACCGCGCGTCGAAGTTCAGCTTGAAGAGCCCCGTGCGCACGGGCGCGGTCAGCTTGCCCTGGAACGTTCCGGTGCCGCCCGGATCCACCTCGCCCGCGAGCGCGAGCGACGCGCTCGTGAAGCCTTGCCCGTCCGGCAGCGCGAGCGTGACCTCGCCGGGCACCCAGGTCGCCTGTCCGCTATTTCGTGCGTCGACCTTGACGTTGACCGCGGCGCCGGGCTTGGCGCGCGCGTCGATCGTGACGACCGCGTCGGCGATCCCGAACTCGGAGACGTCGTCCGAGCAGCCGGGAACGAGCAGGTGGAGGGCCGGGAGAAAGCAGAGCGGGATGAGCCGTCGATATCGCATGCGAAGCCTCGCCGTTGGGGTCCGGAAGGGGCCGCGCGCGCGGCCGTCGGAGCTCGCATGATAAGCGGACCTGCCTCGCGAGCCACGCGCGAAGTGCGGGGGGGGCCGCGGGGATCCTCCCCGGCGGCCGCGGCGTCAGCCCCCGGCGCGCTCGGGGTTCTGCGCCATGTAGTCGGCGAGCCCCTTCCGCGCCTTTTTACGCACCGCGTTCTGGAAGAATGGCGTCCAGCCGAGCACGAGCCCGGGGAGCCCGAGCGCCATGCGGGTCCAGCGCCCGAGGTCGAATCGATCCGTGTGGCGGATGATCTTGCCGTCGCGGAACTCGAACGAGGCGTCGATCACGTTGTGCACCTGCCGGCCCGTCGCCGAGAACGAATACCGGGCCTCCCAGTGCGCGCTGCCCGTGGAATCATCGGCGCGCGCGTCGCTGAATTCGAGCGTGAGGTCTTTCCCTCGCTCGCAGAGCATGCGCCACATTCCGCGCGCTTCGGCAGCGCTCAGACCCACGAAGACCGCGTCCGAGAACGCGACGTCGGGGTGATAACAGGCGATCATTCCCTCGGCGTCCCGTTTCTGGAACGCCCGATAAAATTGTTCGATCAAGGCTTGATTCGGGTGCATGGCGGCCGGGCGAGCGGACCACGGGTCGGCCGAGACGTCAAGGCGCCCGCCGCGCCCGGCCCCTCGCGTGTCGTTCCTCCGTTGACGCCGGGCCCAGGTTCGACCAGACCGACACCTCGACCTAGGGGAGCCTCGGGCTGAGACGGCTTCGCCGCATTCGTGACGGGCCGAACCCTTGGAACCTGAACCGGTTCGTACCGGCGGAGGGAAGTGTCATGAGCACCGTGAAACAACAGCGGGTCGACGAGGCCCGCCTCCAGACCATCACGCGCGGGCCGCTGCCCGGATCGAAGAAGACCTACCTGCCGGGTGTCCTCCACCCGGACCTGCGCGTCCCGCTGCGTGAAATCTCGCAGACGCCCACGCGTGAAGGTCACGGCGACGCCGTGCGCCTCGTGCCGAACCCGCCCGTCGCCGTCTACGACACGAGCGGCCCGTACACCGATCCCGAGGCCGAGATCGACGTCCGCAAGGGCCTCTCGCCGCTGCGCGCCGCGTGGATCCGCTCGCGCGAGGACGTGACGGAGCTGCCGCGCGTGAGCTCGGAGTACGGCCAGAAGCGCCTCGACGATCGTTCGCTCGACGCATTGCGGTTTCACGCGCCGCGCCGGCCGCTGCGCGCCGCGGCCGGGAAAAACGTCACGCAGATGCATTATGCGCGGCGGGGGATCATCACGCCCGAGATGGAGTTCGTCGCGATCCGCGAGCAGCAGCGGGCGGCGGCGCGGATCCGCAAGCAGCACCCGGGGCGTTCCTTCGGCGCGGCGATCCCCGAGCAGATCACGCCCGCGTTCGTCCGCGACGAGGTCGCGCGCGGCCGGGCGATCATCCCGGCGAACGTCAATCACCCCGAGGTCGAGCCGATGATCATCGGCCGGAACTTCCTCGTGAAGATCAACGCGAACATCGGCAACAGCGCGGTCACCTCCTCGATCGAGGAGGAGGTCGAAAAGATGGTGTGGTCCATCCGCTGGGGCGCCGATACCGTGATGGATCTCTCCACGGGTCGGAACATCCACGAGACGCGCGAGTGGATCCTCCGCAATGCGCCCGTCCCGATCGGCACCGTGCCGATTTACCAGGCCCTCGAAAAGGTCGGCGGCAAGGCCGAGGACCTCACCTGGGAGATCTACCGCGACACGCTCATCGAGCAGGCCGAGCAGGGCGTCGATTACTTCACGATTCACGCGGGCGTCCTGCTCCGTTACGTCCCGCTCACGGCGAACCGATTGACGGGCATCGTCTCGCGCGGCGGCTCGATCCTCGCGAAATGGTGCCTCGCGCACCACGAGGAGAACTTCCTCTACACGCATTTCGAGGAGATCTGCGAGATCATGAAGGCCTACGACGTGAGCTTCTCGCTCGGCGACGGCCTCCGGCCCGGCAGCATCGCGGACGCGAACGACGACGCGCAGATGGGCGAACTCGCGACGCTCGGCGAGCTCACGCAGATCGCGTGGAAGCACGACGTGCAGGTCATGATCGAGGGCCCGGGCCACGTGCCGATGCACATGATCGAGCACAACATGACCGAGCAGCTCCGCATCTGCCACGAGGCGCCGTTTTATACGCTCGGGCCGCTCACGACCGACATCGCGCCCGGCTACGACCATTTCACGAGCGGCATCGGCGCCGCCATGATCGGCTGGTTCGGCACGGCGATGCTCTGTTACGTCACGCCGAAGGAGCACCTCGGCTTGCCGAACCGCGACGACGTGAAGGAGGGCGTGATCACCTACAAGATCGCGGCGCACGCGGCCGATCTCGCGAAGGGCCACCCCGGCGCGCAGGCGCGCGACGACGCGATGAGCAAGGCGCGCTTCGAGTTCCGCTGGGAAGACCAGTTCAACCTGGGCCTCGATCCGGAGCGGGCCCGCGCGTTCCACGACGAGACGCTCCCGAGCGAACATGCCAAGGTCGCCCATTTCTGCTCGATGTGCGGCCCCCATTTCTGCTCGATGAAGATCACCGAGGACGTGCGCAAATACGCCGCCGAGAAGGGCGAAGTTTTGCCCGAGAAGGCGCTTGTGCGCGGCATGAAGGAGAAGAGCGCCGAGTTCGTCGAGGGCGGGAGCGAGATTTACCGGAAGGTCTGAGGGTCGAAGGGGGCGGTGGGGGGGTGGTCACGGCTCGACGCCCCCCGCCGCGCCGCTCTCCTTGGCCGCCTTCTTCCCCGGGGTCGCTTGCCACGCCGTGAGCGGGCGCAGGAGCGCGTCCGCGAGCTCCTTCATCGCCGGCTTTTTCCGCTGCGCGGAGCCCAGCACGGCGGCCACGGAATGCCGCAGTGAATCCGTGAGCGTGTCGAGCCGCGGGCGTACGGCCGTGCGCTCCTCCGCGGGCACGGAATGGACCATGTCCGGCAAGGCGCGCGCATTGCCGTTTTCATCCAGCGCCGCGGCTTTCGATCTGCTGCGCGAGGACAACGGCCTGGTTCGCGTCGAGGCGCGGCAGGGCGATCACCGAAGTTGATTCGAGCGTTCGTGTCATGGATGCGGGCGCGACCATCCGTCTGCGCGACACGTCTACGCCATTCCTGCGTCCTCGCTTCCATGGCGTCCCCACACCGCCTTACCGTCCGCCATGGCCCGGAGGGCTGCCCCGCTGATGAGCGGTGAGGGCGGAGCCCTTCCCGGGCGGGAGGAAGGTCCATGCAGAGGGGAATTTGGGGTTATCTCGCCCTGCTCATTGCGCTGTTGCTCGTCTTGTCCGGGTGCGCCTCGTCGCGGGACCGCAGCATGGCCCGCATCTTCGAGGCGCCGAACGTCATCCACGTCTGCGTGCGCCCGCCGAACGTGCCGAACGACAAGCGAATCTGGGCGCTCGACACCAACGGCACGCCCGTCTTCGAGGCCCGGGAGGTGGACCTCGCGAGGGGCGCCGGCCTGGCCGTGTATGTCTTCGATGCGGGGGCGCCTCGCGAGAGCGCGAGGATCCTGCCGATTCCGTACCATCGGCTCGAATGCCCGGCGCCGCCGAAGCCCCGCGTGGCCGCGGCGAAGGTCGAGGCCAGGAAGAAGGAGGAGAGCAAGGAGGCCGAGGCCAAGAAGGCCGAGCAGCCGAAGCCGCTGCCGCAATCGATTCCGCGCGATGCGTCGGCGGTGGAGAGGCACGTCGAGGCGCTGAGGTGCACGGCGTACGAAGAGCCGGGCCAGACGCGAAGGCGCAGCAGCACGGGCGCGCGGACCTGCACGAGGGTCCTCGTCCACCGGGGCCACACGGAGCCCGCCATCGCGGAGAGCCCGCGCGAGGTCGAGCCGCCCGTGCCGGTGAGGTTGTCCGAGGACGCCGCGCGGGAGTATGAGGATTGGGGGCTCAGCCCGGCGGATACCTCCGCGCTTGCGGAGGACCGAGCCCGGGAGTGCCTCCAGGGCCTTTGCCATGCCCGGCATCCGAACTTCGTTCCGAAGTCCAAGAAGAAGCCCGCCGAGACTCACAACGGGCAGTCGTTGTCAAGCGGAGGGAAGGCACCTTCGGCGGGCGGCGGCGCGAAGACGACGACGGTCAAGACCAAGACGCGGATCCTCGGGAAGCCAAACGGCGCGAAGCCGAATGGCGCGGCGGCGGGGCAGGCGTCAGCGGCGGGGAGCGGTAGCGGTGGGACTGCGGCAACACCGAAGCCGGTAGGTGAGAACTCGGGAGCAGGGCCCTACTCACATCTGAAGGATCATCCGAGTGTTGGTCCAGGGAAGGATTACACGAAAAGACAAAAACAAATGTTTTTGGCCGAAAACGAAGCAAGAAATACTGGCACGCTCAAAGATGATCGGACGGGCGAACCTTTGGTTCGACCGCAGAAGCACCAAAAAGGCGTGTCGCCGCCCGAAAATGAAGCTCATGTCGACCACAGGCATCCCAGGTCGAAGGACGGACCCAACAGCGCCGCCAATGCGGACGTCAGGTCGAGAGTAAACAATCTACAAAAAGGGAGCAAGACTGAACCATGAAATGGCCTTTTGCAGATCCTCCCAACGTCGCGGTCTTCACGAGCAAGAGGATATTGTCCGGAGAGGCGTGGATAGCGTATGTCAGCCACGACGAGGACGACGGAGCATGGCAATTCCACGCGTCGAATGGCGCGGCACCCGAGGCAGAAGCAGCGGTGGTGAGCCTTCGGTCGATCGTCGACGCAGACCCGACCCTTGCCTCGCTTGCCGATTTACCACTGGGGTGGTGCGCATGGAGAGACCGCGTGGGTGCGCCATGGAACAGGAAAAAGATTGAGTGACGGAGCCCCGTCGCGGGTCACCCTATGCGAGAGCTGCGCTCGAGCAGCAGGCGATCTTGCGGGCGTGTTCGAGTACGACGGGGAGACGGGCTACTTCTATCTGTACGCCACGGGGGCCGTCGGCGAGGCACGCGTCCTCGATGCCATTCATATTGTATCCGGCGAGACCGATTTCGCGGCTTCAGACGTCACGATCGCGTGGGATCCGGGCGAGATACGCGTCGGCTTGTTCATTTGTGGTCGATTGCGGGCGGCTTTCGACACCGCCAACAGGGCTCATCGCAGAGAGTCGGGATAGCCGGTACCCCGACTCCACCCAACCCCCATCCCCCCGGAACCCCCCCGCCCCGCTCTCGATTGCGTCCCAGATCGCTCCTCCTGGGTCGAGAAACGCAAGGCCGAGCGGTGAAATCCACCCCCGGAGGCCCATCCTCCGCTCCGTGATCCGCGCCTCGGCGCCTCGGAGGTGCCTTCCACCGCTCCCCGTTGCGGCCTCCGAGCCCCACCGAGCCACGATCCGCGCGAGCCGGAGCGTCCCGCGTGCCTGCCCACGCGTCGATCCTCGCAAAGCCGAGCGCTCGACGCGCCTCCCCGGGCGACACTCCTCGCTCGACGAACCGGCGGAAGACCACCCCCCGAAGGGCCCGACGCCCGCTTCGCCTTGCGCCCCCTAGCCTCCGTGGCTCGGGCGTTTGGGGCGGGGGCGGCCGAGCAGGCGCCGGCCCGCGTCGAGCAGGTGCTCGCGCAGCGTGTCGTCGTCGATGCCCGCGTATTCGGGCGCGCCGCCGGCCATTGCGAGCCCCGTGAACACCACGTGCACCGTGATCGCGTCGGCCAGGCTCGGGTCCTCGCCGGCGAGCACCGTCTTCATTCCGGTTTTGACGTCCTCGCCGTGCGGCGCCTGGAGCGTCCTGTTGACGACCCGCTGCATCCCCGGGTCGCGGTTGTACAGGCCGAGCAGCAAGCGCTGGCGAACGATGAGCTCGACGAATCCCGTCAACGCCTGATCGATCTGCGCGCCCCGGCTCCGTTTCTTCCGCGCCTCCTCGGCGATCTGGCCGAGCTCCTGGACCGCGGGCGCGGCGACGGCCTCCGTGATCTCGTCCTTCGTCTTGAAGTGGTAGTAGACGGCGGCCTTCGTGACGCCGAGCTCGTCGGCGATCATCTGCAACGACGTGCCCTCCACCCCGTGCTCACTGAACAGCCTCAGCGCGGTGTCGAGCAGTCGAGATCGGGTGTCGGTGGCGGCGGTGCCGGCAGTCATGCGCTCTCCTCGCGGGCCCCGGACACTACTCCGGCTCCTCGTCGTCCGGCACGCTTTCCGATCGGCACGCTTTCCACGCTCCCCCTCCTAGCCGATCGGCTTGTGCTGTGCTTGCCGGCCGGCTAGCCTGGTCGCCCCAATCGAGGTGAACCATGTCCGCCGATGCCGTTCCCACGCTTCCCGTCACCCGAACCTGCCCGTTCGCGCCGCCCGTGGAGCATCGCAAGCTCCGCGAGGAGGCGCCCCTCTCCAAGGTCAAACTCCCCAATGGAAGGGTCGTGTGGGTCGCCACGAGCCACAAGGACATCCGGACGATCCTGTCCGACCCGCGGTTCAGCTCGAACCGGCGCGACCCCAATTTCCCCTCGCTCGCGTACGAGCGCCCGCCGTCGAGCAACCTCAAGCCCATGCTGCTCGAACTGGACCCGCCCGAGCACGGGCCCGCGCGAAGGGCCGTGCTCGGTGAGTTCACGCTCCAGCGGATGAACGCGCTCGCGCCGCGCATCCAGCAGATCGTGGACCAGCACATCGACGCCATGCTCGCCGGGCCGCGCCCGGTCGACCTCGTGCAGGCGCTCTCCTTGCCGGTGCCTTCGCTCGTCATTTGCGAGCTGCTCGGCGTGCCCTACGCCGATCACGAGTTCTTCCAGACGCATTCGGCGAACGTCGTCAATCAGAAGGCGCCGGCCGAGGTGATCATGGGATCGGTCGTCGCGCTCATGACGTATCTCGGTCAGCTCGTGGGCGCCAAGGTGCAGAACCCTACCGACGATCTGCTCAGCCGCCAGATCCAGAAGCAGCTCGAGAATGGCGCCGTCGACTTCGAGGGCATGGTGAGCATGGCGTTCCTGCTCCTGCTCGCTGGGCACGAGACCACCGCGAACATGATCTCGCTGAGCACGCTGGTGCTGCTGCAGCACCCGGAGAAGCTCGCCGCTCTCCGGGAGGACCCTTCGAAGACCCTCAGCGCTGTCGAGGAGCTCTTGCGGTACTTCACCATTGCGGAGTCCGCGCTCGGTCGCGTCGCGAAGGAGGACGTGGAGATCGGCGGCGTGACCATCAAGGCTGGAGAAGGCGTCTTCGCCCTCGCCAACACGGGCAATCGTGATCCGGAGGTCTTCGAGAACGCCGACGAGCTCGACCTCGCGCGGAACTCCCGGAATCACCTCGCGTTCGGATACGGCCAGCACCAGTGCCTCGGCCAGAACCTCGCGCGGCTGGAGCTGCAGATCGTCATCGACACGCTCTTCAAGCGCATCCCCGAGCTGCGGGCCGCCGTGCCCATGGAGGCGTTGTCGTTCAAGGACAGCTCCTCCGTCTACGGCATGCACGAGTTCCCGGTCACCTGGTGAGCGGGTCGGCGCTCTAGCCCCCGGCCTCCCTTTGCCCTACCATCCGGGTTCTTTCTTCGAGCATGGAGGGGCGTATGGCATCGGTGGGGATCATCGGGGGCGGATTGAGCGGGCTCGTGGCTGCGAAGACGTTCCTGCGGGGCGGCTTCGACGTCACGGTGTTCGAAAAAGAGGACGAGGTCGGCGGCGTCTGGGCGCGCTCGCGCCGCTACCCCGGCCTCCAGACGCAAAACGCCCGCGACACCTACGCATTCTCCGATTTTCCCATGCCCAGCCACTTCCCCGAGTGGCCCGCGGGCGCCCAGGTTCAAGCCTATCTTTCGAGTTACGCCGACCATTTCGGCGTGACCCCGCGCGTCCGCCTGCGCACCCAGGTCGATCAGGTTCGCCAGCGCGACGGAGGCGGGTTCGCCGTGGACACGCGGCCTGTCGGCGCGCCCGAATCCGAGCGGAAGACCCACGCTTTCGATCAGGTGATCCTTTCGAGCGGCCTCTTCAGCCTGCCGCACATCCCCGAGGCCCCCGGGCGCGAGGCGTTCGAGGCGAACGGGGGCGTCGTGCTGCACACGACGGCGTTTCACGACACGAGTTTCCTCCGGGGCAAACGTGTGGTCGTCGTGGGGTTCTCGAAGTCGGCGTGCGACGTGGCCGCCCTCTCGGTGGAGCCCGCCCGCGAGGTGACGCTCGTCCACCGGAGCGTCGGCTGGAAGGCGCCGCGGTTCCTCTTCGGGGTCGTGCCCACGAAGTACCTGCTCCTGAACCGCTTCACCGAGATGTTTTTTCCGTACCCGGGCGCCGAGGGTTTTGAGCGCGCGCTCCACGAGAGGGCCAGCGGGTTCGTCGCCCAGTACTGGGGCGGGGTCATGGCCGCCCTCGACATGGACCTCGGGCTCAGCAAGAGCGGCCTCCGGCCCGAGATGCCGCTGAGCGGCGTCGGTTGCTCGCTGAACATGACGCCCCCGGGTTTTTACGAGGCCGCGCAGCGCGGGACGTTGAAGCTCGCGCGGGGCGAGATCGCTCGGTTTCACGAAGGCGCCGTGGAGACCTCGCAGGGAAAGCGCATCCCGGCCGACGTCGTGATCTTTGGGACGGGCTTCCGCCAGGAGTTCCCTTTCCTCGACCCTTCGCTCCGGCGCGTCGTGCAGGACGAGGACGGAACGTTCCGGCTTTATCGTGGCCTCTATCATCCCGACGTCCCGGGACTCGGCTTTTGCGGCTTCGTGAACAGCCTCTACAGCCAGCTCACCTCGGAGGTCGGGGCGCGGTGGCTCTGCGAGCTCTTCCTGGGCCGGATGAAGCTGCCGCCGCGGGAGGAGGTGATCGCGCGCATCGACGAGTGGATCGCCTACCGCAAGCGCGAGCGGCCGGACGCGTTCACGGCCGGCGCGTGCGTCGTGCCCTGGAACTTCCACTACATCGACGACCTTTGCCGGGACATGGGAGCGCGGACGCGGAGGCTGCCGCAAAATCCCTTCCGCGAGTTCCTCCTTCCGGTGGATCCTTCGCTCTACGCGGACCTCGAGGAGGAGCTCGATACGCGCGCCCGGCAGGCGCGTGATCGCGACGAAGCATGCACAACCCCCGAGACTTCAAGAAGCTCTTCAAACGCCTTCTCCTGAGCCCCGTCGCGGGGATGTCCTGGGAGGACAAACTCGCGTTCGTGCGGGCGTACATGCGCGAGCTCGAGTCGCGCAAGGACCCGATGGAGGAGTCCGCCGAGCTCGAGCCGGCGATCGATATCGTCCCGTTCGAGGCCGGCCGAAGGCCCCTGGACGAGGCGCTCGGCCCCGGGCTCGGCGCGAGCGAGCACGCCGGCCTCGTGTCGACCGCGGCCGACGGCGCGCCCACCGACGACCTCTGCCTGCTCTACCAGGTGAAGGACCTCTACGCGTACGTCGCGCCGTTCCATCGAACGTTCGAGGTCCGCATGTCGGTCGCGTTTCTGCCCCACGTCGAGGGCCACGGCGCGCCTTGCCCCGTCCCGGGGCTCCAGGGCGTCGTCCTCGAACCGAAGGTCGTCTCCGCGGCCGCGTACCCGTTCCCCGCGATCGCGGACGCGTCGTGGGCCGAGTTCTACAAGACCGTCTACGCGGCGATGTTGCGCCCCGAGGGCCTCCTGCCGCGCCGCGAAGGCAGCCCCGAGGGGCGCGGCTACGACTGGTCCGAGGTCGACGCGTCCCTGCGCGCGCGTACGCCCGACGGCGCCGATCCCTTCACCTTCGCGAACCTCTTCCACCAGAAGATCCGCGTCACGCTGGCCCTGCACACGGACGGCAGCAAGTACGTCTCCGAAGACACGATCGAGGCCGAGATCTACGACACGGGCCGCTTCGGCTCGCTCTACGCGCGGCTGCTCGAACGGCTCATCCCGGCCGACACCAAGCTGCAAGCCGACGCGCTGGACATTCCGGATCTGCACGTCGGCTACCACCCGTGGTTCCCGGTCCTCACGATCGGGACCGACAAGGCGATGCTCTACCTGCACGCCATCCGGCAGGACCTCGGCGAGCAGCGGCGAAACCTCCCCGATCCCGCGTGGCTCTTGCGGGTGGGCCTCTACCTGGAGCTGCTCACGTGCCTCGGCATCTTCGAGGCGGTGCGGGCCGAGCACCCGGATCTGCTCTCGCCGGCCGAGCGCCAGGTGTTCGAAAAGAGCCCTGTCTTCGCGAAGATCCGCGAGCGGATCGACGTCGCGGCGTGGAGGCGGGTCTGGGCCACGCGCGAGATCGTCCCGCGCACGTCGGACCTGCTCGCCGCGGGGCCCGTGAGCTTCGCGAACCTGCTGCGCAAGCAGAAGGCGACGCTCGCGTTCCTGCACGCGCACCACGAGGACCTCAAGCACGCCATCGCCCTCGCCGGCCCGAACGTCGAGAACGCGCAGGAGACCTGGCACCGCGTCTTCCGCGACGCCGAGCGCGCGGTGCTCAAGAACGGCCTCGCCGCGTTCCCCGAGCTCGGGTGGCTGGACAAACGCACGCGCGACTTCGCCATGTGGCACCAGCGCGGCGTCTTCGGCAGCTACGCGTTGCCCGAGTCGGTGACGGGCGCCTTCGGTGATCAGGACGGCGTTTTCCCGTCAGCGTGCCGGCAGTACCGCCAGTCGATGAATGAGGTCGCGCGGTTCGCCCGCGAGCGTGGGCTCATGGATCACACGGGCGACGCGTGCATCCCGCGCACCGCGAGCCTCTTCGAGGCGTACATGCGCGGCGACAGCGCCCTCGTCGACGCCCTGCAGCGGCGCGACGGCTACGGCGGCGGGCTCGACGCGGCCGAGCCGCTCTCCCTCGGCCCCGAGCCCACGCACGCCGACATCGCGGCGCTCCTCCGGCGCGTGCCGGTCTTCAAGCCGCTGACGGATCGCGAGGTGGAGCGGCTCGCGCAGAAGACACGTCCCGTCGTCTACGGCCCGCACGATCGCGTGGTGCGCGAGGGGGACCGGGGTTCGTCGCTCTTCGTGCTGGCCGCGGGCACGGTCGAGGTCCTCGTGCGCCAGCAGAGCGGCCAGGACGTCGCCGTCGCCACGCTGGAGCGCGGCGCGGTCTTCGGCGAGGTCGCGCTGCTCACGGGCAGCGAGCGCATCGCGACCGTGCGCACGACGTGCGAGTCGACGCTCTATGAGATCAGCAAGCAGGCGCTCGCGCCGATCATCGAGTCACGCCCGCAGCTCGTGGTCGAGCTCGGCCTGCTCATCGCCGCGCGGCAGCTCGATCGCGAGGGCCGCATGCGGCAGGTGGGCACGGAGGGGGTCGCGGGTCGGATCCGGAAGTTTCTGCTGGGGTAAACCCCCTCTCCGACGGGCGGAGAGGGGGTGTTTTCGGGCGGGGTGCGATCAGACGCAGAAATCGGGTTCGCCCGCGGGCATCGCCACGCATGCATGGGCGCACAACTGGGTGCTGACGAGCTTGCCTCGATGGCACCGGTAGAGCTTCTTGGGATTTCCACAGGGGTACATGTTGCAGCCGCAATAAGCGCCATCTTCGAGCCAGGCGCAGGGGCCACTCCCCCCGCCGCCCCAGGCGACCGCGCGGCGACCCCGCCGTTGTTCCTGCCCTGCCGAGGCGGTGTCCTCCCCACCCCCGGCCTGGATTCCGTCTTCCGTGGGGTCTTCCATCGTCGCCATGCAGCCGGCGCCGAGGAGCATGGCCCCAGCCGAGAGGAACAGCACCGCGGCCAACCCTTGTAGCTTCTTCATAGGATCCCCCTCCCGGAGGACCCGTGCCGCGCCTCGCCGACAGGGAAAACGGCCCTCTCCTCGAAGCGCTTCAACCACGAGCCCTCCTTACGCGAATACGTAAGGGACGGCGGGCGAACGTCCACTCTCGACCGTGGCCTCGTTTCGTGTGCGTAGGAACGGCGAGAACGCCCGTCGGCGTCGCCTCACGTGCCGTCGAGGAGCCACCGTAGGGCCTCGGCCTCGTCCTGAAAAAACGCGAACGAGGCCAGGCCTTGCTCGGCCGACATGCGGGCGAGCTGCATCTTCGTGAGCGTGCTCGACACGATGTTCGCGGCCCGTACGCAGCCGTTTTTCTGGGCGACCTCCATCGTCCGCTCCACGTACGCGCTCACGTCGGGCTTCTGGGCCGCGAACTCCGCGGTGTTCGCGAGGACGCGCCAGCGTTTGCCCCAGAGCGGCTGCGTCACGCGCGCAAACTCCTCGTAATAGGCCCGCGCCTGATCGACCGTCCAGAAGCCCCACACTTCGAGCCGCACGAGCCTGCGCTCGCGCTCCACGCGGACCACGTGGCCGCTCCGCGGACGCGAGACCGACGATTTCACCCGGTCCGGCGAGCTCGGCGGCGTCGAGTGCCGGCCCGTCCGCGACGGCGTCGGGTGCTTCGCGGGGTCGCTCGCCGGTGGCGTCGAAGGGCGGGAGCTGCGGGCCGCGGGGATCGGCGTCGAGTCGTACGACACCGAAATGTAGGGCTCGCGGGGAGGGGGCGTGGTCTGGCGCGCGGCCGTGGCGTCCCCGGGGAAGAGGGCGTCGGAGAGGGCGACGATCGCGGCGGAGGCGCTCGGGAACCGATCCTCGGGGTTTCGCGCGACGCACTGCACGAACCAAGCGTCGAGCGCCGCGGGCAGCTCCACGCCGTGGCGCCGCCGCGCCCGCGCCGAGGTGGCCTCGGGCAGCGGGCTGTCGAGGCAACGCGCGAGCGTGATGATCGACGGCGCTTTCTCGAACTCCTCGGCCCAGTACGGACCCCCGGCGAGCAGCATGAACGCGGTGTGCCCGAATGCGTAGACGTCGACGGCGGGGCCGATGGGCTGGTCCATGAAGATCTGCTCGGGCGCCATGAAGTAGGGGCTGCCGAGGATGGTCTTCGTCTGCATCCCGATGCCGAGGTGGCCGTCGGCCTTGGCGATGCCGAAGTCGAGCAGCTTGAGGCACGGCGAGCCGTCGTCGCGGTGCGTGAGGAAGAGGTTGTCGGGCTTGATGTCGCGGTGGACGATGCCCGCGGCGTGGGTCTTGTCGAGCGCGAACGCGGCCTGCGCGAGGTAGGTGCGCACCTCGCCCGGGGGCAGGGCGCCGCGCTCGGCGACGATCATGCCGAGATCACGCCCGCGCAGGAGCTCCATCACGAGGAACGGCAGCCCCGTGGGCGCGTCCACGCCGGCGTCGATGACCCGCACGATGTGGTCGCTCTCGAGCTCCCCGAGGATGCGCGCCTCGCGTTCGAAGCGCGCTTTGAAGTCCGTGTGTTCGTCGAGCAGGGTCGCGTGGATGATCTTCAGGGCGCGGCGGCCGGCCGTGCGCTCATCCATGGCCTCGTAGACCGCGCCCATCCCGCCTGTGCGGATCGTGCGTACGATGCGGTACCGCTCGTGGAAGAGCTGCGCTGGGGCGAGAAGGAAGATCGGGACTGCGTTCGCGCCGGGGCCCGACATGCCGGGAGCGTAAAGGCAGACAAACGGCGATTCAAGGCGCGCCGAGGTCGTCGTCTTCCATCTCCGCGGGGCGCCCGAGCGCCTTGCAGAGCTCGATCCACGCCTCCTGCATCGACGGGTAGCGATGCGCAGGCTGGCTCGCGAGCACCCGCGCGACCCACGGATCCACGGCCTCCGGCAGATCGGGGCGGAGCGCGCGCAGGCTCGGGCGCGGGTCGGTCGAGACCGCGCGGAGCAGCTCCACCATCTTGCGCGCCGGGAACGGGAGCCTGCCGCCGATCATGCGGAAGACGACGGCGCCGAACGAGTAGACGTCGGCGCGATGGTCGAGGTCCTTGGGTTTGCCGGCCCAGATCTCGGGCGCCATGTACGTCGGGGAACCGGCGATGGTGCCGTCGCGCGTGACCGTGAAGCCTCCGACCTCCTTGGCGAGGCCAAAATCGAGCAGCCGCACGCGTCCCCGCGCGCGCGTCCGCAAGACGAAGATGTTCGCGGGTTTGACGTCGCGGTGCACGATGCCGCGCGCGTGCGCGGCGGAGAGCGTCTCGGCGACGGGCCGCATGATCTCGAGCGCGCTGTCGATCGGCATGGGCGCGCCTTTCGCCTCGACGCCGCGCACGTAGGCTTCGAGATCCTTGCCTTCGAGCAGCTCCATCACGATGTAGAGCGTGCCGTTGTCCGAGCGGTTGAAGGCGAGGATCTGCGTCGCGGCCGTGCCGCTGAGCAGGCCCATGGCGCGGGCCTCGCGGGCGATGCGCGTCGTGAAGATCGGCTCGCTCGTGATGTTCGGCAAGAGGCACTTCACGGCGACGGGCGCGCTGAGGTCCATGTCCTCGGCGCGGAACACGTAGCCGTGGCCGCCGCTGCCGATGAGGTCGAGGAGCCTGTACCGACCGTCGATGACATCACCCGCTCGATACGACATGGTGCTCCTCGTCTGGCCGCGTCGTCCGCCGCGGCAGGCCCGTACGATACCGAAGGGGCCCCGAGGGCTGCAACGGGCTGGCGAACCTGGGCTATGGTTGCCACGATGATCCGCCGAACGCCGTTCGTTTTTGCGCTCCTCGCCGTCCTCGGCTGCTCGGGTGAGGGCTTGCCTCCGGCGCCCGCGCCGACCACGAGCCCGCCGTCCGCCCCGCCTCCGGCCGCGACGAGCGCCGCCGCGGAAACGCCGGCGCCGAAGGGCCCTGTCGCGCCGATCGCCAAGAAGGAGCCGCACGTCACCAAGATCCACGGCGTGGAGCTCGTCGACGACTATGCGTGGCTGCGCAAGAAGGACACGCCCGAGGTGCTCGCGTACCTGCGCGCGGAGAACGCGTACACGGAGGCCATGACGGCCGGGCTCGCGCCGGCGAAGGAGCGCATCTACGGCGAGATGCTCAGCCGGCTGAAGGAGTCCGACGAAGAGGTCCCTTTCCGGGAGGGCGCATATGTGTATTACACGCGCACCGAAAAAGGGAAACAATACCCCTTTTACTGTCGCAAGCCCGTGAAGGGCGGGGACAAGGCGCCCGAGGAGATCTTGATCGATTTGAACGAGATCGCGAAGACCGAGAAATTCGTGGGTCTCGGCCCGCTGGCCGTCTCCGAGGACGGCCATCTCCTCGCGTACGGCCTCGATACCACCGGCTTCCGGCAATTCGTGCTGCACGTGCGCGACCTCCGGACGGGCAAGGATCTCGCGGATCGGATCGAGCGCGTCACGTCGGTCGTGTTCGCCAAGGATGGCAAGACGCTCCTTTCTACGGTCGAGGATCCGGTCACGAAGCGCTCGTACAAGGTGTTCCGGCACAACCTCGGCGATGACGCGGCCAAGGACGTGTTGCTCTACGAGGAGAAGGACGAGCGGTTCCGCCTGTTTGCAAAGCGCTCCAGCAGCAAGAAGCTCATCTTCGTCGAGTCGAACAGCATGACGACGAGCGAGGTCCGTTTCCTGCCTGCGGACAAACCCCAAGCGCCGCTCACGCTCGTGGAGCCGCGGGCGCAGGACCACGAGTACGACGTGGACCATCACGGCGACGAGCTCGTGATCCGCACGAACAGCCCTGCGAAGCCGGGCGAAGCGAAATCGACGAACTTCCGGCTCGTGGTGGCGAAGGTCTCGTCCCCGGGGCGCGCCTCGTGGAAGGAGACGATCCCGCACCGCAAGGACGTGATGATCGAGTCGATCCAGCTCTTCTCGACGTTCGCGGTCGCCTTCGAGCGCGAGGACGGCTTGCGCCAGATCCGGGTGCTCGACCCGAAGAAGCTCGCGCTCGACGGATCCCACCGGATCGCGCTGCCCGAGCCGATTTTCACGCTGCGGCAAGGGGAGAACCGTGAATTCGACGCGTCGTTTTATCGATTCCGCTTCGAATCGCCGACGACGCCCTCCACGGTCTACGACTACGAGCCCAAGAAACGCGCGCTCGTGTTGAAGAAGCGCACGGAGGTCCCGAACTACGATTCCAGCCGGTACGAATCGAAGCGGGTGCACGCGACGGCCAAGGACGGCACGAAGATCCCGGTCTCGCTGCTTTTCAAGAAGGGGACGAACCCGGACGGGAAAAACCCGCTGTTCTTGTACGGGTACGGCTCGTATGGTGCCCCGCTCTTCCCGATGTTCTCGGCCCCGACGTTTTCGCTCGTGGATCGCGGCGTGGTCTGCGCGATCGCGCATATCCGCGGCGGCGGCGAGCTCGGCGAGACCTGGCACGAGGCCGGGCGCATGAAGACGAAGATGAACACGTTCACCGATTTCGTGGACGTGACCGAGGGGCTCGTGCAAATGGGCTGGGCCGCGAAGGATCGTATCGCGATCCAGGGCGGGAGCGCGGGCGGGCTGCTCATGGGCGCGGTCCTGAACATGCGCCCGGACCTCTATCGCGCGGCGATCGCCGACGTGCCTTTCGTCGACGTGATCAACACGATGCTCGACGAATCTCTCCCGCTCACGGTGGAAGAATTCGAGGAGTGGGGGAACCCGAAGAAGAAGGACGAATTCGAGTACATCCTCCGCTACAGCCCTTATGAAAATGTCGCGAAGAAGGCGTATCCGTCGATCCTCGTGAACACGTCGTACAACGACAGCCAGGTGATGTACTGGGAGCCCGCGAAATGGGTGGCCAAGCTGCGCGCGATGAAGACGGACACGAACCCGCTCCTCCTGCGCATTCACCTCGACCCGGCCGGCCACGGGGGCAAATCTGGGCGTTACGAGCGGATGCAGGAGATGGCGTTCAAGTACGCGTGGCTCCTCGACAGGCTCGGCGTGACGGACGGGACGTAGACGTGGCGGCGCGCGTGGTCAGCCGCGCGCGATGTCCGCGTTCAGCTCGACGGCGAGCGCATTTGCGTCGGGGCGCCGCGGATCGTTCGGGTTCGGCAGGTGCGGGTTCGCATTGAAGATCTGCCAGAACTTCGTGGTCCCGTTCGGATCCTTCGCCTCGACGTGAAATGCGATCGGCCGAAGCGGCTCGGCGCTGTGGTAGCGCACGGTGACCTTCATCCACCCCGTCCGCGGCAGCCCCGGGCGATGTGCGCCGCTCGCGTCGAGCATCCGCGCGATCTCGACCTCCATCGCGTACCAGGGCCCGCCGTTCATGTTCACGAGCCCGTGCATGGCCACGAGGTTGACCGAGCTGTTTGGCCCGCCGAACCGCTCGGCGATGAGGTGGCCACGATGATCAAAGGGCGAACGCGCCGAGACGCCGAACGCCTGCTTGCGGGGCAGATCCACGTTGCGCACGGGCCCTTCGATCGAGAGCGTCCGCGCCTTGCGCGCCGGCAGCCGCTCCACCTGCGCGCGGAACGTGAACCCGAGCGTCGCGTCGAGCCCCTGCCGTTTCACCCAGACGATCGTGCCCATGGCTCCCTCGCAATGTTCACCGCGATCGAGACCGTGGGGCCACCTTGCGGCTCTTGCCGCGCTCCTGCATGGCCCACGCGATCCCGTCCTTCAGGCTGCGCACCGAGATCACGCCGTGCACCTCGATGCCCATCGTGATCAGCGTCTGCGCGACGTGGGGCTGAATGCCGGTCAAGACGGCCTTGGCGCCGAGGAGCTTGACCGCATGCGCCGTGCGCACGAGCGCCTCGGCGACCTGGGTGTCGACCGCCGTGATGCCCGTCACGTCGAGCAGCACCGTCTCGGCCGCCATTCGCACGACCCCTTCGAGCAGCGTCTCCAGCACGAGCTGCGCGCGTTTCTCGTCGATGCGCCCGACGAGCGGCATGGCGAGCACGTCGTCGGCGATGGGGATGAGCGGCGCCGCGAGCTCCCTGAGCGCCTGCTCCTGCGCGTGAATGAGTTCCGCGCGCAGCACCTCGTTCCGCTCCGCGTGCTCTTCGGCGCGCCGCCGATCGGTGACGTCGATTCCGACGGCCTGGAGCGCTGCAATGTTGCCCGCTTCGTCGAAGATCGCGCGATCGATCCAGTTGAGCCAGCGCACCTCGCCCCCGGGCGTGAGCACCCGGTGCTCGAGTTCGATGACCGGCTCCTTCGGCCCGAGCCGGGCGAGTACGTCGGCGATGAGGACCCGATCCTCCTCCGGGACGAGGGGCGTGAAGTAGTGACCGACGAGCTCTTCGCGTGTCTTGCCGAAGAAGCGGCAATACGCGTCGTTCACGAACGAGAGCGTGCTGTCCAGGTTGAACTTGCAGATGAGCTCGCGCTGGTCCTCCACGAGCGCGGCGTATATCTGCGTCTTCAGGTGCAGCTCCCGCTGGAGCTCGGCGTTGCGACGCTGGAGTTCCGCGACCTGTGCAGCGAGCGAATCCGTGTCCTGGTTCATCCCCTCGACCCGTGGAAATTGGGCGACGGTAACGCGTCTTCCTTCGCCGGGCAAGACCGGTGTACGGGGGAGCCCTAAGGACGTTTAGGGAGACGCCGAGGGGGAGCGGCGGATGACCGCACCGCGTCAAGCCGTCGCGAGGAGTGCTTTCGTTGCCATTTGCAGGAGCACGGATCCGAAGAAGGACGAATTCGACGACGCCCCCCCGCGACAGCCTCCATGAATACGTCGGAAAGAGGATTGGCGCATGGGCGCGAATCGACGACAGCCCAGGCACGGCTCCTTCCGCAGATTCACCTCGATGCGCTTCGGGTGAGGGGCTGGAGAAACAGGCGTGTGGTGCGGGAGACTTGTGACGCCAGATGCAGTTTGGTAGCTTGTAGCTCAACTCTCTATCCAGGACGGATGAGCATGCGCCGAATCAAATGGGGCCAGGCGGGCTCCGTGTGTTTGCTCGCGCTTTGCGTGACCGGCTGCCTGTCGACGGGGCGGGTGCAGACCGCACAGACGCTCGGGCAAGGCAATTTCGAGGTCTCCGTCGACCCGGGCGTCATTGGTGTCGTCGGTCTTCCGACCGTGGGACCGATCCTGCACGCGGCGTTTCGGTACGGTGTGACGGACCGTATCGATCTCGGCGTGCGCGCAGGCAATCTCCTGGGCGAGATCCAATCGAAGTTCCTGCTCACACAGCCGGAAAACCCGAACCTGGCGATATCCATCGCGCCAGGGGCAGGCGTGCTCTTCAGCATCAGCCCCGTCGTGAACCTCTACGTGCCCGTGCCCCTGCTCGTGGGCTTCAAGTTCGGTGGCCCGCACGAGCTGACGCTCGGCCCGCGCATCGAAAACACCGTCACCTTCGACATGTCGAACACCGTCAGCGGCGCGCTCTACACAGGAGGCTTGGGGCTGTCGATCGGCTTCGCCGGGCAGGTGACGGATACGTTCCGCATGTTGCCCGAGCTCTCGGCCGTCGCGCCGCTGCTCATCATCGGGAGCGACGACGACGGCAGCGCGGACACGAACTCCCTCGGGGTCGTCCTCTACTCGTTCAACCTGGGGTTCCAGTTTGGCTCGCCGAGGAAGAAGTTCTCAGCGCCCGCCGCACCCCCGACGGCAAGCGCCGAGGGCGCCCGCCAGTAGCGTCCCGAGGGGGACGTCTCGCCGTCCCCCTTCCGCGCATCGAAGGGCCGGCCGTCAGCCCGTCACGAGACGCTCGACCTCGCCATACGTGGCCGCGATGGCCTCGTCGAGCTTGCCGACCTCGGGACCGCCGGCCTGCGCCATGTCGGGGCGGCCGCCGCCGCGCCCACCCACGAGGGCGGCCACGTTCTTGATGACGTCGCCGGCCTTCACCCGGCTCGTCGCGGCCTTCGAGACCATCACCGCGAGCTGCGCCTTGCCCGCTTCCACCGCGCCGACGAGCACGAGGCTCGACTCGCCGAGTTTGTCCCGAAGCTTTTCCGCGATCTCGCGCAGCGCCGCCGCCTGCGTGCCGTCGGGCATACGCCGGGCGAGGACCTTGATGCCCGAGATCTCGCGGGCCTCCGCGAGCATCGCGTCGATCCCGCCGCCCCCGCCGCCGCCGGGGCCGCCGCCCTCGATGAGCCGGCGCTCGAGCTCGGCGACCTTCTTCTCGAGCTCGCGCTCGTGCGCGACGATCTTGCCGATCTTGTCCGCGAGGTCGCCGCCCTGCGCCTTCGCGACCTGGCGCGCCTTCTGGATGTCGTCTTCCAGGCCGCGCACGTAGCCGAGCGCGTTCTTGCCCGTCGCCGCGAAGACGCGACGCACGCCGGCCGCGACGCCGCCCTCGCCCGTGATCTTGAACAGGCCGATGTCGCCGAGCGCGCGCGCGTGCGTGCCGCCGCAGAGCTCGATCGAGTCCTGGGTCATCGTCAACATGCGGACGACGTCGCCGTACTTCTCCTCGAAGATCGCGACGGCGCCGCGCTTGCGCGCCTCGTCGACGGGCAGGACCTCCGTGAGCACCGGCGCGTTCTCCAGGACCTTGCCGTTCACGAGGTCCTCGATGCGCTCGATCTCGTCGCGCGTGAGAGGCCTATTGTGCGCGAAGTCGAAGCGGAGCATGTCCGGGCCGACGCGCGAGCCCTTCTGCTGCGCGTGCTCGCCGAGCACCGTGCGCAGGGCCCAGTGGAGCAGGTGCGTCGCGGAGTGGTTGCGCCGCGTGGCCGAGCGCGCGACGTGATCGACGGTGAGCGTGACCTTCTGGCCCACGCTGACCTCGTCCGCCTCGACCACGCCCTCGTGCACGACGAGCCCGGTGAGCGGGCGCTGCGTGTCCGTGACGCGGATGCGCAGATCGCCGGCCGTGATGACGCCGAGGTCGCCGACCTGGCCGCCGCTCTCGGCGTAGAAGGGCGTCTCCTTCACGACGACCTCGACGCGCGCGCCCGCGCTCGCCCGGTCCACGAGCGCGCGGGTGAGTTTGTCCGATCCGTCCTTCGTTTCGACCGCGATGATCGCGACGACCTCGCTCTCGCCCGCCTCGCGCTCGTAGCCGGTGAAGGTCACGGGCGAGCCGAGCTTTTCGCGGGCCTGCCGGTATGCCGGGTCGACGGCGGCCGTCGGATCGATCGGCCCGTCGGCCTCGTCCGCGCCCTTGACGATCTTCTCGGCGCCCTCGAGATCAACGGCAAAACCCTGCTCGCCGCAGATGACCTGCGTCAGATCGAGCGGGAAGCCGTATGTCGTGTAGAGGTCCGCGGCCGCCGGCGCCGAGAGGGCCTTGTCGCCCTTCTCGCGCATCTCCTCGAAGCGCTCGTCGAGGATCTTCATGCCGCGCTTCAGCGTGGCGCGGAAGCGGATCTCCTCGTCCTCGGTGACGCGGGCGATGAGCTCGCGCCGATCGCGGAGCTCGGGGTAGACGTCGCCCATGCGATCCACGACGAGCAGCGCGACCTCGTGGAGGAAGGGTTTTTCGATGCCGAGCCGGTAGCCGTGCCGGATCGCGCGGCGCATGACGCGGCGGAGCACGTACTCGCGCCGTTGCTTCTCGGGCATCACGCCCTCGGCCACGAGGAAGGCGGTGGTGCGGGCGTGGTCGGCGATGACGCGCATCGAGACGTCGTCGGGCGCGAGGCTCGCGCCGTATTTCTTGCCCGCGATCTCGGCCGCGCGCTCGACGAGCGGGCGCAAGAGGTCGGTGTCGTAGTTCGACGTGACCCCTTGGAGCACGAACGAGATGCGCTCGAGGCCCATGCCCGTGTCGATGCTCGGCGCCGGGAGCGGCGTGACGGGCGCGTCTTTCTCCGCGCGGTCGTACTGCATGAAGACGAGGTTCCAGATCTCGGTCCAGCCGGAGCCGTCGAGCCGGGGCTCCTCGCCGAACCGCGCGAGGTCGACCTCGTCGCCCGTGAAGAAGTGGATCTCCGAGCAGGGGCCACACGGGCCGGTGTCGCCCATGCTCCAGAAGTTGTCCGCCATGCCGAGCCGGAGGATGCGATCGTCGCCGAAGCCCGTGACCTTGCGCCAGATCGCGGCCGCCTCCTCGTCTGCCGGGAAGGCGTTCTCGCCCTTGAACACGGTGACGACGAGCCGCTCCTTCGGGACGCCGTAGACCTTCGTGAGCAGCTCCCAGGCGCTCGTGATGGCCTCTTCCTTGAAGTAGTCGCCGAAGCTGAAGTTGCCGAGCATCTCGAAGAACGTGTGGTGGCGCGCGGTGACGCCGACGTTCTCGAGGTCGTTGTGCTTGCCGCTGATGCGGATGCACTTCTGGCTGCTCGCGGCGCGCGTGTACGCGCGGCGGTCCTTGCCCGTGAAGACGTCCTTGAACGGGACCATCCCGGCGTTGACGAACATCAACGTGGGGTCGTTTTGCGGGACGATCGGCGCGCTCGGGACGACCTCGTGGCCGCGAGAGGCGAAGAAATCGAGGAAGGTGCGGCGGATCTGATGGCTCGAGGCGGACATGGCGCCCGCCCATCTACCATGTTTCGCGCCTCAGAACATGATCCCGAGGTACCAGCGGAGCGTCATCGCCGTCTCGGTGTCGAGCGCCGGCGCGTTGCGGTTCTCCGGAGCGCTCTCGTAGCGGCTGGCCTCGCCGGGCAAGTAGTTGAAGCCGCCGAGGGGGAAGAGCACGCCGTACTGGAGCATCGTGTAGAAGCCGCCCATCTGATCGGGACGGTCGTTCAGCGCGCCGTCCTTCGCCTGGAAATACAGCGAGACGTCGAGCTCGACGCCGAGATCACGCTTGTTGCCGGGCGTCTGAATGAACTCGCTCGCGCGGCTCCAGATGAGCGCCGCGCTGCCGCCGAGGCGCTGTCCGTTCGGGTCGCGCGCGAAGTCGTACTGCACCGAGGGACGGAAGTAGTACGCGCCCTGCACGCGGCTCATGATGTTGCGCCAGAGGATGAGATCGACGCGGTAGTCCTGGTGGAAGCGACCCGTCGAGAACGTCCGATCGGCCGTGAGCTGTCGCTCCAGGCCGCCGCGCGGCGGCGCGAGGCCCTCGACGTCGGGATCCCCCGAGGCCCAGCCGAAGCCGAGGTCGAGGCGGAGTTTGTCGTCGAGGGCGCGGAACTCGGACTGCGCCGCGACGATGAAGCTCCGCACGGTCCAGCCGGTGTCCTCGGCGTCGAGCGGGTTGCTCTCGACGGTGGTGCCGCCCGCGGTCTGGAGGTTGTCGATGGTGCCGTAGGTCATCGAGGCCTCGGCCTCGAAGCGGAACTTCTTGTAGAGGAACTGGAACCAGAGGTCGGGCGTGAAGAACTGCGCGCCGCGGCGGGAGTAGCCGGCGCGGATGTTGTTCGAGGCCTGGCCGAACGTGGCGCTCGTCGCCGGATCCGTGGTGTCGTTCGCGAGGGCCTGGTTGCGGTAGGCGAAGTAGAGGCCGCCGTTGATGACCGGCAGCCCCTTGGCGAGATCGAGCCGCGCGAGCTCGGGATCCCGCCTGCGCGCGGCCATGAACACGTACTGGCTCACGTCGTCGAACTGGCCGAGATCGTAGGGCTGGCCTTGTTGCTCGCGGAGCGCGGCGCTCGTTGCTCCCTCGCTGATGAAGTCCCACGCGCCGGCGAAGTAGAGGTCGTACTTCTTGATGCCGGTCACGAACATGATCCGGTCGACCGTGCTCTGGTAGTCGGAGTCGTAGCCGTTGCCCTCGTTGTTGAGGATGCCGAGGCCCCACTGGTTCGGCATGCGACCGAAGCGGAGGAGGCCGACGGGCGTGACGTACTCGCCCCAGGCGCGCTTGACGATGATGCTGTCGACCGTGCTCGTTTGACCCGCAACGGGCGCCCACGAGGTGGTCGCGAGCGCGCCGATCGGCGCGTAGCCGCCGCGCTGGCCGACGGTGTAGCCGCCGCCGGCTGCGGGGTTGTTCCAGTAGCCCTCGGGCGTCGAGCCGAGGACGAAGTTGTCGAGGATGTCGATCTGCGAGAGGACCCGGAGGTTGTCGCTGATGTGCAGCTCCGGCGTGAGGCGGAAGCGCATGTTCGCGCCGGCCTGCGTGTGGTTCTCGCAAGGCGTGGTCCCCGTGGGATCGTCGCCGCAGAGGGTGACGGTCTGCACCTCGCCCGACATGGGGTAGTAGGCGTTGTCCGGCGGCTGCGGCCAGAGCGCGCGATCGGGCAGCTCTCGACGGCCGAGATCGAACGTATGGAAGAGCTCGGCGCGTACGCGGAAGAGGCCGTGGATCTCCAGGCTTGGTCGCGCCTGGGACCACCAGTCCTCCGCGAAGACGTCGCTCGGCCGCACGCCCACGTCGCCCGTGGGCGCAGGACGATCGGCGCCCTGGCGCGTGAGAGCGCGCGCGTCGCGATCCGGATCCGGCGTGGCAGCGACGGGCGCGGCGGGCTTCTGCGCAGGCGTGGTCGCGGGCGGCGTCGCAGGCGTGGTCGCGGGCGGCGTCGCAGGCTGCGTCGTGCCGTTCGGCGGGACGAGCGGCTCGTCTGCGGGCGCTGTCGTCGGTGCTGTCGTCGTGGTCTCCGCGGGCTTGGGCGGAGGCGGCGCCGCGGGCTGGGCGAGGGCGGACCCTGCCGCAGAGAGGCCGAAGGCGAGCGCCGCGAGCGACACTGCCGTTCTCGTTCCCGATCCGTACGAGGAGCCTAGGTACCGCGACGAAATTCGCATGGCGCGTTTGCTGCGTGTGTCGCGCCGGACGGGGCCCCGCCTTGGAATCCGCGTGCCGCGCGCTTTGGGTGTCGTAACGAGGTTCGTCTCGCCGTGCCCGCGCACGGATCGTCCGGGCGCTCGGGCAGGGGCGATGTCTCACGCCGAGCGGGTGTGGTCAACGTGGATCGGTGTTGGCCGCCTGGCCAAGGGACAGGTTCCGAGGTCCCTCGGGGAAAACCCGGCCTCCGGGTCGTCCGCGTCGTGGACGGCCCCTCCGCGACGGCCTTTCGCGCCCCCGGGCCCGCCGCGCCGGCGCAAGCCGGCCCGCGGATCGCGTCCAGTACGACCAGAACGGCTCGAAATTTCACCCGAATCCAGGATCCCCGTTGCGGCGCTCTGGACGGTCTTCTATTCCTGCAATTCTCGTGTACCGCCGTTCCCAACGTGCCGGTCTGCTGTCCGCGCCAAGAGGGTTGATGAGAACGCGACTATCGCCAAGGCTGCTGACTCTTCTGGGACTTCTCTCCGTCTCGCTCGTTCCGACCGCCGCGCTGGCCCAGGAGAGCTCCGCGGGGGGCGCCAAGGAGGGAGAGTTCTCCGTCCAGCGGTTCGAACCCGTGCCGGGCTCGAAGAACTACCTCACGGTCGCGGGCGCTCGCATGGACGCCGCGATGGGCTTCACCGCGGGCCTGATGGTGAACTACGCGAACAAACCGTTCGTGGTGAAGAGCTGTAGGGCGCAGGCGGACTGCGCCTCGCCGAACGCGCAGCTCCAGGACGTCGCGGTCATCAGCGACATGTTCACGGCCGACGTGCTCGCGTCGCTGACGCCCGTGCCGGTCGTGCAGATCGGCCTGCGCCTGCCCGTGATGTACGTGAGCGGCTCGGGCATCAACCTCGACACGGGCGGGCCCGATCCGAACGGGCTCAAGGCGTTCGGCGTCGGCGACGCGACGCTCGAAGGCAAGTTCCGCTTCTACGGCGACCCGAAGAACAGCGCCGTGGTGCTCGGCGGTGCCGTGGACGTGTCGGCGCCGCTCGGGACGATCACGGCGAAGGACAAGTACATCGGCAACAGCACGCCGATCACGGCCGGCGGTCGGCTGATCTTCGACGGCTCGTTCGGCGCGTTGTCGTTCGGCCTGAACCTGCGCGGCGTCTACCGCCCCGAGGCGCGGCTCGGCACGACGACGGTCGGTCCCTTCGAGTTCCGCTACGGCGCGGCGCTCGGCTACCGGGTGAGCCCGACGGTCCGCGTGATCGCCGAGGGCTTCGGCGGCACGAAGTTCAGCTCGCAGAACGGGACGAACTCGCTCGAGGTCGACGGCGCCCTTCAGATCACGCCGCTCAGCCTGCCGCTCGCCTTCACGGTCGGCGGCGGCGGCGGCGTGTTGCAAGGCGTGGGCGTGCCGCTCTTCCGCGCGCTCGGCGGCATCGCGTTCGTCGCGGAGGTCGGCGACGAGGACGGCGACGGCATCAACGACAAGGACGACAAGTGCCCGTCGATCGCCGAGGACATCGACGGCTTCGAGGACGACGACGGCTGCCTCGAAGACGACAACGATCAGGACAAGGTCCCCGACGTCAAGGACAAGTGCCCGCTCAAGCCGGAGACGATCAACGGCCTGAATGACGACGACGGCTGTCCCGACGAGCTGCCGGATCGCGACAAGGACGGCATCGGGGACGCGGACGACAAGTGCCCCGACGACTTCGGCAAGATGCGCGTGAAGGAGTTCTACGGCTGCCCGGACAAGGATCAGGACGGCGTCGCCGACAAGGCCGACGGCTGCCCGGATCAGCCGGAAGACACCGACGGCTTCGCCGACACCGACGGTTGCCCGGATCCGGACAACGACGGTGACAAGATCAACGACGATTCCGACGAGTGCATCGATCAGCCGGAGGTCTACAACGGCTTCAAGGACGAGGACGGCTGCCCCGACGAGTCGCCGGACTCGGACAAGGACGGCATCCCGGACGACAAGGACAAGTGCCCGAAGCAGCCGGAGAACCTCAACGGCTTCGAGGACACCGACGGCTGCCCGGACAAGGGCCCGTCGCTCGTCACGATCACGGACGACGACATCAAGATCCTCCAGCGCGTCGAGTTCGCCACGAACAGCGACAAGATCCAGGGCGCGACGAGCTTCGCCGTGCTCAACGCGGTCGCGAGCGTGCTCGAAATCCACAAGGAGATCTTCCTCGTGGAGGTCGCGGGCCACACGGACAACGTGGGCAAGACGGAGGAGAACCGGGCGCTGTCGCAGAAGCGCGCGGATGCCGTGGTCAAGTACCTGATCGACAAGGGCATCGACAAGACGCGGATCCAGGCGAAGGGCTACGGGCCCGACAAGCCGGTCGCCGACAACAAGCAGTCCGCTGGCCGCCAGAAGAACCGCCGCGTCGAGTTCAACATCCTGAAGTCGGCGAAGAAGAGCCAGGCGGCCCCCCCGCCCTGAGCAGGCTCGACGAGGAGCGGGGTGACGTCTTCGCCTCGCTCCTCGCCCCTCCCTCGCGATCCCATCTCAAAAGGAACCAAATCCCAGCTCGGGTGTCCTGGTAGAGTCTTCTCGACAGGATCGGGGGCGCGCCTGTGCCTTCGCATTCCTTTCGATGTGGAGGCACCCCAGGATGTCCTCGTACCGCGCTCGTTCGCGCCTCGCCCTCGTGGTGCTGGCGTTCTTCGCCTTGGTTTGTCCGGGGCTGCTCACCGCGTGTCGTGAACCGGAGCGCCCGCTCCTGCCACGATCCCAGACCTGGGCCGAGCTGCGGACGGTCCGCCGCGACGTCCTGGTCGCGCCGCCCGGCGAGCCGGAACGGCCTCCGTACCCGCGAGAAAGGCTCGTGGACGGCGAGGTGGTGCGGGTGCAGGAGAACGGGCTCGCGTGGCTCCGGCGCGACGGGGGCGCGACGCTGCTCATCCGAGGCCCCGCGGAGCTCGTCCTCCACGCCGACGTGATCGACATCAAGCACGGGCGTGTCTTCGTGGACACGCCCGCGACGATCACGACCGAGCTGCGGACGCCGACCGGGCCGCTGCACCTCGCGCACGTGCGGGCGAGCATCGACGTGGCGCAGAAGGACGGCGCGTCGGACGTGTACGTGCTTGCCGGCGAGGTGCGCACGGACGGCGCGGGGCGCGCGACGGCCGGCGAGCGGCTCACGCTCGAACCCCACAAGGGCGAGCCAACGGCGAAGACGTCGCCGGTGCTCACGTGGGAGGACTGGACGGGCGGCCTCGCGACGACGGATCGCTCCGCCGAACCTTCGCCGTACGGCGTGGGCACGGTGGGCGCGCGTCGCCCGGGCGAGCAAGGCGCGCCGCGCTTCCCGCTCGCGATCCAGAGGCTCGACGTGCGTGTGTCGATCCAGGACGACTTCGCGATCACCGAGGTCGACGAGGTCTTCTTCAACCCGAGCTCGGCGACGGTCGAGGGCGTGTATCGGTTCCGCACGCCCGCGGGCGCGACGCTGCACAAGTTCGGCGTGGATCGCGACGGCGTGGTGTTCTGGGGGTACGTCAAAGAGAAGGCGGCCGCCGCCGCGCAGTACCAGGCGAACGTCTACGAGGGCAGCAAGGAGGATCCGGCGCTGCTCGAGTGGGAGGCGCCGGGCGTGTACAAGGCGCGGCTCTACCCGCTCTTGCCCGGACAATCGCGGCGTGTCGTGGTGCGTTATGCCGAGTGGCTCGGACGCACGGGCGCGCGCGGTGAACGCCGGCTCTACGTGTACCCGATGGCCGCCGAGGGCGCCGAGGGGTCGCTGCCGCACATCGAGGAGTTGACGGCCACGATCGATCTCGCGCGGGCGGGCGCGCGCGAGGTGCGCACGGGCATGAGCGGCGTGCGCGAGGGCGGGACGATCACGGTGCGCGCGCAGGACTTCGTGCCGAGGGCCGATCTCGCGATCGAGCTCTTCGACGACGGCCTCGTCGCGCCACGCGGCTACACGGCGCCGCACACGATGGATCCCGAGACGGTGCCGCCGTCGGAGCGCGCGGACGCGATGCAACGCGCGAAGACGGAGGCCGACTACGTCATCGTGCCGGTGCGATCCGCGGACGTGCCGCTCGCGAAGGGCGGGCTCGATCTGGCGATCGTGATCGACACGTCGGCCGCGACGGACGCGCCGTCGCTCGCGATCGCGCGCGCGACGACGGCGGCGCTGCTCGCGCACCTCGGCAAGGACGATCGGGTGGGCGTGTTCGGCGGGGACACGTCGCTCGTGCCGGTCGTGCCGGGCAAGGAGGGGCTCGCGCCGATCGACGAGGCGGGGCGGCGCGAGGTGCTCGCGCGGATGTCGCGCATCGAGCGAGGCGGCGCGACGGATCTCGGGGCGATGTTGAGCCAGGCCGCGGCGCTGCTCGATCCGGCGCGGCGCGGCGCGGTGGTGTACGTCGGCGACGGCGCGCCCACGGTCGGCGAGCTCAGGCTGCAGGAGCTTCGCGATCGGATGGCGAAGCTGCCGAGGCCGGTGCGGATGTTCGGCGTGGGCGTGGGCGACGAGGCGGATATGGCGTTGCTCGAAGGCCTCGCGCGGGGCGGGTTTGCCGAGCGCGTGGCCGACGCGAACGCCGCGGCGCGCGTGGCGCTTCGGCTGCTCGAACATGCTGAGCGTCCGGTTTGGCTGGGCGCGCAGGTGGATCTCGGTCCGACGGTGGAGCGCATTTTCCCGCGGGATCTCGGCGCGCTCGTGGCGGACGAGAGCATCGCGGTGATCGGCCGCGTGACGACGGCGGGGCTGCCGACGTCGGTTTCGCTGACGGGGCCCGCGGGTACGGTCAAGACGAACCTGCAGGTGACACGGATCGAGGACGAGGGGGATCTGCGGCGTCGCTGGGCGGAAGGGCGCCTGATGCAGATGATGGCCGAGGCGACGGGGCGCGCGGCGATGGTGGATCTCGGCTCGCGGCACGCGATCATCACGCCGGTCACGTCGCTCTACGTGCCGACGAAGAACGAGATGACGCCGGAGGAGCGCGCGGAGCTCGAGCGCAAGAAGGGCATGGCGCGCAGCCTCGTCGAGACGAAGCGGCGGATGGGCTGGACGCCGATCATCAAGGCGGACGTCGACGACGAGGAAGAGGAAGTCAGCGTCGCGGCCGCGGAGGTCGCGGCTGCGCCGAACGCCGACAACAAGGAAGGCGGCACGGGCACGCGCGCGAAGGGCGAAGAGGGATCGATGGGGAACCCGGTCTCGCGCTCGACGGGCAACCGCTACGGCGTGCAAGGGCCCGCGGACAACGCCGATCCGCACATCGCGCGGCAAGCCGCGCTGCGTGACGCAGCCGAGTTCGGGATGATCGGCATGCTGAACACGGGCGCGGGCGGCGATCCGAACGCGCCGACGGCGCCGTGGGGGCGCGACGACTCGCTCGCGAGTGAGCCGACCTCCGCCGTCGGCAACCAGTGGGGCAACACGATCGGCGACGGGTTCGGCGCCGGCGGCCTCGGGCTTTCGGGCGTCGCCGAGGGTGGCGGCGGACGAGGCGAAGGGATCGGACTCGGTTCCATCGGGACGATCGGGCACGGCGCGGGCACGGGCACGGGGCAAGGCTTTGGCTCGGGGCAGGGCCGGCTCGGTGGACAGCACAAGAGCGCGCCGCCGAAGATCATGGAGGCGCCGATCGCGATGCCGAGCGCCGCGGCGACGGCCGCGCCGGCGGCACGTCCGCCTGTACCGCAGCCCGCGCCGTCGCTGCCGTTCGGCTCGACGAAGCAGTCGAATGCACCAGGGGATCCGCTCGCGGGCGGGGACCTGAGTGGCAAGCCGTCTGCCGGGGAGGACATCCCCAAGGCCGATGAGGATCAGAAGCCCGCGGAGAAGGCCAAGCGCGCCTCCGGCCTCACGGGCACGACGATCGTGGTGCACGTGGGCGACGTGCCGCATCAGGCGTCGCCGTGCAGCGGCGCCGCGCTCGTTCCGTTCGAGGAGCGCGTAGGCTTGTGGCGCGAGCGGTTCGGGCGCGCCGCGGGTAACGCGCAGGGCGTGCGATCGGTTTACCGCGCGGCGCTCTCGGCGTGCGAGGCGCCGACGTGGCGGGAGAGGTCGAAGCTCGTGTCGCTCATGCTCGACGCGATGCCGTCGATCGGCGCGAAGGTGTCGCTCTGGCGCGTGATGTTCACGGATCTCGGCGTGGCCGACGCGCTCTACCGCGGGATCCTCGCGCGGGTGCGCACGGCGCAGGAGATGCGCGAGCTGCACGCGGCGCTCGGCCTGAAGACGATGGATCCGAGCCTCCTCGAGAAGCTCATCAAGGACACGAAGTCTCCCGACGAGCGGGTGAAGAAGGTGCGGGAGCTCGTGGCGCAGTGGCCGGACGATTTTGCGCTCGCGCTGCGCCTGCTCGACATGCTGGAGGATGCGTCGGACGACGCGGGCGCGCGTGAGCTCGGCAGGACGTTGCGGTCGAGGCCCGACGCGGACGCGCGGGTGCGGACCGCGGTCGGCGAGCTCTACATGCGCCTCGCGGCGAAGGAGGCCGACGCGGGCAAGAAGGCCGCGTACGAGGCCGAGGCGCGGCGGTCGTTCGGCGAGATCGTGGAGTTCGCTCCCGACGATCCGGTCGCGCGGCGCAGGCTCGGCGATCTTTTGAGGGCCCACGGTTGGTACGCGGACGCGGCGCGGCAGTACGAGACGCTGGCGCGGCTCGCGCCCGACGACACGAGCGTCTCGCTCCTGCTCGCGGCCGCCGCCGAGGGCATGGGCAAGCTCGAAGAGGCGATCAAGTGGACCGAGAAGGGCGGCGCGGCCGGCGCGCCCGACGCGGAGCAGAGCCCGGCCGTGACGGCGCGCGCGTTCGCCGCGACGTACCTCGCGTGGGGCCGGCTCCTCGCGCAGAAGAACGGCAAGAAGGACGAGGAGCAGACGCTGCGCGCGCGGCTCCTGCGGGTGATCTCGACCGAACGCGCGGCCGGCAAGGCGCCGCGCGGGGCGCGGGTCTCGTTGACGTGGTCGCACCCCGAGTTCCACCCGTCGCTCTGGACGAACGGTCTCGGCACGCAGATGCCTGCGCCGGAAGGCGACGTGACGCTGGGCATCGCGCAGGTGCTCCTGCCGATGCGCCCCGACGCACGCGTGGAGGTGCGGCTCGAAGGGGAGGACGTGGAGCACGCCGCGCGGCTCGGCGCGGAGGCGATCCTGACGATCGTCTTCGACGAAGGGGAGGACGGCGAGACCATCGTGAAGCAATCGATCCGCTTCGCGCGCGGCGGCAAGCCGGTGCGGGCGTTCGCCATCTCGAAGGGTGAGGCCCGGGAGGTCGAGCCGTGAGCGACGAGCGACGAGAAGAGCAAGACGTGAACAGCACGCCCTCCGAGGAAGCGAGCAAGGCGGCCGGAGAGGCAGCCGTTCGTCCCGAAGAACCCACGGGCAGCGCAGAGGAGAGCGCGCGCGCGAGCGAAAGCGGAGACGAAACTGCGAGCGCAGGCGGAAGCGGAAGCGGAAGCGGAAGCGAAGGCGGAAGCGGAGGCGGAAGCGGAAGCGGAAGCGGAAGCGAAGGCGGAAGCGGAGGCGGAAGCGGAAGCGGAAGCGGAAGCGGAAGCGGAAGCGGAAGCGAAGGCGGAAGCGGAAGCGACGACGACGATGATGAGCACGACGACGACGCGCCCGCGGCCGCTGCGCCTGAGCCTCCGCGCACGAAAGAGCGTCGGATCATCGTGGTCACGCGCGGCGAGAAGCTCGACACGGCCGAGTGGCTCCCCGTGAGTGATCCGCGCGCGCAGGAGCAGATCCGGCGGACCCCGCCTCCGCCCCTGCCGTCCGGAGGCGGGAGCATCCCGCCCGCGCTCTTCGCGATCGTGAGCTCGATCGTGGTCATCCTTGTAACGGTCGTCCTGCTGCGCGGGCAAGGCGAGCGGATGCCGAGCCAGCCGCTCGTGCCGACGGTGGCCGATCTGCAAGCGGTGCACGCCTCGGTGACCGCCGCGGGCGCGCCCGTGCACAAGACGCGGCGGCTCTCCGAGGGAGACGTCGTCAAGACTGATGCCGACGGCCGCGCGCGCCTGCGCCTCGACGACGGCACGGGCCTCGTGCTCGATCGAGCGACGAGCCTGCGCATCACGCAGAAGGGCGTGGCCCTCGAACACGGGCGCATCTTCGTGCAGGGCGCGCTCGGCGCGCGGACCGAGATCGAACTCGGCGAGGCGACGGGCATCGTCAGCGGAGCGAACACCGGCATCGAGCGCTCGCGCGAGCGCCCGGCGAGCGCGAAGCTCTACGCGGCGACCGAGGAGATCACGGTGCGCGCGGGCGGCGCCGAGAAGACGGTGCGCGCGGGCGAGACGGCCACGGTGGACGGCAGCAAGGTCGAGATCGCGCCCGAGCGCGGTTACGACGACTGGACCGGTGGGATGGCCGCGCCGTGGGGCGCGAAGGGCGCGCCGCGGAGGGCCGTCGGTGAGCTGTGGGGTCGGCCGGACAAACCCGGAGACGCCGGCTCCCCGCTCACGATCCGCGCGCACGACGTGGAGGCGACCGTCGCGCGGGAGCTCGCCGAGACCGAGGTGCGGACGACGTTCTTCAACGCCGGCAGCACCTCCGTGACGGGTGATTATCGCCTCGCGATCCCGCCGGGCGCGATCGTCGCGCGTTTCGCCTCCGTGCGTGGTGGCAACGTGAACGAGGGCCACATCGCGCTCGCCACGCGCGAACTGCGCGGCCCGGGGAGCTCCAGCTCGGGCGGCGAGGTGCTCGAGTGGGCCGGCGAAGGCTGGGTCCGCGCGACGATCCCGAGCATCTCGCCCGGCGCGACGGTGCAGGTGATTGTCCGGTACGTCGAGTGGCTCTCGCCCCGGCCGAAGGGCGACGGGACCTGGGTCGTGCAGTACCGCTACCCCATGGTCTCGGACGCCGCGCCTCCGCTCATCGGCGAGTTTTCCGCGAAGATCGACGCGACGCAGTCGAGCCCGAAGTCGATCGGCGCAGGGCTCGGCGCGCGCGTGACGGGCAGCACCGTCGAGGTGCGGCGGCCCGATTATCGGCCGACCGCGGACCTCGTGGTGGACGTCGCGATCGAGCCTTCGTCGGCGCCCGCGCGGCTCTTCGTGGCGCCGCCGTTCGAGGGAGACGAGGACGATCCGGCCTCGACGATCCTCGTGCGCACCGAGGTGCCCGAGGCGCGCGCCGAGGACGGGGTCACGCTCGCGCTCGTGCTCGATGTCTCGTCGAGCGTGGAGCCGGCGCTGCTCGATGCGGAGCGTGCGCTCGTCGACGCGGTGCTCTCGGGCCTCGGGGCGCGCGACAAGGTGGTCGTGCTGGCCGCCGATCAGACCGTGCGTCCCCTCGGCCCGGCCGCGATCGGCCCGGTGGACGAGGCGCGCCGCAAGGCGATCCGCGATGCGCTCGGGCAGATCTCGACAGGCGGCGCGACGGATCTCGGCCGCGCCCTCGAAGCCGGTGCGGACGCGCTTCCGGCCGACGCGCCTGCGGGCATGGTGATCTACGTGGGCGACGGCTGGCCGACCGTTGGAGATCCAACGGTCGATCGAATCCAGGCGCGGCTCGCGCGCCGGCAGGGCGGGGCGCCGCGCCTCGGGGCCGTGGGCGTCGGGCCGCTCGTGAACCGGTTCGCGCTCGCGAGCCTGGTGCGCGGTTCGGGGCCGCTGCTCGAGATCGCGGACACGACCGACGCCGCGCGCGTCGCGACCGAGCTCATCGCCGAGGCGCTCCAGCCTGCGGTGGCGGGCGTCGAGGTCGTGTTCGGGACCGAGGTCGATCGCATCTACCCGCGCTCGGCCCGCGCGATCACAGCCGGCGAGACGGTCTTCGCGGTGGGGCGCGTGCGCGGGGATCCGCCGCGCTCGATCACGCTTCGGTACCGGGATGCGCGCGGCGTGCACGAGGAGAAGCGGCCCGTCGTCGTGGAGCGCGCGCTCCGCGAGCAGGACGTGGCGCGGCGCTGGGCCGCGGCGCGCGTCGAGGAGATCGCGCTGAAGGGCAAGGGGCGGGAGGCCGCGACCGACGTGGCCCTGCGTGCCGGCCTGCTCACGCCGTGGACCGGCTTCGTGATCGGCGGCCCGCGCGTCTACCCGCCGTCGCTCTTGCAGACGCGCATCCTCGACCTCTCGGCCGGGCCCGAGTCCGGCTTCTCGGCGGCGTTTGCCACGCCGCGCGCGGCGGCCGGGACGCTCATGAACGTCCCGCAGGAGACCGAGTCGGCCGAGGACAAGGACGACGAGGCCGCCTACAAGGCCGCGGTGGCCGAGGCCGCTGCGAGGCTCCTCGACGAGGCGGGCCCTTCGGTCCGCGCGTGTCGCGACTCGCGCGCGGCGCTCCGGCCGGAGCTCTCGGGCAAACTCGACGTGAACTTCTCGATCGACGGCGAAGGCCGCGCCGACAAGGTCCGCGTGAAGGGCGTCGCCGGCGCGGACGACGACGCGCTCAACCGATGCGTCGAGGTCGTCGTGCGCGGGATGATCTTCCCCGCGAGTGGGCTCACCGTGTTGATCGAGGTGACGCGCACGCTCGGCTTGCCGCCGCCGCGCGCGACGCTGCGGGGCCGCAAGTGCTCGCCGACCTCGTTCCTGCCGATGCCGCTCCGCCGCGGCGTGTGGCGCGAGCGACTCGAACGCAGCCAGGCCGACGTGGTGTACGTCGAGGCGAAGCAGTCGTGCGAGCTGCCCACGTGGACCGATCGCCGTGCGCTGCTCGAGCTCATCCTCGTGAACGAGCCGAACGGCCTCGCGCGTGTAGGCGTCGCGGGGCGGCTCGAGCTGCTCGGCGAGAGCGACGCGGCCGCGCTGCTCCGGCGCGAGGCGATCCGCCGCGCGCAGAGCCCCGAGGAGCTCTACGCGATCAAGCGCGAGCTCGTGGGCAGCGAGCGGTACCCCGTGGGCACGTTCCGGAAGCAGTACCGCGCGGCGGACGGCGACAAGGGGCGGCTCGCGGTCGTGCGCCGCTTCCTCGGGATTGCGCCGCACGACGCGCGGCTCCGGCGAAGGCTCTTCGCGTTGCTCGAAGCGCTCGATATGAAAGCCGAGCTCTCGGAGGAGATCCGCCGCGCTCGCCGTGATCCGTTTGCCGACGCGGGCTTGCTCGCGGACGCGGCGTCGGCGCTCCTGCGCATCGGCGACGAAGCGGAGGCGCGCCGGACGTTTGGCGAGCTCTCCGAGCGCGCCCCGCGAGACCCCTGGGCGCGCGCCTTCCTCGGGGATCGCCTTCGCAACGAAGGCTTCTTCGACGACGCCTCTCTGGCCTACGCGGTGCTCGAAGAGCTCGTCCCCGAGGAGCCTGCGGCCGTGATCCGCCTCGCGCTCGCGCATGCGGGCGCGGGTCGGCTCGACATCGCGCACCGCATGCTCGCGCGGGTCGCGCAGACGGGCGGCCGCGCGGGGGACGAGACGCTCGGCAGGCTCGCGGGCTACCTCGCGCATGTCCTGCTCGCGGAGGGGTGCGGCCAGCAAGGGCTCTCGGAGTCGGACACGGATCGCCTCGCGCGCGCCTCACTGGAGCTCCCGTACCCGAATGCCGCCGTGGTCGCGCTCGTCCGTGCCCCTGCGGGCGCGCTCGCCCTCGACGTGAAGCTCCTGCGCGACAAGACCGAGGACCCCCTCGGCCCCGACGTCGCCGCGGCGGGCGTGGGCCTCTACGCGCTCCGCTTTGGCCTCGCGGAGAAGTCGCCGATCTCCCTCCGCCTCGCGCGCCCCGAAGAGCTCGCGCCCGCGCGCGCGACGAAGGTTCGTGTCGATGCGCTCGTGCCCGACGGTGAGGGCAAACCGCCGAAGCTCGTCTCGATCGACGTCGAGCTCCCGCCGACCGGCAAACCCCTGACGCTCCGCTGGACGGGCAGCGCGTTCACGCCGGGTTGAGGTGAGCGGTGGCGTCCCCCGGGATGCCGCCGCTCGTTCTTTTGAGCTCCCAACAATCGCGCCATCGAATGCGCGTCGCGCAGGTCAGCCCTTTGCGTGGGGCTTGATGCGCGCCAGGATCTCGGTCAGCGCCGCGCGGGCCCCGAGGGGCAGGCCCACGTGCCCCGCGGGGACCTCGGGCTCGCGGACGTTGATGCGTACGAGCAGGCCGCCGAGGCTCGTGACGATTCGTTCGCTGAAATGACGAACCGTGGGGATGGCCGTGCCGGCGCCGCATTCGATCACGACCACGCGACCGCGCGCCTCGCCCCGGATCGACACGAGCCACGCCCCGAGCCTCTCCTCCTGCGCGTCGGTGCGGCTCGCGTCCCAGCCTCCGTCGCCGAACATGAGCACGTTGGGCCGGGCCATCGCCCCGCAACGTGGGCAGACTGGAAGCGGCTCCTTGGCGCGGAATGACGTCGGATCCACTTCGACCGTGTAGGGATCGGCGGGGAAGACTCCGGCGCCGCAGGCGCGCGTGCATTGCATGAAATCGATGGCGCCGTGGCACTCGACGATGCGCGCGGGGTCGAAGCCTGCGCGCTGGAACTGACCGTCGACGTTGGATGTGAAAACGAAGCAACTGTCGTCCATCCTGCGCGCGAGCCGCGCGAGCACCCTGAAGCCGTCATGCGGCTGCGTCTTGCGGTAGAGCTCGAGGCGGTGACCATAAAAACCCCAGGCGAGGGTGGGATCCTTCGCGAACCAGCGCGGATTCGCGAGGGACGAGAAGCCGAGGCCGAGGTCCTTGTACGGCGGGTACGCACGCCAGAATCCCTCGTCGCCGCGAAAATCTGGCAGACCCGAGTCGACGCCCATGCCCGCGCCCGCCGCGATGACGAGCGCGCGCGCGGTTTCGAGGGCACGAGCGGCTTGCTCGTAGAGGGAATCATGCGGGGTCATGGGAACTCCTCGTGCGCCCCCCGGTCGTGAGCGGCGCTCGTCATCGAATCATCGGCCGGCGCGGAGGCGGTATAAAAACGCCTGCCCCTTCGTCGACGCGCGGCGGGGGCGAAGACGAAGGGGCAGGGGAGCGCGGCAGGGAGGTGCCCGGCGCTGTCAGGGCGTGACCGGCGTGCAGGCGCCCGTGGTCGGGTCGTTTTCGTTCGCCGTGCACTTGAACTGGGGCATTGCCGGGCAGGGAATCGGGGGGCAAGCCGCGTCGCAGTCGGCGTTCTCGTACTTGTTGAGCGCCTCCTTGTAAGCGACGACCTCGGGCAGATCCTGGGCGAGCACGCTGATGGGGCAGCAGGGGCCCGCGATGATCTCCTGGCACTGTGCGATTTCGGGCTGCAGCGGGTAACATTTCGTCGCTTCGACGAGCTTGAGGTCGACGTCGGCCTTGAGCGGCTCGCAAACGGCCGCATTTCCGCCACTTCCGCCCGAGCCACCCGCGCCCGCGCCGCCGGAGCCATTGCCACCCGCGCCGCCGGAGCCATTGCCGCCCGCGCCGCCGGAGCCATTGCCGGCGCCCGCGCCGCCCGCGCCATTGCCGCCTTGCCCGCTGCCGCCTTGCGCGGTGCCGTTGCCCGAGCCGCCGGCGCCGTCACCGCCGTCACCGCCGTTGCCTCCGCCGCCGCCCGTCCCCGGGGGACAGACCTGGCCGGCCGGGCAGCCTGTCGCGCCGCCGGTGGGTTCGACCTGCTGATCCCCCGGGCATCCAGCCAAAAACAACGCCGCACCCGCCACCTGAGCCAGCAAGACGAAACGCATGACCCCTCCTCGCATAGAGAAAGCTTCGCCAAGATCCAACATTGGACGTAACATGGAAATTTTATAGCTTCGGGGCCAGCCTTCGTCCACCGAGCGCGCCGCATTTCGGCGCGCGTCTGCGCGCTCGGTCGAGGATCCCTACGGGCGGCCCCTCAGAGCTCGTTTTGGCGCGTGATTCAGCGTCGCGCAGGCAGCGGCGGCGTTTTCGGGGTCGATATTCCAGTCAGGGGCGCCGAATTTGCCGTCGATGCACACCATACAGAAACGGCTGTCCAGTGGCTCGACCCGGAGCGTGGGGAACGACTTGAACACGCGCGTAGGTACAGGTTCGTCGCGCCACACCCGAAAGGGCTCGATCAGTCGTACCGCTCGGTGTGCACGTGCTTGCGGTCGACGCCGAGCTCGTGACGACAGAGCTCGCGCACGGCTTTCACCATGCGTTCGAGGCCGCAGACGTAAACGTGCGGCGCAGCAGACGCGCCCGCCGCTTCGAGCTCGCGGAGCAGGGCAGGGACGTGCGTCTGGACATACCCGCTTTTGCCCGTCCAGGACTCGCCCGGTCGCGAGAGCGTGATCGTGTACCGCACGTGCGGGTGCGCGCGGGTGAAGGCCTCCATCTCGGTGCGGTAGAGGATGTCCTCCTCGAAACGCGCACCGAAGAGCAGCCAGAGCGGCGCCTTCGAACCCGACGCGAGCGCGGCCTGCATCATCGCGCGGAGCGGCGTCACGCCCGTCCCGGTGCCGACGAAGAGCGAGGGGCTCGGGTCGTCCGGCGCGCGCGTGAACAGGCCGTGCGGGCCGATCGCCGAGAGGACGGAGCCTTCGGAAAGATCGTGCAAATACGTCGAGCCCGGGCCGCAGGGGACACGCGTGACGGCGACCTCGAAGCGGCTCGATCCGTCGGGCGCCGACGCGATCGAATACGCGCGGCGACACTCTCCCTCAGGGAGCGGCAAGACGAGGTTGATCCATTGCCCCGGGTCGTGATCGAGAGGCCGATCGTCGACCCGTTCGAACACGAGCTGCCGCACCGTCGGCGCGATCATCGTCGCCGACGCGAGCCACACCTCGAACGTCTCGGGTTTTTTCATCCGGCGACGCGGAACATAGGGGGAGGCGCCGTTACGTCAAGCGGGCCCATCCGTGGGATCCCTGCGCACCGCGAAGCCCGCCATCACCGCGCGCCCCTCGGCCTCGGGATCCCACGCGACGCTCGCGCCGACCTCGAGCGTCGCCGGCGGCAAGGAGAGCGCCGCAGCCACGATCGGGCCTAGATCCAGCGCCTCGACGAGAGGCCCGACCTCACCCGCGAGCGGCGCCGAGAGGACACGCGCCTCCGCGACGCGGGAGAGCCTCGCCCGCGCATCGCCGCCGAGCGCGACCTTCAGCGAGGCGAGATCACGGCCTACCTCGACGATCGGCGTGCTCGCGAGCCAGGCCCACACGACGATCCCGGGCATGTCTGCGATCGCGGCCGCTGCGCTGCGCTCGGAGGGCAACGAGGGCCGCCCCGTGCCCGCGCTCGGGCTCGCCACGGCTGCCACGAGGAGGCCTGACGGGGCGAGGCAAAAGGAGGAGAGGCGGGCGAGGTTGCGTTGCGCGGTGGTCTTCGCCTCGGCCAGGCGCGCGAGCTCGTCGGGCGCGGCGTGGAGGAGCTCCACCTCCTGGGCCACGGAGAGGTGCGGCAACCCCTGCGACGCGGCCGCGATGGCCTTTTCGGAGGCGCGCGCGCCTCCCGCCGAGAACGTCCGATCGTCCCGCAACACCTCGGCGACGCGGCCCGAGAGGCCGAGCGCGGCGAGCTGCGAAGCCGGGCCGAAGAAGCTCGTGGGCGCCCGAGGTTCGGGCACGGAGGCGCTCGTGCGTGCCTCGATCCTCGCGCGATCCCAGCTCGTGAGCGCGGCGCCGAGCGGGTTTCCCACCTCGCCGAAGAGCGTCGCCGCGGCTTCGAGATCCTCGCGCGCGTTCGTATCGCCGAGGTCCATCCGGGCGCGGCCGATCGCGCGTGTGGCGTAGGCGATCCACAGGCGGAGCGGCGGGCGCGCGGCGGCGGCGATCTCGCGGGCGCGGGTCGCGAGGGCGAGGGCGTCGTCGGGGCGGCCGCGCGCGCTCGCCACGTCCGCGAGGAAGTTCAGCGCGCGGGCCTGGCCGAAGACGTCGCCGACCCGCGAGCAGAGCCACTCCTGTCGCTGCAGGAAATGCCGCGCGCGTTCGAGGTTGCCGAGCGCGAGCGCGGCCGAGCCGAGCTGCCCGAAGGAGATCGCCTCGCCGATGATGTCGCCGTGCTGGTGGTGCAGCTCGGCCGCGTGCTCGAGCAGCTCCCGCGCCGCGCCGTGCGCGCCCATGACCACGTAGAGCGTCCCGAGCGAGTTCAGGATTTTCGCGCGTTCGTCGAGGAACGGCTGCGATCGTTCGAGCGCCCAGAGCAGGCTGCGCTGCGTCGCCGCCGCGTCGCCGAGCAGCCGCTCCGCCGCGCCGCGGTAGTGCGTCGCGACGACCTCGACGAGCGCGTCGCCGTCCGCTTCCCGCGTGAGGGCTTCGAGCATCGCGATCGACTCGCGGTACACCGCGCGCGGGCCGCGCCGCACCGCTGCCAGGATCGCCTCGCACCGCGCGATCTTGCTGGCGCGCGTCTCGCCGAGATCCGCGAACGCCGCGGCCGCCGCGGACAGGCTCTCGCGCGCCACGTCGAGCGCGCCTTCCCGCTGGCCGAGCGCGCCCTTCGCGAAGAGGCGCGCGGCGGCGCGCAAGGGATCGAGGCCTTGGGCTTCGAGGCGCGCCATCTCGGCGTGCGCCTCCTCCGCGGGCGCGCTCTTCAGGAGCCGCGCGATCGAAGAGACCTCGTGAAGGGGGTCCAAGGGACGGATCATGATGAGAGCGCGCCTCCGTGATCGATCTGCGCGGGGGGGAGCGAGACACGCGGAAGGCCTGCTTCGCGTTCGAGCCGCCGGGCCGCGAGCGCGTGCAGCGCGGCCTTGATGTCCTGGATCGAGAAATCGGATCGGTCGCGCCGGAGGCGCGCGACGTGCGCCGCCACGTGGGGCGCGGCGAACGAGGTGCCCGTCCACCTCCGCTCGCCGCCACCGAGCGCGGGCGCGAGCACGTCGTTGCCCGGCGCGAGGATCTCCCAGTCGGCCGTGATCTCGGTTCGCAAGAACTCCGGATCGTCGGACGACGCGCGTCCCACGCCGATCAGGGATTTGAAGCGGCCCGGGTAGGTCCGGAACGCCGACGCGTTGGGCCCCGACGCCACGAGCACCACGCCGGCCGTGTACGCGATGTCCGCGATCTCGTAGAGCTCGACGATCGATTTGTAGTCGGTCGGCCGGAGCGGCGCGCCCTTGGGCACGTCGATGCCGAGGCTCAGGTTCACCACGTCGAAGCCCTCGCGCACGCAGAAGCGCGTCGCCGCGAGCAGCCCGTCGCGCGAGCATCGGCCCTCGGGCGAGAGCACGCAGACGCTCGTGATCTCGGCGAACGGCGCGAGCCTGTGGATGATGCCCGCGCACGCCGTCCCGTGGCCCGAACGATCGACAGGTTCGTCGGGACCGACCGCGTATCCCTCGCCCTTCCGCTCGACGCGCAGCGAGCGAAGCGCTGCGTTCACGAGCCACGGGTGCGACGTGTCCACGCCCGAGTCCACGAGGGCGACACGCACGCGGCGCGCCTCGTTCGTCGCCTCTGCGCTCGTCTCCGTCATGGCGTTCCGTCGTAGGACGCGATGCCGCCCATCGAGGCCGCGTAGGCGTCGATGCGGCCGAGCACCTCGGCGCAGAGCATGGCCTCGGCCGGCCCGCGATCGCAGAGCTTGCCCACGGCGAGCGCGAGCTGGAGCCGCTCTTTGTACGTCGGCCCGAGCCGCAGCGCGTGGATGTACTGCGCGAGCGACTCGCGCAGCGACGTGGGCGCGTCCGCGCCGAGCAGGTCCGGCAGCGCGCGCGCGAAGAGCGAAAAGATCATCTGCTCGGTGCGGAACGACTCGACCGTCAACGCGAGCACCTCGGCGAGGCGCTCGGCCATCTCCAGGTGATGATCGCCGAGCGGCGTGTCCGCCGCGAGCAGCGCGGCGCCGCCGATCGTGGACTCGCCGATGCGGATCGGGACGAAGATGCCCGCCGTTGGCTTCGTCGCGAGCGCGGGGCGCAAGGCGGCGATCATCGGATCGTCCGGGCCGAGCTCCGCGGCGTGCGCGCCGCCGCCGCCGAGCAGGTAGGCGAAGGGCGTCCCGCTCGGGAGAAACTCCAGCGTGGCGCGGCGATAGCCTTGGGCATCGGCCACGACGGGGACGCTGAGCCGGCCGAGCGTCTCGACTTCGAGCGCGACGAGCGCCTCGGCGCAGGGGAGCGCGAGGCAAGCGAAACGCAGGTGCTCGCCGAGCCCGCGCATGCGCACCTCCGATTGACCCACGAGGGCGGCGGACTCCAGCGTGGCGAGCAGATCTCGCAGCCGGCTCGAGAAGCCGAGCAACGAGGCTCGGGCGACGTCGGCGGCGGGCGCGGGAAGCGTCATGGCCGCATCCTACAAAAACTTGGCCACGATCGGAGGCTTTGGGTAACCGACGCCCATGATCCTGCCCAGCCGGCTCTCGGCGACGACGCTCGGGGATCTGCTCGGGAGGCTGTATCGCCAGCGGACAACGGGCACGCTCGAGCTCTCCGATCTATGGGCGCCTCCCGGCGCGGTGTCGTCGAGGCACAAGATCCACCTGGCCTCGGGCCTCGTCTCCGGTGTGGAGTCGAGCTTGCCCGCGCCGCCTCTCGGGGAGCTGCTCCGGCGCGAAGGGTTCCTCGGTGAGCCGGCGTTGCGCGCGCTCCTGCGCCGCCTCGGGGACGGCGATCCGCGGCCGAGCGGGGAGATCCTCGTCGCGGAGCGCCTCGCGGATCCGTCGACCGTTGAAGCCGCGCTGCGCGTGCAGCTCCGCATGAAGCTCGACGCGCTCTTCGAGCTAGAGGACGCGGCCATCGCGTTTCACACGGCCCGGCCCATGAAGATCGCCGCGCGCCGCATTCACCCGCTCGAACCACGTGATTTTCTGGTGGGCCGGCCGCGTCTGCGGGATCTCGTCCCCGCGTCCGAGGTCCGCTACCGCCGCGCGCCGGCGCGCGCGCAAAGGTTTTACCCCGGCGCGCCGAAGGCCGAGGAGGAGACACGGAGGGAGCCGCCGCGCGCGTCGTCGTCGCGGTTTTGCCACCCGATCCCCGAAGCGAAGCGGCGTGCGCTGGCGAAGCTTGGTCTCTCGGAAGCGGCCAGCGAAAACGAGGTGCGGCGCGCTTTCCGCAAGCTCGCGATCGAGCTGCATCCTGATCGCCACGTCACGGCTCCCGCAGCGACGCGGGATCGGAACGCCGCGCGGTTTGCCGAGGTCAGCGCGGCGTATCACGTGCTCGTGGCCTAGATCAAAGCGGCGCTTCGGCGCTTTGCGAGATCGCGTAGCGAGTTCGCCTCGGGGGGTGAATCGGCCGGGCTCTGCCTGGCCGAGAGGGGGACGCGAGGCGTCCCCCTCGGGACTAAAGCGGCGCTTCCGCGCCCGTATTCGTACGTGTCGACGGATCCGTCCGCCCGCCCCACGCGATCACCGAGCTCTTCGTGTACACGAGTGTCGCCCCGTACCGCGCCGGGAGGTTTGCCTGCGCCGCGATCGGATACCACGTGCCGCCGTCCCGACCCGGCACGTATTGCCCCCCGTCTCCTTCGATGTTGTTCGGCATGCAAGGTGTTTCCCGACAACCTCCCCACACGACGAGGTGATTGCCGGCCCACACGCTCGCGTGATCGGCGCGGATGCCTGGAGCGCCTGTGATTGTCGTCGGCGTCCATTCGTTCGACTCCGCGTCGAGCTGCCCGCCCGTGTTCAAGTTGACGCCGCCGTTCCATCCGCCCCACACGAGGAACAACGGGCCCGTGGCGACCAGGGTCATACGCTCGCGCCGCTCCGGCACGTTGCTCGTTCCCGTCGGGCGGATCCACACGCCCTGCGGCGTGCCCGTGGGATCGAACCACAAACCGTCGTTGAGCCAATCGAAGGCGTCGGTCCCGCCCCAGACCACCATCTGCTGCCCGGACCACGCGGCGCCGTGATACCGGCGCCCCTTCGGGGCTCCTGCGCCGTTCGTGCTCATCCACGTGTCCGTCTCCGGATCGTAGATGCCGCCCGAGCCGAGCACGTTCGCCCCGCTCGCGCCGCCCCACACGATCATCTTCGAGCCCGTCCACACCGCGGTGTGCGCGAAGCGCGGCGGAGGTTGTCCCATCGTGCTCATCGGCGTCCACGTGTCCGTCGCCGGATCGTAGATCCCGCCCGCGGCTTCGAGATCCGCGGCGCCGAAGCCTCCCCACACGATCATCTTCGAGCCCGTCCATACCGCGGTGTGCGAGAACCGCGCGGCCGGCGCGCCCGCCGTGCTCGTGCTCGTCCACGTGCGCGTGGCCGGATCGTAGATGCCGCCCGTGTTCGTCGCGGCCGGGTTTCCGCCGAGATCGCCGCCCCACACGATCATCTTCGAGCCCGCCCACACGGCCGAATGCGCGTACCGCGGCGCGGGCGCGCCGTTCGTGGGCAGCGCGTTCCAGACGATCTCCTTCGGCGGCCCGTCTTGGTCCGGCGGCTCGTTCGAGGCGGGATCACCGCAGGCGAGGCAGGCGAGAGGCAGGAGCGCGAGGACGAAGGTACGCGAGGACATGGCCCGAGCGTATCCCAACGCGGCGCGCTCCGGGGACGTGGGAAAGGCGCTTTCTTGGCCGCGTTGGGGCGGCTCGGTAGGCTTCGCGCGAGGAGGCCACTGATGGAGATGTTGCTTGTCAACGAGCGCCGCGTCCCGCGCCATGCCGTGACCGTCGAGTGTCAAGTCGTGCGCGAGGACGATTTCACCATGCTCGGCGCTCGGGGCGTCGACCTGTCCACCTGCGGGATGCTCCTCGTCGCGGACGTGCCCGCCACCGTGGGCGACGACGTCCTGATTTCGCTGCGAATCCCCGGGCGGGAGCAGTGGATCGACGCCCGCGGCAAGGTCACGCGGATCGCCGACGAGCTCGCCGCGCACGAGGGCCGCCGCGGCGTCGGCATCGCGTTCGAGCTCCCGCCGGGCGGGACGCGCCATGCCCTCGAAGAGGCGCTCTGCGCGTATCCCACGGTCGTGTCGTCGCGCGCGCCACGCGTCGATTACGCCGCCACCGTCGACATGATCAGCTTGCTTTAGGACCGCTGCCGCGCCGCGACATCCCGAGCGCGATCGAGACCGCGCGTTCGAGCGTGCTGCAAGGCCGGAGCACCGCGATCTCCTCGGCGTGGGCGACGAGCTCCCGCGCCACGAGGGCGCCGACGCCCGTGAGGAGCGTCTCGGCGCCGAGCAGCCGCACCGCGCGCGCGGCCCGCACGAGGCCCTCGGCCACCTCCGCGTCCACCACCGGCACGCCCGTGATGTCGAGGATCACCATGCGCGCCCCGTGCGCCGTGGTCCCCGCGAGCACCGATCCGAGCAGCCGTTCGGCGCGCGCCGCGTCCACCCGCCCCACGAGCGGCATCACGAGCACGCCGGGCGCCACGGGCAGGATCGGCGTCTCCAGCTCCTCGATGAGCTTTTGTTGCGCCACGATGAGCTGCTCGCGCAGGAGCGCCCGCTCCTCCTCCGCGCGCCGCTCCTCGGTCCGATCCCGGATGATCGTGCCGAACGACGCGGGCGTCCCGTCCTCGTTCGTCATGACGAAGAGCACGCCTTGCGTGGCGATCTGTGTCCGATCCCCGCGCAGGAGCACGAGATCGCCGCGGTACTGGCCTTCGGCCCGGAGCGCTGTGTCGATGCTCCGGGCCTCCGCGGCCGTCGCGAGCACGTGCGCCACGTTGGTCCCGACGAGCGGACGTCGATCGAGCATGTCCTCGAACGCCGCGTTTGCGTACGTCAGTTCGCCGTCGAGGCCGACGATCGAGATCCCGTCGGGCGCGCGGTCGGCGAGCGCCTTCCAGCGCCGGAGTTCGTTCACCTGCGCGCTCACCTCGCGCGCGAGCCGATCCCGCTCGGCTTCGGCCTGCACGCGCTTCGTGACGTCCCGGATCGCGACGACGACCTCGCCCGTGCTCGACCGCGAGAACATGGCCTCGAAATGCATGGGGCCGTCGGGCGTCTCGACGGAGTACCTGTCCATCCTCGGCTCGCCGTCCTCGGCCACGTCGCGGATGATGTCGGCTTGCCGTCGCGACCAGTCGGTGCCGAACACGTCGACGAGGCGCCGCCCGAGGAACTGCGCCGGCGAGACGAGCAGCGGCACGTCCCGCGCGGGCTTGCAGTCGAGGAACCGCGTGTCGCGGCCCATCACGAAGAGCAGATCGGGCACGGCGTCGAGGAGCGCGCGGTTGCGCGCCTCGACCGCGCGCACCGACGTCACCGTCGTGCTGAACTCCTCCTCCGCGTCCTTCAGCGATCCGTACGACGCGATGATCTCGCCTTGCTCGTTCCGCACTACGCCCGTGAACAGGCGCGCCCACATCCAGGTCCCGTCCTTGCGGCGGTAGCGCTTCTCGAACTCCACGAAGGGCCGCGTCCCGCGCGCGAGCGACGCGAAGAGCGTCCGCTCGACGGGCAGATCATCCGGGTGCGAGATCTCGTCCGGGGAGCGTCCGCGCAGATCGTCGAGCGTGTAGCCGAGCAGGGCGACGAAGGCCTCGTTCATGTCCACGAAACGCCCGGCGCTGTCGGTCAGGATCATGGCGGTCGGGACGCCGTGGAAGAGCTCGCGGTAGCCCGCGGCGAGACATCTCTCTCGCTCCCGCGCCGCGCGGGCCTCCGCGAGCTCTGCTCGGAGCGCGCTCACCTCGGCGCGCAGCGCCTCCACCTCGTCCCGATGCTCCATCGCCCGCTTCGTGTCCTTGATGAGCCAGCGCGAATCGCGCTTGTTTGGGGTCGCATCCTCGCACGACGCGCGCGCGCCCGTCGACCGCATTGGAGGCGCCGCCTCTGCGCTGCGCGCGCGGATTTCCAGTCCACCCGAAGAATGGGGAAGACGGACGCGCGAGCCAAGAGGTCGCCGTCGGTACGCCGCGCCTCGTGTTCGAGGTCCTAGCGTTTCATTTCGAGGAACGATCGAGCGCTTCGGGCGGGAAGCCGAGCAAGCGTTCGAACAGCCGCGGATAACTCGGCGCGCGTTCTTTCAAGGAGCGCGCGAGCAGCGGGCCGTCCTCGGCCTCGATCGCTCGCTCCACGGCGGGGATCCGGTATCCGCTGCCCGTCGCGATTGCGCGCAGCGCTTCGAGCGCCTCGGCGCGCTCCTCCGGACGGCGATCCATGGCGAGGATCCGGAGCGCGAGCTCCGCCGCGAGGGGCACGTCGCCGAGCGACGTCGCCGCGGGAAGCGTCGTTCGGCAGAGTTCGGCCGCGAGCGGATCTCCGAGCGTCGCGAGCAGCCGCGACACGCGCGCCGCGATCGTCAGATCGAACAGGGTCGCGGGTCCTGCCGCGAGGCGTGACTCCACGCGCCGCACGCATTCCTCGGTGATCGCGTGCGCCCGCACCGGGTCGCCGAACGCGGCGAGCGCCTCGGCGTGGCGGATCTCGAAGATCGGCCGCCGGATCGGGTGCGCCTCCGCGGCCCAGAGCGCGGCCACGAGCAGCGCTTGCTCGCCGCGACCGAGCCGGCAGAGCGAGACCAGGTACGCCTCGCGCCGCATCGCTTCGAGCACCGGATCGGCCGGCGCCGGCGCCTGGCTGCGCGCGATCTCCAGCGCCGCTTCGTGACGACCCGAGCCGAGCAGCGTCCGGAGCGTCTCGATCGCCACCATCGACGCGAGCGCGCCCTCGGCGCCGCCTTCGCCCGGCCCGATGCGGGCCCAGGTCGCGGGGGAAACCGTCAGCGCCCCGAACACGAGCCCCTGGCCTCGCAAGAGCCCCGACAAACGCTCCAGCACGCCGAGCGCCTCGTCGGTCCGCCCGAGCCGCGCGTCGAGCCGCGACAGCTCCACGAGCGGGCCGAAGCCGAGGAGCAGGACGGACGTATCGCCCGACGTCTCCGCCTGCTCCGCCACGCAATCGAGCCCCGCGTGGCAAATGAGCCGCGCCTCGTTCGGGCGGCCCAAGGAGCTCGCGAGGAGCGCCGCGTCCTGGTGCGCGCGGGCGAGCGCCGCGGCGCGCTCCATCGGGTCTTCGGGCGCCGTGTCCAGCCTTTGCAGCACCTCGGCCGACCAGCTCGCGAGTTCGCGCCGCACGTGACGATCGTAGGGCGCGAGCGGCTCGTCCGTGATGAACCGCCCGTCCACGCGCCGCCGCGACGACGCGGGGCCGTTCGCCGATTGCAATGCATTTCGTCGCACGGGCACCTCTTCAAGCAAGGACACGGAAACCCTCCTCGCCCCAGGCCGTCGCGAGCTCCAGCAGTTCGCTGTCCTCGAGCTCGGCGAGCGCGGCGAGCTCTTCGTCGCTCAGCGCGTCGATATCCTCTTCCAGGGCCATCGCGGCGACCTCCTCGATATCGCGATCGTCGAGGTCGCCCATTTCGGTGTCGCACTGCGCGAGCAGATCGTCGATGTCGCTCGGCGTGAGCCCGAGGCCCTCGTGTTCGGCCTCGTCTTCGGCCGCGCCGAATCCCGTCTCGAAGATCCCCATCCCGCGGCCCGAGATGCGGAAGATCGGCGTGCGCTCGGGCTTGTCCCCTTGCGCCCGGCAGAGCGCGTTTTGCAGAGACGGCCCGCCCGGCTCGCATACGATGACCGCCACGCGCCGGACGCCCGGCCGCGCGCGGAGCGCCTGGATCGCCGCGGTCACCGCCTCGTCGCCGGCCTCGTCGTCCTCTTCGAAGCAATACGTCTCGGGGCCCGCGCCGCGCGTCCAGAGCGCAGCATAGATCCAGGCCGCCGTGCGCACCGAGGAGCGATGCGAGCAGAGGAGCACGGCCGTTCCCTCGTCGATTCGCACGTAAGTATTCAGGAAGACGTCGATTCCTTGCATGGCCAGGTCCGAGGAATGGTTCGAGTCGTTCATCGTTCGCTCAAAAGGAGGGGGCGCGCCCACGTTCGGACGCACCTCCGCACAAAAAACGGCCCTCGCCGCGCTTCCTGCGCGAGCGGACCTCCCCCGAGCGCCGGCTCATGTCCCGCGAGCCGTGAACCCATGCATACGCAATCTCCGGGTTCGCCGCAATGGAATCGATCCCGCGATCGGACATTCTCCGTCCGCGAACCGAATTCCTGGAAAAAAGCCGGAAGCCCTTGTTTCATGCGGGATCCGGCGCGTTCGTGGTTGTCGAGAGGAATGTCCGGCGATAGGACTGACAATGTCCATATCCCCCTGCCGCGGCCCACGGCGCACCGCGTCGTCGTATTCATGCGAGAGCGGACATTTTCGGTCCGATCTGGAGCCCCGACGCTCGCCCGGTTGCTCTCGGGACAGCACCGGATGGACGCCGCGCCCCGATCATGGGAATTCCCTGGGCCCCCTCGTTCGTCCATCGGTCCGCATGCGCTGGGCACTCCTCTCGACCCTCGTCCTTCCGCTCCTCGGCCTCGCCTGCGACCGAGGCCCGCTCCCCGCGCCCGCGCTCGCCAGCACGGCTGCGCCCACCGCCTCCGCGCCCGCGCGGGCCGCCCCGAACGTCGAGGACGAGGCAAACGCTTGCCGCCGTCGCGTCGCGGAGGTGCTCGCTTCTCCCGCGGCCCCCGGCGCGCCCGCCTTCGACGCCGCCCGGATCGAAATCCTCGGCCGCGCCCGCGGCGAACCCCTCGTCTTCGTCCGCGAGCCCGCACCCACGCCCGAGGACGCCCTCGACGCGCGCCTCGTCCCCTCGGCCCGCCTGTTCGCCAAGGAGCGCGTCGGCGGCCGCGTCGGCGGCTTGCGCAAGCGGCACCGCGGTGATCCGCGCGCCCTCCGCGCCCTCGTCCTCCGCGAGGGATACGTGTATGCATCCGACCCGCAGGACGCCCTCGCCCTCGTCACGCAAATCACCCTGACCGACCTCTTCGACGAGCCCCGCATCCACCTCCTCCGAGGCCACGAGATACGCGCCCTCGATCGCGTGGAGGTCCGCCGCGAGGTTCGTTATCAAGACGCCGCGGGCAAACCCGCTGACCTGCTCTTCGGCGATCGGGTCGCCGTCACGGAGGCCGAGCTCGAACGACCGCTCCATCGCGATCTCGCCGTCCTCGCCGACGAGATCGGCTTCGAGCGCGCGCGCCTCCGCCACACGACCGAATCCGCGATCGTCGCCGATCTCCGCTTTGGCGAGACCTGGGCCGCGGCGCTCCTCCGCGCGGACGGCGCGCGCCTCTCGTTCGATTGCCTCGCCGAGGATCCCCCCGCGCGCGAAGCCGTCCGCGCCTTCCAGGACAAGACCGCGCAAAAACGCCGCGCGATGCAGGCGATCCGCGGCGCCGTGAGCCGCGCCGTCGACGAGGCGCTTCCCTTCGATCGCCCCGACGCCGAGCCCGACCATTTCCGCGACGGCACCCTCCGGCCGCAATGGATGACGGCCTATCTCCAGGGCCGCGACAGCTTTTCGTTCGAGGAAAAACGGTACGCGGTCTTCGATTCCTGGGGCCGCCCACGCCCGCCCGAGGTGTGCGTCGATTTCGTCCTCGATACCTACGAGCGCGCCGCGGGCACCTGGTACCGCGCACGCGGCGACAAACCCGGCCGCGCCGTGGGGCGGCTCGATTTCGACGAATCCGGCATCAAGAACCGCCGCGGCGTCATCTCGTTCGGCGAGTTCGCCGAGGCGAAGCCCGAGCTCTTCGAGGTCCGCCGCTTCCGCGGCGAAGAGCGGATCCCCTTCGGCGAGCGGTCGCGTTTCTTCGCGGAGCTACATGATTTTGCGGACGAGGTTCGTCCGGGCGACGTCATCTCCATCCAGGGCGAGAAGCGCGACAAGCACATTCACCAGCACGCGATCTTCGTCGAGCGCGCCGACCCCGTGACGGGGTTTCCGTTTGGCCTCGCCGATCAAATGAAGCGCCCGCGTCGCCGCACCTGGGAGGGCATCATGGCCGAGGCGCCGAAGCGCAGCCTGTTTTACCGCGCGCGGCCGCGCGACGAGGTCATCGCGAAGATCGACCCTGGCGCGCCCTGAAACGAGCCCGTCTCGCGCGAGCGCGCCTGGCTGCTGCGGCGGCTCACGAGGCGCGTTCGAGCGCGCGGAGCACGAAGTCCGCGAACGCCTTCGGGTCCTCGGTGTGCGGCGAGTGCCCGATGCCCTCCGGCTCCAGGAAGACCGTGTGCGGCGGCAGGTTTTCCTTGAAGAAGCCGAGGCAGCACGGCGGGATCACGCGGTCCGATTGGCCCCAGATCACGTGGATCGGCATGGAGAGCGACGCGAGCTCGCCGGGCGCGAAGAAGTGCTTCGGCTCGAGCCCGTCGAGGATCGAGCGCACGGACGGGTTCTTGAAGATGCGCACGAGATCCGGCGCGACGAGCGGCCCGTACCACGGCACGGCGTGGTTCAATCGCCCGAGGAAGTCGCGGGCGTCGCGCACGTTCGAAAGGACGAACCCGCGCAGGAAGCGCTCGCGCTCCTCGGGATCCTCGACCGGCGCGCCGCCCGGCGACGTGAGCGCGAGGCCTGCGACGCGCTCGGGGCTCCGCAGCGCGTACCGGAGCGCCATCGCGCCGCCAAGCGAATTGCCCACGACGACGGACGGCGCGTCGAGCTCGTGATCGAGCACGTACGACAGGGCCTCGAACAGGCGCTCGGGCCCGAGCGTGACCCAGGGTGCGCCCGAAAGTCCGTGCCCCGGCGCGTCGACGGCGACCACGCGACGGCTCTGTTTCCGGAGCCTCGCGAGGGTCGGCGCGAACACCGCAGAGGACGCGGCGATGCCATGCAGGAACACGACCGGCGGGGCCGCTCCCTGGCCACGCGCGTCGTACACGTGCACGCGCCCGACGGGCGTTTCGAGGAAGCGGCTCTCGACGCCGCGGCGCACGAGCATCGCGCGCGTCACGTGATCGAGGACGGACAGAAGAACCATGGTCGCTTTTTACCACGCAGGGTTCGGGCGCGACGATGTCTTGCCTCGTGCCCCGACGATCTGCGAAGCTCTGCCGCCCCCATGGCCACGGGCGAGCCCTCCTGCCGGCGTTGCGGCGCCGTGATCGGCGAGAAGGCACGTTTTTGTGCCGATTGTGGCGCTCCTGTCGCTGCCGCGTCCGATCCCACGGTCCTCTTCATGAAGGTGCCGAGCGCGCTCGCACCGACGACGCCTGTCGAACGCGAGCCGACGCCTGCGTCGGCCCAGCCGAACAGCCGCTTGCCGCCCATGCGTATCCCGTCGGGCACCGTGCTCTCGGGCGTGTACGCCGTGCAGAACGTGCTCGGCGAGGGCGGCATGGGCGTCGTCTATCGCGCGCACGACGGCGCGCTCGGCCGCACGGTCGCGATCAAGTGCCTGCACTCGAACCTCGCGGGCGACGCCGAGATCCGGCGCCGCTTCGTCCGCGAGGCCCGCGTCCTGCGCACGTTCTCGCATCCGCACGTCGTCTCCGTCTTCGACCTCATCGAGCACGAGCACCTGCTCGGCATCGTGATGGAGCACGTCGAGGGGCAAACGCTCGCGCATCACCTCGTGAAATGGCGCGGCCGCATGCCCTTCGTCGAGATCCGCGAGATCTTCATGGCCGTGCTCGACGCGATGGACGCGGCGCACCGGCAGGGCATCATCCATCGCGATCTCAAGCCCGACAACGTGCTCGTCATGCGCGGGCCTGCGGGTGAGCTCGTTCCGAAGGTCGTCGATTTCGGCATCGCGCGGATCCTCGAAGGCACGACGTACACCGTGAGCGGCGCGCTGCTCGGCACCTGCCGGTACATGTCGCCCGAGCAGGTCAAGGGCGACAAGACGGCCGATCATCGCTCGGACATCTACTCGCTCGGCGTCTCGCTCTACGAGCTCGCGGCGGGCCGGCCGCCTTTCCCCGAGGACAACCATTTCGCGCTCATGATGTCGCACGTCCAGGCCGAGCCCCCGAAGCCCTCGCAGCACCGCGCCGAGATCCCGACCCTGCTCGAAGACCTCATCCTCTCCGCGCTCGCGAAAAACGCCGCCGAGCGGCCGCAGACCTGCGCAGAGTTCCGCGAGCGCCTGCTCGCCGCCATTGACGAACCCACGCCGGGGCACGTCGCCGTGCGCCCGACCAGCACCTCCGTTCCGCCGCTCGCCACGGTCCTGCGCGACACCGACGGCGCCGAGTCCGTGCTCGTACCAGCGGGGTCGTTTCTCATGGGCCCGGATCGCCGCGAGGTCTTCCTCGACGCGTATTACATCGACCGCGCGCCCGTCACGAACCGGCAATTCGCGCTCTTCGTCCAGGTCACCGGATACAAGCCGGTCGACGAGAGCGGCGGTCGGTTCCTCGCGCATTGGGCGCGCGGCGTCGTGCCTCGGGGGCTCGAGGATCACCCCGTGGTGAACGTCTCGTGGGACGACGCGTGCGCGTATGCCTCGTGGGCCGGCAAGCGTTTGCCCACGGAGGCCGAATGGGAGAAGGCCGCGCGTGGCACGGACGGCCGTCGGTATCCCTGGGGCAAGGCCGAGCCGACGCCTTCGCGGGCCCATTACGGCGGAAAACACCGCGGCACCTCGCCCGTCGGCTCCTACCCCGAGGGCCAATCGCCGTACGGCGCGCTCGACATGGCCGGCAACGTGTGGGAGTGGTGCGAGGACGTCGACGATCCGGCCTTTTACACGGACGGCCCCTCGCGCAACCCGAAAAACACGGCGCGGCCGCCGCACCCGCTCTACGTCATGCGCGGCGGCTCCTGGCTCTTCGGCGCGCAATCGCTGAAGACGTATTCGCGCACCCGGTTCGAGCCGCATTATCGTTTCGCTGGCGGCGGCTTTCGTTGCGTGCGCTCGGCGCGCTGAGCACCGAGCCCGAACTCTTCGGGCGGCCCCCTCCCGCGAGCGCCGGGCGTGCGCTACGCTTCGCGACCGAGGGCACGGCATCCCATGGGAATTCCGCGGATCGTGATCTTTTTCGTCGTCATCTCGCTCGTCCTTTTCGCCGCGAGTTTTTACGTGGGCCGCCGCTTGAAGCAGGCGTTCGGGCTCTCCGTGCGGGCCGAGCGCGCAGGCCTCTTCGTGGTGCTCGGGTCCGTGGTGGCGATGATCCTCGCGCGCGCCGTCGGCCTGCGCCCGCTCGGCGAGGTCGCGTTCACGCTCCTGCTCGCGCTCCTCATCAGCACGGGCCTGCTCCTGCTCGTGGATCTCGCGAAGCTCGGGGCCCTGCCTTTCACGTGGCTCGCGTCCCGCGTGAAGCCTGCGCCTGCGCCCGAGCCCGTGCTCGCCCTCGCGACCGAGTCTGCCGCGCCCGCGCCTGCGTCCGCGGAGGCGCCGGCCCCGGCGCCCGCGAACGCCGAGGCCGCGCCCGCCTTGCCCACGCGCCGTGACTTTCTCACGCAGGCGGTGACGGGATCGGCGCTGCTTGTGGGCTCGGGCAGCTCGTTTTATGGCGCGGTCTTCGGCCGGCACGATTACGTGATCGAGGAGGTGCCCGTCCGGATCCCGGGGCTTTCGAAGCGCCTCGACGGGTATACGCTGGTCCAGCTCTCGGACATTCATTTCGGCACGTTCGTCGGCGACGCCGAGATGCGCGCGGCCGAGGAGCTCGTGCGCAAGGCGCGGCCCGATCGGATCGTGCTCACCGGCGACCTCCTCGACAACGACGCGAGATATGCGGAGATGCTCGGGCGCTTCGTGCGGAACATCGCGCCGCTCGCGCGAGACGGCGTCGTGGCCATTCCGGGCAATCACGATTGGTATGCGGGGATCGACGAGGTCGTGGCGGCCTTGCAGGCGGCCGGGGCGCGGGTCCTGCGCAATGACGGCTTCGTGATCGGCGACGAGAAAGATGGGTTTTCGCTGCTCGGCGTGGAGGACGTGTGGGCGCGGCGGCTCGCGCCGGGGAATGGGCCGAACCTCGACGCTGCGCTCGCCCGGGTCCCGAAGGACCTGCCGCGTGTCTTGCTTTGCCACAACCCCGTGTTTTTTCCGGAGGCCGCGGGCCAGGTGGCCTTGCAGCTCTCGGGGCACACGCACGGCGGGCAGGTGAACCTCGGCGCATTGCAGCCGGGCAAGCTCGTGCTCCCGTACGGGTACGTCGCGGGGCTTTACGAGCGGAATGGATCCCGGCTGTGGGTGAACCGCGGGTTCGGCACGGCGGGACCGCCGGCGCGGGTCGGCGCGCCGCCGGAGGTGACGCGCGTCGTGCTCGTGTCGGCCTGATTCAAGACGGCAAGACGAGCACCTTCAAGACGCCCGGCTCGGCGGCGCGTGCGAACGCGCGCGCGGCGTCCGCGAGCGGATACCGCGCCGAAAGGAGCGGGCGCGGGTCGACGCCGCCGCGGGCGAGCACGTCGATGGCGCGCTGAAAATCGCCGCAACGCGAGCCGATGATCTTGTTCTCGTTGATGACGGCGGGCGCGAGGTCGATGTTCGCAACGCCTGCATACGTGCTCTTGAGGATGATCGTGCCGCGCGGCTTCACGATGGCGAGCGCGCGGGCGAGCCCCGCAGGCTGGCCGGTCGCCTCGACGACGAGGTCGAACCCCGCCTCGGAAAAATCGGATTCGAGCGCGACGTCGAGCCCGGCGGCTTCGAGGATCGCGAGTTTGTCCCGGTGCCGGCCGACGGCGACGGCGCGGCCGAGATCCCCGCGCCGCGCCGCGAGGGCGAGCCCCGTGAGCAGGCCGAGCTTGCCGTCGCCGAGCAGGCAAACGCGATCCCCCGGCCGGGGCGCGGCCTCGTCGAAGGCATGCAGCGCGGCGGCGAGCGGCTCGATGAAGGCTGCGCTCTCGTCGGGGATCACGTCCGGCAAGACATGCAGGTTCTCCTCGGGGATCCGTACGAATTCGGCGATTCCGCCGTCACGGCCGAGGATCCCGAGCACGGTGCGCGTGGGGCAATGGTTGCGCCCGCCCGCGCGGCAGGTCGCGCAGCTCCCGCAGGCGCAATTGATCTCCATGACGACACGCTTGCCCGCGTGCAGGCCGAGGACCTCGTGGCCGAGCACGCCGCGAAAGCCCATGTAGCCGCGGGCGAGCTCCTGGTCGGTATTGCAGATTCCGGCCGACAGGACCTTGACGATGACCTCGCCCGGCGCGGGCGCGGGATCGGGGACGTCGGCGAGGACGACGCCGTTTTCTGTGCACTGGAGCGCCTTCATGCGTCCTCTCTCTCAAAAGAGGACCGCGTGCGCAACCTCGCGTCTTTTGCGCCGACCGGGCCGAAGCGAGGTCCGGAAACAAAGGCACAAAACGAAAACGGCACCCGAAGGTGCCGTTGTTCGCTGTTTCTGTTTTACCTGGCGATCCCAGCGGGAATTGAACCCGCGTTACCGACGTGAGAGGCCGGCGTCCTAACCGCTAGACGATGGGACCAGTTTTCAAATCCGTCGGCGACACTTCTTAGCCGACTTCGGGCTGGGGGACAAGGATTCGAACCTTGATAGACGGTGCCAGAAACCGTCGTCCTGCCATTAGACGATCCCCCAAAGGATCGGCTCTCCCCAGGCCCTGCGGACCAAGGGACCGGCGGAACACCGGAGCAATCGCTCCGTCGTCCACGGGCCGCGCAAATTAGCCGAACCGTCGGTCCTGTCAAGCGCTTCTTGTCGTTTGTTCGGAACAGCTTGAGATCGCTTGGAAATTCCGTCCGTCTTGGCCGGGCTCGTCCTCCCGCCGTCCTCCGTGCACCCCGAACCAGGTCGTTCGGGGTGCTTCCGGGACGTACGCCGCCCTCCGGAAAAACGACCGGCCGGCCCAGGGTGGGCTTGACGGTGGAAAGGGGGGATCTATTTTCCGGGCCGGTTTTAGCCACCGGCATAGCCGAGTGCCAGCGGCGTTGGTGCTCGACACCCTCCGTGGCCAAGAGCCACGGCCGGGGGGAGTCGGCCCGCCGGGGCCCGCAACAGACGATAGAGGAAGCCATCATGAAGATCAGGCCGCTGCACGACCGCATCGTGGTCAAGCGTCTCGAGAGCGAGACCCAGACGAAGGGTGGGATCATCATCCCGGATTCGGCCAAGGAGAAGCCCATCGAGGGGCGCGTGGTGGCCGTGGGCAACGGCAAGCTGCTCCGCGACGGCAAGCTCCGGCCGCTCGACATCAAGGTCGGCGACGTCGTCCTCTTCGGCAAGTACGCCGGCAACGAGGTGAAGATCGACGGCGAGGACTACGTGCTCCTGCGCGAGGACGACCTGCTCGCGATCACCGGCGGCGAAGGCGCCGCGAGCTGAACGCCCGCCCTCTCCTCACCAACTCCAAAGGGAAGAAGATCCATGTCCGCCAAGCAGATCATTTACAGCCGTAGCGCGCGCGCCGCGATCCTCCGGGGCGTCAACACGCTCGCCGAGGCCGTGAAGGTGACCCTCGGGCCCAAGGGCCGGAATGTCGTCATCGAGAAGAGCTGGGGTTCGCCGGTCGTCACGAAGGACGGCGTCACCGTGGCCAAGGAAGTCGAGCTGCACTCGAAGCTCGAGAACATGGGCGCGCAGATGGTCCGTGAGGTCGCCTCGAAGACGAGCGACAAGGCCGGCGACGGCACGACCACCGCGACCGTCCTCGCCCAGGCCATCTACAACGAGGGCCTCCGCCTCGTCGAAGCCGGCCACAACCCGATGGACCTGAAGCGCGGCATCGACGCCGCCGTCAGCGCGATCCTCGGCGAGCTGAAGAAGCAAGCCGTCCCGACCAAGGACAAGGGCCAGATCGCCCAGGTCGCCACCATCAGCGCCAACGGCGACAAGGAGATCGGCAACATCCTCGCCGAGGCGATGGAGAAGGTCGGCAAGGAGGGCGTGATCACGGTCGAAGAGAACAAGCGCATGTCGACCGAGCTCGACACGGTCGAGGGCATGCAGTTCGACCGTGGCTACCTCTCGCCGTACTTCGTGACCGATCCCGAGAAGATGAAGACGGTCCTCAACAACCCGCTCATCCTCGTGAACGAGAAGAAGATCTCGGCGATGGCCGATCTCCTCCCGGTGCTCGAGCAGGTCGTGAAGAACGGCCGCGAGGTCCTCATCATCGCCGAGGACATCGAGGGCGAGGCGCTCGCGACGCTCGTCGTGAACAAGCTGCGCGGCACGCTCAAGGTCGCCGCCGTGAAGGCCCCCGGCTTCGGCGATCGCCGCAAGGAGATGCTGAAGGACATCGCGACCCTGACGGGCGCGACGGCCTTCATGGAGGACCTCGGCCAGAAGCTCGACACCGCCACGCTGCGTGACCTCGGCACGGCCCGCCGCGTCGAGATCGACAAGGACAACACCGTCATCGTCGACGGCGCCGGCGACAAGGTCGCGATCAAGGCCCGCGTCGAGTCGATCCGCAAGCAGATCGGCGACACGTCGAGCGACTACGATCGCGAGAAGCTCCAGGAGCGCCTCGCGAAGCTCGCCGGCGGCGTGGCCGTCGTGCGCGTCGGCGCGGCGACCGAGGTCGAGATGAAGGAGAAGAAGGCCCGCGTCGAGGACGCGCTGCACGCGACGCGCGCGGCCGTCGAAGAGGGCATCGTCGTCGGCGGCGGCGTCGCGCTGCTCCGCGCCTCGGCCGTGCTCGACACCCTGAAGTTCAAGGACGAGCGCGACGTCGGCGTGCGCATCGTGCGCAAGTCCGCCGAGGCGCCGATCCGGCAGATCGCCACGAACGCCGGCATCGACGGCAGCGTCGTCGTCGAGAAGGTCCGCACGGGGCAAGGCTCGTTCGGCTACAACGCCGCGACCGACACCTACGAGGACCTCTTCGCCGCCGGCGTCATCGACCCGGCCAAGGTCGTGCACCACGCGCTCGCCAACGCGTCGAGCGTGGCGGCCCTGATGCTCACCACCGAGGCGCTCGTCGCCGAGAAGCCCAAGAAGGAAGCGGCTGCTGCGGCTGGCGGCGGCGGCATGGGCGGCATGGGCGGCATGGGCGGCATGGGCGGCATGGGCGGCATGGGCGGCATGGGCGGCATGGGCGACTTCGACATGGGCTGATCGCCCCGCGAGCCCACAAGCCAACACGAGAGCCTCGGGCGCCTGCTGCGTCCGGGGCTTTCGTTTTTCGAAGACCACGGCGTCCAGGCCTCCGGTTTTTGACCCGGCCTGCCGTATGGCGGTAAACTCCCCCCACGATGTCGGACCCGCTCTTCGCCCGGTTTGGCCGCGAGTTCTCGGCCGGGGACATACTGTGCCGCGAGGGCGATCCCGGCGATGTGATGTACGTGATCCAGACCGGCTCCGTCCGCATCACGAAGATGATCGCGGGCGAGGAGCGCGTGATCGCGATGCTCGGTCCAGGCGAGTTCCTCGGCGAGCTGGCGATCCTGAACGGCAAGCCGCGCAGCGCGACGGCGACGGTCGTCGAGACGACGCGGTGTCTGCTGGTCGAGGCGAGGACGCTCGAGAAGATGGTCGCGGTCAACGCCGAGATCGCGATGCGGCTGATCAAGAAGCTCGCGAAGCGGCTCGACTCGGCCGACGCGTTGATCGAGGTGCTGATGCACCGCGATCCGAAGGCCCGGATCATGCTCGCGCTGGCGCGGAACGCGGAGGCCTTCGGCGAGAAGACGGCCGAAGGGATCCTGATCCGCACGCGGGCGGAGGATCTCGCGCGTGACGTCGGCGTGGACGCGGTCGCGGCCTCCGACGTGATGCAGCGGCTGCGCAGGTTGCGCCTCGCCAGTGAGGTCCCGGGGGGCATCGTCGTCGCCGACGTCGGCAGGCTCCAGGACTTCGTCGAGTTTCTCGAGATGCCGCAGAAGTTCGGCGGGGAAGGCTGAGCGACGTGGATCTCCGCGTCATCGGTTGCCACGGCGGCGAGACTCCGAAGCACCGCACGAGCGCCTTCATCCTCGACGAGCGTCTGGCGATCGACGCGGGATCCCTCACGAGCGGCCTCGAAGTCGAGGGGCAGCTCAAGCTCGAAGGGTGCCTCGTCAGTCACGCGCACCTCGATCACATCCGCGACCTCGCGACGCTCGCGGACAACCGCTGTCAGATGGGCGCGCCTCCGCTCATCGTCGCGGGCACGCGCGAGACGATCCGCATCCTGCGGCAGCACTTCTTCAACAACGAGCTCTGGCCTGACTTCGCGACGATCCCGACGCCGGACAACCCGACGATCCGCTACCTCGAGCTCTCGCCGGAGACCCCGGCGCCGCTCGCGGGCTGCAATGTCCGCGCGATCATGGTGAGTCACACGATCGAGTCGGCCGCGTTCGTGATCGAGACGCCGGGCGGCGCCATCGCGTACAGCGGCGACACGGGCCCCACGGATCGGCTGTGGCAGGTGCTCGACGAGCAGCCGAACCTGCGCGCGCTCTTGATGGAGGTGAGCTTTCCGAACCGGGAGCAGCGGCTCGCCACGGTGAGTGGTCATCACACGCCGCAGACGCTGCGCGCCGATCTGAAGAAGCTACGCCGCCCGCAGGATTTGCCGACGCTGCTCTACCACATCAAGCCGGTGTTCCAGGCCGAGGTGGAGCGCGAGTGCGCCGCGCTCGAAGGCGTGAGCCTCGAAGTGATGAAGATCGGCGATCAGTTCTTGCTCTAGGGCACGAGCGTCTCGCGCTGCGACCGCTGCAAGCACCGCTGAAATGCAAAGCCCCTCTCCCGCTTGCGGGAGAGGGGTTGGGGAGAGGGCGGGACTGAGGAGAGGGGCGGGACTGAGGTGAGGGTCGATCAGCCCTGCTGCTCGGGCTCCACGCGCGCGAGCACGACCGTGATGTTGTCGAGTCCGCCGTGGAAATTCGCGCGCTCGATGAGCACGCGGCACGCCTCGTCGAGCGACGGGGCCTTCGTGACGATGTCGCAGATCTCCGGGTCCTTCACGAGACCCGAGAGCCCGTCGGAGCAGAGCAGGTAGATGTCCCCTGCGGCTGTCTCCTCGGTGAGCAGATCGACGAGCACGTCCTCGCGGATGCCGAGCGCGCGGGTGATCACGTTCGGCGGCAGCCGCTTGATCTCCTCCTCGGTCATCCACGGCGCCATGTGCAGGGCGTCGCTGACGAGCGAGTGATCACGGGTGAGCTGTGTGATCTTCTCGCCTCGGATGCGGTAACAACGGCTGTCGCCGACGTGACCCACGGTTACGCGCGTCGCGTTCTTGTCGAACATCGCCGTCACGATCGTCGTGCCCATCCCGAAGTCCGCCATGGTCTTGAGCGAACGGTCGAAGATGCGACGGTTGGCCAGTCGCAGGCCCGTGACGACGTAGTTCTCCTCCTCCGTCAGGTTCGGATCGGCAGGAAATGGCCATGTACCGTCGCGACCGACGGTGACCGAGAAGAAGTCTGAGAGGGTGGAGACAGCCAGCCGGCTTGCTACATCGCCAGAGCGATGCCCGCCCATTCCGTCGGCAACGGCGACGACATGGTACTCGGGCATCACGAGGAGGTTGTCCTCGTTGTGCTCCCGCATCAGGCCGACATCGGTCATCCCGGCGAACCGGGTTCGCATGGCCGAACAGTAGACGCGTAGGGGGGGGGCCGTGCAAGGTCGGTGAGCAGATCCCGTCACCTTTCCCGCGCAGACCCACCCCCACGCCCCCCCCGGAAGGCAAGCAAGCCCACCAGAACCCCGAATTTGCGGGGAACAGGTGTCGGTTATGTGCTTGTGGCTACGATTTTCCTGGATTTCACAACCAGGTCGAGCCGAGCGCGATCCCGAGCGCAGGCGCGACGGCCTCGGCCGCTCGAACACCGGACGCCTGCGACTCTTCGAAGAGCGCCATGCCAGGCTGATCCGCGTGCGCCCAGGCCACGCGCTCGTCGAGCAAGACGAGCGGTTCGAAGGGCTGTTCGCCGAGAAATCCAGGGCGCGGACGCGGCATCGCGTGACCCCACACGCACACGTCCATGCGTGTGATCTGCTCACGCAGCTCCGGATGCGCAGGTGCGAGATCAAGCAGCACGTCGTTCGCGATCTGCTCCCACGGCGCGACGACGAGGCCTTTTCGAGCGCCCACGACGTCGGGCCCGCCGTACGCGCGGTAGTACGTGAGCACCGTGCGCGCGGAGAGCTCCGTGAGCTGATGGCGCGCGTCGACGTAGCCGAGGCCCGCCGCATCGTAGAGGACGGAGTCCCACGCCATGTCGGGATCGATCGGGCGCTCGACGTGCATGTTCGCGACGACCCACGGTGAGCTCGTGCGCGTGGGCAAGCGCGCCGCAGCCGAAGGGAAGAGTCGACGGGTGACGAACGCGGGCGCCGCGACGACGACAGCCCGCGCGTGCGTGCGCCGCGGAGCGCGATCCCGCACGTCGAGCCAGCGCACTTCGACACGACCGCCTTCGATCGTGTCGAGGCCCGTCACGAGCGCGCCGTGCGTGACCGTCGCGCGTGCACGTTCGGAGAGCGCTTGGACGAGCTTTCCATTGCCCTCGGGCCACACGAGGAAGTGGCTGCCGTCGAGCTCGGGTGTCTTCAGCTTGCGCCCCGCGAAGTAGTGCAGCGCGGCCCAGGCCGAGACCTCCTCGGGCTCGGCGCCGAAGTCGTCGAGGCACGCGTAGCGCACGTACCAGCGCAAGAACGGCGAGGTGTAGCCCTCGCGATCGAGCCACGCGCGCATGCTGATCCGATCGAGCGCGAGCGTGTCCGGATCCCGCGACGAGAACGCGAGCGGGATCTGGAAGACGGGCTTGCCGTCGGCGCCGACGCGCTCGGTGAGCTCATCCTCGAAGCGGGAGAAGCGCTCCATCTCGGCACGATCGTGCGCGTCGAGCTCGTCCTGCGGCACGAGCCCCGGATGCCACGCGCCGCGGTAGAAGATCCGCTCTTGCGGCGCGTGGCAGAGCACGCGTGGATCGAAGCGCGGGCGACCCGCCGCGTCCCATCCCTTCACCACGCCCATCTGTTCGAGCAGGCGCAGCGCGGCGCGCGCCTCGGGGTTCGGCGCGGCGAGGTAGTGCGCGCCCCACGGATGCGGCGCGGCGCCGTCGTCGCCCCACGTGCTCGTGCCACCGAGGAACTGCTCGAGCTCGAGCACACGCACGTCGAGCCCCGCAGGCGCGAGCCTCCACGCCGCGGAGAGGCCGGCGATGCCCGCGCCGACGATGACGACATCCGCACGATCCGGCGGCCCGCTCGGCGTGGGCGCACCGCCGTCGCGCACGAGGTGACCCACGCCGTGCGAGGCGCCGATGATGCGACCTGCGAGCGGCGCCTTTCCGGGGAGGATGGTGTCGACCATCCAGCCCGCCGCGACCGTTGTGAGGAAGGCCCGTCGGTCCATCAGCGCGTGAAGACGCCCCACTCGCGCGCGTAGGTCGCCACGAGCTTCTGATCGTTCAGCCGGTTCACGGGCGCCTCCACGCGGCCGATGTCGCGCGGGAAGCGGAAGAGCTCGGGCAGCCCCGAGGACTCGAGCCACCGGAGCTTCGTGGGTTCGATGCGGAGCGCGCCCGGCGCCGCGAGCTCTTCGCCGCCCGCCAACACGAAGCCCCAGTCGCCGAAGCTCGGCACGTACACGTGGAGCGGCGCCGTCTTCCAGCCCGCGCTTTCGAGCGTCTGCACGATGGTCCAGAACGACTCACGCGCGTACTGCGGCGAGGTCGCCTGCACGACGGCGACGCCGCGAAAGGAGAGGCGCTCGCGCAGGAGGTGGTAGAACGCGTCGGTGTAGAGCTTGCCGACGGCGTAGTTCGAGGGATCGGGGAAGTCGACGATCGCGAGGTCGAACGAATCGCGTGAGTCCTCGAGGAACTTGTACGCGTCCTCGTTGCGCACGGTGACGCGTGGATCGTTCAAGGCTCCGCCGTTCAACTCCAGCGCGACGGGCAGCGTGCGGAACGCGTCCGTGACCACGGCGTCGAGGTCGATGAGCACGATGCGCTCGATCGAGGGGTAACGAAGCAGCTCGCGCGCTGCGAGCCCATCCCCGCCGCCGAGCACGAGCACGCTGCGCGGATCCCGGCCGAGCGCGGCAACGGCGGGGTGGACGAGGACCTCGTGGTAGCGCTGCTCGTCGTCCGAGGAGAACTGGAGGTTGCCGTTGAGGAAGAGGCGCGTCGTGCGCGGAGAGCGCGTGATCACCACGCGCTGGTAGGGCGACTGCGCCGTGTAGAGGATCGGCGCGCCGAAATAGACGGTCTCGGCGCGATCGACGAACCGCGTGACGAACCCGAACACCGCGGCGAGCACGCCGAAGATGAGCAAGCACTGCGCGCGCAAGCGGATCGTGACGGCGCGATCGAGCGGGAAGAGGAACGTCGCGAGCATCGCCACGGCCGCGTTCAGGAGGCCGAAGAAGAGGCTCGTCTGGTGCACGCCGAGCTTCGGCAGCAGCAGCGACGGGAAGAGCAGGCTCGCGATCAACGCGCCCACGTAGTCGAGCGTGAGGACGCGCGCGACGAGCTCCTTCAGGTCGACCGAGAACTGGAGCAGCCGGATGAGCAGCGGGATCTCCAGGCCCACGAGCGTGCCGACGAGCACCACGACGCCGTAGAGCGCGAAGCGAAACGCCGCGGCTGCCGTGTAGACCTTGAAGAGCAGCGGCGCCGAGAGGCCCCCCGCGAGGGCGAGGCAAAGCTCGATCTCGACGAAGCGCTCGAGGAGGCGATCCTCGAGGAACTTCGACAGGTATGAGCCGATGCCCATCGCGAACAAGTACAGGCCGATCACCAGGCTGAACTGGGTGACCGAGTCGCCCAGCACGTAGCTCGCCAGCGTGCCCGTCACGAGCTCGTAGACGAGCCCGGAGGTCGCGATCACGGCCACCATGGCGAGGAGCGCAGGGTGGACCCAGCGGCGCGGCAACTGCGGCTGCGGCATGCCGCGCCTTCCTAGCACCGGGTCGGCGCGGCCGGTGAGCCCGATCCGAGACGCCCACGTCGGAAGCCGTCCGACGAGAGAGCACGCCCGCGACGAAAATGGGCTACCATCCGAGGCGTGACTAGCCCGTTCGACCGCCAGGCGGCGTGTCCGTCGTGCGGGGCGCCCATCACGTTCCGCTTCGCCGGCGCCGCTGCGCAGGTCTGCAAGCATTGCAATTTCGTCGTTGCACGCACGGACCGGAACCTCGTCGCCGTCGGCCGGATGGCAGACCTCGTCGACATCCCGTCGCCCCTGCAGCTCGGCGGGACAGGCCGCTGGAGCGGCGGCGAGCCGTTCGCGGTCGACGGCCGCGTGCAGCTCGATCGCGCGAGCGCGCCCGGCGCGCCATGGCAGGAGTTTTTCATCACGTTCCCGATGAGCGGGAAGTGGTGCTGGGTCGCGAGCGCGCAAGGGCGCTGGTACTCGACGAGCGAGGTGCCACTCCCGCCGGAGCTCCCGCCGATCCACGCGCTCCGCGCAGGCCAGCAAATCAGCCTCGGCACCTACGGCGTCTGGACCGTCGCCGAGGTCGGGCAGCGTCGCGTGATCTCAGGCGAAGGCGAGATGCCCGCCGTCGCATCGCCCGGCGTGCCCACAGGCTACGCAGACATCGCCGCGCCCAACGGCGCCTTCGGGACGATCGACTACGGCGACGGTCGCATCCCGCCGAAGCTCTACCTCGGCCGGCAGATCGATCCCGCGGTGATGGTGCTCGACTCGGGCGCGCCGGTCGAAGCCGCAAAGGCCGAAGTCACGAGCGTCGCGTGCCCGAACTGCGGCGGCAACCTGCCGATCGTCACCCCGGGACAAACCGAGCGTATCGTCTGCCGGTACTGCGGCATGGCGAGCGATCTCAACCAGGGCGCGTTGCGCGCGCTCGGCCCCGCGCCGAAGCCGCCGATCGAGCCCTTCATCCCGCTCGGCGCCGAAGGCAACCTGCGCGGCAACCGCGTCATCTGCATCGGCTTCACGATCCGCGGCTGCACGGTGGAAGGCGAGCGCTACCGATGGCGCGAGTACCTGCTCTATGCAGGCCCGCGTGTCGGCTACCTGTGGCTGATGGAGGAGGACGGCGCGTGGTGGCTCGTCACGCCCATCCCACCCGGCGAAGTCAGCGTCTCCGGCGGCGCCGCGATGTTCCGCAGCCAGCACTACAACTGGAAGCAGAGCGTCCGCGCCGAGACCGAATACGTGGTCGGCGAGTTCTACTGGAAGGTCGAGATCGGCGAAGCCGTCCAGGCAACAGAATACGAAGGCCCCGGCGGCAAGGTCAGCGTCGAGCAGACGCCGAAAGAGGTGACCTACTCGTTCTGCGAGCGCCTCTCGTCCGGCGACATCGGCGCAGCCTTCGGCATCAAGCCCCCCGCAGGCTCCCTGCTCGCCTCCGGCGAAGGCGGCAGCGGCTGCGCAACCAGCGGATGCGGCACGATGCTCATCATCGGCGTCATCGTCCTGTTCGTCCTGATCATCGTCTTCAGCGACTGCGGCGGAAGCAGCGGAGGCGGCGGCGGCGTCTACATCGGCGGTCCAAGCTTCGGCGGTGGCAAGTAGCCGTCGCGCCGGGGCGCTGCCCCGGACCCCGCGGGGGGCTGTCCGCCCCCTCGACCCCGGACCAGGCACAGCCTGGACCGAGGTTTGAAAAACTGCGCTCCGCGCAGTTTTTCAAACGGGCCGACGAAGAAGCCGGGGTGCCAGCCGAACCCGCAACGCGGCTGTCTTGGTGGGCAAGGTCGTTGCTGGTCTTGACCGGGCCTGTTCGATGAACTGCGCATCGCGCAGTTCATCGAGCCTGGGTCCAGCCCCTGGCTGGTCCGGGTGCAGGGGCGGACAGCCCCTGCTGGGGTCTGGGGCAAAGCCCCAGCTCTGCGTCACCCGCGGCCGATGCCGGTGTACCAGAAGCCGAGGGCGCGCAGATCTTCGGGGTCCCAGATGTTGCGACCGTCGAAGAGGGACGGCGTGCGCATGAGCCGCTTGATGCGGTGGAAATCGGGGCGACGGTATTCGTGCCACTCGGTGACGAGTGCGAGGGCGTCGGCGCCTTCGGCTGCGGTGTACATCGTGTCCACGAAGGTCACGCGATCGCCGAAGAGCGGGCGGACGTTCTCGATGGCTTGTGGGTCGTGCGCGCGCACCGTCGCGCCTGCTTCGAGCAGGTCCTCGATCAACGTGAGCGCGGGTGACTCGCGGATGTCGTCTGTTTGTGGCTTGAAGGCGAGACCCCAGACGCCCACGACGCGCCCGGCGAGTGCGCCGTCGAAGTGTTGCTTCACCTTCGAGCCGAGCACGTGCTTTTGCCGCTTGTTCACTTCCTCGACGGCGCGCACGACTTCGAGGTCGTGGCCCATCGCGCGCGCGGTGTGGATCAGCGCGGAGATGTCCTTCGGGAAACACGAGCCGCCGAAGCCTGGGCCGGGGAAGAGGAACTTGGGTCCGATGCGCGGGTCGGCGCCCACGGCTTTGCGCACGCGATCGATGTCGGCGCCGAGCTTCTCTGCGAGCAGGGCGAGATCGTTCATGAACGAGATGCGCGTCGCGAGCAGCGCGTTCGAGGCGTACTTCGTCAGCTCGGCCGAGCGCGCGCCCATCGCGTGGATGCGATCGCTCGTGCGTACGAAGGGATCGTAGAGGCTCCGCAGCACCTCGAGCGCGCGCGTGTTGTTCGAGCCGATGACCACGCGGTCGGGCTTCATGAAATCGTTGATCGCGTCGCCTTCCTTGAGGAACTCGGGGTTCGAGGCGACGCCGAAGGGGTGGGTCGTGTGGCGGGCGATGATCGCCTCGACCTGATCGGCTGTGCCGACGGGTACGGTGCTCTTCGTGGCGACGACCTTGAAGCCGTTCATGTTCTTGCCGATGGTCTCGGCGACGGCGTAGACGGCGGAGAGATCTGCGGATCCGTCGGCTGCGGAGGGCGTGCCGACGGCGATGAACACGACCTCGGCGTTGCGGATGGCGCCTGCCACGTCCGTCGAGAACGACAGGCGTCCGGCCTTCGTGTTCTTCGCGATGAGCGTGTCGAGGCCCGGCTCGTAGATGGGCACCTCGCCGCGCAAGAGGCGCGCGATTTTGCCCTCGTCGACGTCGACGCATGCGACGTCGTTGCCGAAATCTGCGAATCCGGCGCCGGCCACGAGGCCGACGTAACCCGTACCAATCACCGCGAGCTGCATGGGGCGCACCCTATCATTTCGCGCGCGCTCGTGTGTACGTGGCGCGCCCCACGCGCCGTCAGGGAATCACGATCTCGGAGGCGCGTCCGTCGCATCCGCGCAGCACGAAGCCGAAGCGGTCGCCCGAGCCTGCGCGCTTCTCCAGCGTCTTGCACGTCGTGCGTGTCACGCCTGGGGATCCGAAGCGGTCGCGGCTGTCCTCGGTCACGTCGACGATGGGACCGGGGCGCACGCGCATCAGGTACGAGATCGGATCGCCCTCGACGGTGTGCATCGTGATCATGAGCCCTGCGGTGCTCCCGTTCAGCCATGCGTCCCAGAGGCACGCGCGCGCCGCGGCGTCGTAGCCCGTGCCGTGCACGTTGGTCTCGCGACCACATGACGACGCGCCGTTCTCTTCCGAAGGCATGAGACCGGGCTCGACGACGGAGGTCGACCGCGTATCGCCTTCGGCGGGGCTCTTCGCCGCGCCACATCCGGAACAGCCAGACAGGGCGAGCAGGAGCCACGCGAGGTGTCCAAGACGGCGAGCGGAATCGTGCGAACTCAAAGGGGATTTGAAGCGATGCATGATCGCCCAGGGTAGGGCGCGCTCGGCCGTCGGCAACCACGCGCGACACGAAGGTGGAAGCGTCGTTCGGCACGGACGACGGCGCTGTATGCTGAGGGCGTGCGTTACGACCGGGAGTATCACGAGACGCGGGAGCTCGCGGACGGTCGCGTCGTACGGCTGCGATGCATTCGCGCGGAGGATCGTGACGCGCTCGTGCGTGCGTTCGGAAAACTCTCGCGCGAGTCGCGTTATCGCCGCTTCCTCTCCGACGTGCCGTTCTTGAGTCCGTCGATGGCGCGGTACCTGACGGAGGTCGACGGCAAGGATCACGTGGCGATCGTCGCGATGACGGACTCGCACGACTTGAAGGAAGAAGAGGGCGTCGGCGTCGCGCGGTTCTTGCGCCTCCCCGACGCGCCGCACATCGCCGAGGCGGCGGTGACGGTGATCGACGCGTACCAGGGCAAGGGCCTCGGCCGTGTCTTGCTCGATGCGCTCACGCGCGCGGCGCGCGAGCGCGGCATCTCGATCTTCCGCTCGGCGGTGCTCGTCTCGAACACGCCGATGCGGCGGATCCTCGACGAGGCCGGCGGCGTCGTGCACCACGACGAGGGCGACACGCTCGTGGTCGACGTGCCGATCGGCGAACCACGCCCGCACTGGTCGGACCTGCCGATCTTTCGCGTGCTGCGCGCTGCTGCGGGGTTCGGGGCGAAGGGCGCCGCTGGCGACCCGGAGCCCTGAGCGTAGACCGAAGCCACCCGTGCGGCGTTCCTCGGGGACGCGGACGATCAACGCGCGGACGACGTGAGCTCTGCGCGGTAGGGATCGAGCACGCTGCGGATCGCCTCCTCGGTGGCGCGCCGGACGCGCTCGACGTCGCCTTCGCTCCGCGGATCGCCTGACGTGTCGATGGGCGGGAGCAGGTAGTAATCGAGCGGCACGCGGCGCGGGCGCAGGCCACTCGGCAGCGGGATGTCGTACCGCGACGAGCCGCCGATCCAGCGACCGAGGAAGTGCTCGCGTCGATCGAGGCGGTAGAGCTCGTCGACGCCCGTGGCGGCGAAGGGCACGAGCGGGACACGCGCGCGCATGGCCACGCGTGCGAAGCCGGCGCGCCCTTGCCAGCGCAGCGTGTACGCGTCGCTCGAGAGCTTGAACGAGTCGTCGACGCCGCCCGGATACACGACGACGATCTCGCCGGCTTCGAGGAGAAAGGCGGCGTCGTCGGGCGTGCCTGGGATCGCGCCCATGCTGCGGAGCACCTCGCGGAGGCCGGGGATGCGGAAGAGGTTTCGCTCTGCGAGGAAGCGCGGGAGCCTGCCCGTCTGGAGGAGCAGGAGCGCGGCGAGGGCGAAGGCGTCGATGCCCATGAAGGCGTGGTTGCCGACGAGCAGCGCGCCACCTTTGCGGGGCACGTGCGCGTCGCCGTGCAGCGTGGCGTGGAGCTGTTCGGTGAGGCTCTGCGCGAAGCGGCGGCCGGACTCGGTCTGCGCGAGGAGCCAGCCTGTAGGAGCGAGCGGGACCATGGCGAGCCCCTAACGTCGGACAGCCCCGCCGTCGCGTAAAGCGTCACGCGCGCGCCGCGACTTTCTTGCGAAGCGGGATTCTGCGATACGAGAGGGCATGCGAAACGTCACGGTGAAGACGGCCGAGGGGAAGTTCGGGCAATCGATCCACGTGGGACCCCACGAGCTCACGGGCGACGAGCTGCCGGAGGTGGGCGGCGACGATCGCGGACCCGATCCGTTCGAGTTCGTGCTCGCCGGCCTCGGCGCGTGCACGTCGATGACGATCAAGGTCTACGCGGACCGCAAAGCGTGGCCGCTCGCGTCGGTGGAGGTGGAGGTCACCGGCGAGAAACGGGATGGCTCGTTCCTCGCGCGGAGGTCGATCCGGCTCGTGGGAGACCTGACGGAGGAGCAACGCGCGCGGCTGCTCGACATCGCGAACAAGTGCCCGGTGCACAAGATGCTGACGGGGAAGATCGAGATCGAGAGCTCGCTCGTGGGGTGAGAACGCAGGGAACCGACGACCGAGGGGGTTGGAACGCGGCGACCCTCACGCGTCACGTTGACCCGCGGGTGTCGCCACGCGGTCGACCCCCACGCGCAACGATGACCGGCGGGTGTCGACACGCGGCGACCCCCACGCGCAACGATGACCGGCGGGTGTCGCCACGCGGTCGACCCCCACGCGTCACGTTGACCAGCGGGTGTCGCCACGCATCCACCCCCCACGCGTCACGTTGACCCGCGGGTGTCGCCACGCGGTCGACCCCCACGCGCAACGATGACCGGCGGGTGTCGACACGCGTCCACCCCCTCGGTCACGCACGACGCTTCGCTCAAGGCTGCATCTTCGAGCTCTCGTCCAGCGTCGCAAGCAGCACGGGAAGAACGGCGCGATCCTTCGCTCGACCCGTCTTCGACTTCACGTCGATGAGCTTGGGCAGGTCCAGCACGCGGAGGGTGAGGTCGCCGTCCGTCATCACATGGTGTGAGGCCGCTCCACCGACGACGATGAACTCCACGCCCGCGGCCGTCAGCTCCGCGAGGAACGCCTCGGAGTCAACGACCTTGGGGTGCTGCACGGAACCTCGCTGCCAAGCGCGCGAGCGAAGCGCCTGCGCGCAGCCGCTCCCGCAACGAGCGGCCGAGCGCGAGCTGGATCAACGAGCGATCGACCTCGCCCGCCGCTTCGACGATCTCCAGGTCGAGGGACCCGAACACGAACGCCACTCTCTCGGAGTCGGAGCGCCCTTCGCCTGCTCGATCCACGGACCGCGGCTGCCTCACGGAGAAGAGCTTACCAAACGCCGCGCCAGATGGCACGGCGGCGGAAACCGCCCACGGCGCCCGCTCGCTCCGAGCCCCTCACGGATGAATGAACACCACCGTCCCCGTCAGGCTCCGCGCGGCTCCGTGCCAGCCGTGCGGCACTTGGGGCTCCGTCCAGTGGAACAACCTTCGCGCGTCCTCCGGCGCGAGGTTCACGCAGCCGTGGCTCTTCGGCTGGCCGAAGCGGTCGTGCCAGTAGGCGCCGTGCAGCGCGTAGCCGTCCTGGAAGTACTGCACGTACGGCACGTCGCGGAGCTCGAACTCCTCGCCCACCGCGTCCGAGTCCATCGTCACGCTCACGTGTTTCGTATGGATCCGGAAGATCCCTCGCTTCGTCGACTTGCTCGTCTCCGGATCCTCGAGCCCGCTCTCCCCGCTCGACACCACCGTCGCGAACACCGCCTTCGTCCCCTCGTAGGCGACGAGCACCTGCTTCGTGATGTTGATGTCGAGCCACTTCTCGCCGTTCTTCCCCCACGCCGGCATCTTCTTCGCCGGATCGACGCGACCCGCGTGACGGTCGTCGATCCAGCCGCCGTCCTTCATCTCGTAGTGCAAGACGCCGCCCACGAACTTCTGCTTGCCCGTCAGATTCACCGCCGCGCGGTACGGGACCTCCCCGTTCGCGACGAGCTTGTTCTTCCCTTCGTCCCACACCCAGCGCTTGGCCCCGGGCCTGCGCACGAGCGCGAACGGGAAGTCGACGTCCTTGCCGATCTCGTAGCCGTGGAAGTCGCTGCCGCGGATCGGACGGAACCGATCGGCGGGCATCACCCGCAGATCCGTCGATAGGTTGTAGCGCCGTCCCTCGTGCAGGAACGTCTCCACGAAGGCCACCCCGTTGCGACGATCGACCTGGCCGATCTTCACGAGATCGTTCGACTTCAAAAGACCCGACAGGTTCGGCACGCGGCCGCCGTCCTTCAGGAAGAACGGGATGTCCTCGTCCGTGAGCTTCTGCTCCATCGCGTCGAGCGCGGGCGGAGAGGGCGAAGACTTCCACTTCATCCACACGTCGAGCCCGTACGTCGCGCCGCTCTCCTTGTCCTTCTCCCACTTCGCGATGTGCTTCTTCAGCCCAGGCTCGTGCGCCTTCAGATCCTCGGCCGTGGGGATGCGCGCGTAGACCGGGCCGCCGCGCGTCACGATGCCGTACATGTAGGGGAGCTTCTGCGTGATGTCGGGGCGCCGCGTCGCGGCCTTCACGATCGGGTGGTTCAGATCGAGCGTGGCGTCGGGGCCCACGCAGACGTAGCCGTACGGCTTGATCTTGCGCCATCCGTCCTTGCAGCCGGCCGTCCCCGCGACCTCGGGATCCATCTCGACGATCGCGCCGGCGCGAAGGAAGCCGACGCGCGCCGCCTTCGGATCCGGCTTCGCCACGACGTCGGTGCGCATCGCGATGCTCGCGAGCCGCGGCGCGCTCTCCGGGATCGGGGGCGGCAGGTGCGCGATGCCCGCGAGATCGACGAGCAAGGGCCCGCTCGGTTCGGGGGGAGGCGCTTCCGCGTCCGCCGCGTCCGCGGAGGGCGTGCCGTCCGTGTCGGTTTTCGGGGTCGTGGCAGCACCGGCTTCGGACGGAGCGTCGGCGAGGAGGCCAGGAGCCGATCCCGGTTTCTCGCGGCAGCCGCCGAGGCTCACCGCCGCGAGGACGAGCAGCGCGTAGCAGGGGCGTCGCATGACGTGAGGCCCGTTAGCGCATGCCAGGGCGCTGATGTCCAGTTTTCCGCAGCGCCTCGCGCCTCCTCGTCGCTCGACTCTTCCGCCTTGCTCCTTTCGTCGAGTTGCACCGCCCACAAGCCCACCCTATGAAAATCGAGAGGGGAAGTGGCGAAGGCAGACGGAGAGCCCGGTCGACTCGTTACCGACAGCGCGGCGCCGCTCGAGAGCACAGCTTCGTTCCTCGACTCGATCGTCGAGAACCTCCCCCACATGGTCTTCGTCAAGGACGCGGCCGAGCTCCGCTTCGTCCTCTTCAACAAAGCAGGCGAAGACCTCCTCGGGCTGCACCGCGACGCCATCCTCGGCAAAAACGACGACGACCTGTTCCCCCGAGAACAGGCGATGTTCTTCGTGGCCAAGGACCGCGAAGTGCTCTCGGGCAAACGCCTCGTCGACATCACCGAGGAGCCGATCCAGACGCGGCACGGCCTGCGCGTCCTGCACACGAAGAAGATCCCCATCGTCGACCACGCGGGGCAGCCGCGTTTTTTGCTCGGCATCTCCGAGGACATCACCGAGCGAAAGCTGCTCGAAGAGCGGATCCGCCGCGCCGACGAGCGGCAGCGCGTCCTCGCGCAGACGACCGCGCCGCTCGCGCCCGCCGGCGAAGATCCGCTCCCCGCGGCCGCGCGCCTGGCGCTGCCCGTCGGCGGCGACGGATGCATGTTCCTCGTCGAGCTGGCGAGCGGCGCGCCCCGCGCCGTCGTCGCGCACGTGGATGCTGCGCGGGAAGAGCGCTGGCGGCGGCTCGTCGAGACCTCGAACCTCGTCGAGCGCTTCTCGGGCTCGTCCCGCGCCGTGCTCGAAGCAGGGCAGCCGCTCGTGCTGAACGAGATCGACCCCGCGACGCTCGCCTCGTTCTCGACGGACGCGAAGGCTGCCGAGGAGCTCGCCGCGCTCGGGCCCCACGCGCTCCTGCTCGTCTCGCTGCGCGGGCGTGCTCAGCAGCTCGGCACGCTCGTGTTTCTGCGCGACGTGACAGCGCGCGCCTTCGACGAAGACGACCGCGCTTTCGCCGAGCGGTTCGCGCAGCGCCTGGCCGGGGACCTCGACAATACGCGCCTCTACCGGGAGCTCGAGCGCGCCGAGGCGGCGCAACGTTTCCTCGGCGAGGCCGCCGAGCGCCTCGCGGGCTCGCTCGACTTCGACGAGCTCGTCGGCCTCGTCCCGCGCCTCGCCCTCCCGTTCCTCGCCGACTGGTGCGTGATGTTCCTGCTGGAGGACGACGGGCAGATGCGACGCTTCGCGGTGGCCCACGTGGATCCGTCGCGAGCTCCCATGCTCGTCGAATCGGTGGGGCGGTATTCCCCGGGGAGCAAGCAGCCAGGCCTGGAGCCCGCGCGCACGCAGGAGCCGATCTTGAACTCCGTGGTCGATGATGCCCTGCTCGACCGCGTCTGCGTGGACGCGGACCACAAGGACCTCGTGCGCCGCATCGGAACGGCGACGGCGATGGCCGTGCCCGTGCGCGCCCGCGGGCGTGTCCTCGGCAGCATCAGCCTCGGGCGCGGCAGCGGAGGACCTCTCTACCAGAGCCACGATCTCACGCTGGCGGTCGCGCTCGCCGATCGCGTGGGCATCTCGCTGGACAACGCGCGCCTCTACCAGGAGGCCCAGGCCGCGCTCCGGGCGCGCGACGAGTTCCTCTCGATCGCCTCGCACGAGCTGCGGACGCCGCTCACGACCGCGTGCCTCTCGGTCGATCTGCTCGCGCGCGGCTTGCAGAGCGGGTGGACCCACAGCGCGTGTACCGCGCGTGCCGAAGGCACGCAAAAGCAGCTCGCGCGCTTGAAGCGCCTCGTCGACGGCCTGCTCGACGTCTCGCGGATCGCCGCGGGGAAGCTCGTCCTCGAGCTCGGAGAGATCGATCTCTGCGCGCTTTGTACCGAGCTCGTGGATCGCTTCGCCGAGGAAGCGCGGCGCGTGGGCAGCGAGGTGCACCTGCGCGTGAGCTGCGCCCGCCGGATCCGCGCCGACGCGATGCGCATCGAGCAAGTGCTGACGAACCTCCTCGCGAATGCGCTGCGCTACGCAGCCCCCGCCCCGATCCACGTGCAGGTCGAGGTCACGGAGGGCGGCGCGCGTCTCTCGGTGCGGGACGAGGGCAAGGGCATCGCCCCCAAGGATCTCGCGCGGCTCTTCGATCGCTTCGAGCGCGGCGCGACGTCGAGCGCCCACGGAGGCCTCGGGCTCGGCTTGTACATCGCGCGCCAGATCTGCGAGGCCCACGGCGGCACGATCCGCGCGCTCAGCGAGCCCGGCCGCGGCGCAGAGTTCGTGGTCGAGTTGCCGCTTTCGCCGCCGCAGCCTTGATGCCCTTGGACTACGCGCGTCCGAACCGGACGATGAGCCCGAGCCAGCCGCGGGCGAGGTAGAGCGCGTTCAGCGCGAGGTACATCCAGAAGAAGGCGTCGAGCCGATCTGCGAGCGCGAAGATCCAGAGGTGGCTCGGGTAGTGGTTGAGGAAGCGCAGGAACGTCATGACGAGGGACGCGACGCGACCCACGATCGACTGCGGCTTCTTCTCGCCCACGGTCTCGTAATGCGCCTCCGTCGGCGTATCTTTCCCCGTGAGCTCGGGCCTGCGGACGAAGTTCGTCAGCGAGATGCCCGAGGCCACGATCACCGCGCCGGCCACCGCTGCATAGAGGAACCCCGGGCCGTTCGCGGGCCACGCGGCGCCATCGATCCCGAGCCCTCCTTTTCTGTGGAGGTGGACGCCGATCACGGCGACGAGCAGCACGGCCTTGATCTCGTCGACGAAGAAGTCGAAGAGGTGGCCCGTGGGGGAGGCGAGCTTCTTGTAGCGCGCGAGCATGCCGTCCGCGCAGTCGAAGAGGTAGGCGAGCTCGAGGACGAGCACGGCCAAAAGGCCGCCGCGGTAGGAGGGGAGCGCGACGAAGAGCGCGGAGCCCGTCACCGCGACGAAGAGGCTCAGGATCGTGATCTGGTTCGGCGTGAGGGGCGTGCGGTGGATCGCGGCGACGAACACGGCCGCGAGCGGGCGCATCACGTACGTGTTCCAGATCTGATCGTGTTTCTTGCGGGTGAGGCGGTAGACCTCGATCGGGCTGCCCGGCATGGCCGGGCGCATCCTAGCGCATTAGCCCGGGACGAATCCCTCGATCGCCTTGCTCACTTCGTCCTTCGCTTTGTCGAACTCGCGCGCGTCGCCGCCGGTCTCCAGGACGAACACGTCGGCGTCGGTGACGAAGACCGTGAGCCAGAAGATGTGGGGCCGGTCGAAGACCGTGCGCGTGTAGCGGAGCTGCTTGCCGGTCGCGCCGCTCTTCGTCTTGACCTCGCGCGAGGCTTCCGCCGTGTAGCCGATGTTGCGGAGCTTCAGGTCGATCGCGTCGGTCCAGAAGGAGAGGTTGCCCTTCGGCCGGTTCGGCTCGACGCGCACGCTCATCACGACGCCTTGGGCCGTGGTCGCGCGGAAGGCGTACTCCTCCTGGTCTTCGAGTTCGACGAAGCCATCGGGCGTGTTCAGCTTGAAGCCGGGGCCACAGCCGATCCCGACGAGGGAGGCGGCGAGGCACAAGAGGAGCATCGAGGCGTTGCGTTTCATGGTCCTTGCCTCCTTGCCTCAGCGAAGGGTCATCAGCGTCTCGAGGCCGACCCTCGAGAGCCAGTCGATGGGCAGGTCGATCGTGCGCGGCGGCGGTGGCGGCGGCGGCGTGCCTTGCGCCACGACCTGCTGCTGCTTGGGCTTGGCCGAGACGTCGACGGTGATCGTGGAGAACGTCGCGCGGGCGCGGAGGAAGCGCATGCGGCCTTCGATCTGATCGATCTCGCGGCCCACGCGCTCGAGCTCGCGCTCGACCTGCAGCGCGTCGTTCACGTTCGCCGCCTTCGCGAGGAACTCCTGCAGGCGCTTCTGCACGCTCTTCAGGTTCTGCAGGCGCACCTCGAGGTCGTGGAACTCTTCGGACACGTCCTCCGCGCTCACGCTGCGGCGCTTGACCTCGCCGAGCTTCTCCAGCGCGTTGAGCGCGTCGCGGAAATGCCGCGAGGGCACGCGGATCACGACGCCCGCGTCCGAGCGCGACGCGAGGTAGCCGCCGAAGGACTCGGCCATGTCGATGACCTTGTCGATCGTCCCGGGGATGACCGTGGACTCCGCGACCTCCATGCCGACGCGGCCCGTGTAGATGAGCAGCGGCGTCGCGGGCTTCTCCTGCGGCTGCTGCGGCTCGGAGGCGCCTTCGGTCTTCTTGCCGCCGGGCGCGGGCTTCGCGCCCGTGGGAGGCGGCGTGGGTTGCTTGGGCGCGGCCGCGGGCGCGGCCATCGGGGCGCGCGCGCCGGGGGCCACGGGGGCCGGGGCGGGCGGCGGGC
>NZ_JARZHI010000070.1:0-57226 GCF_029946465.1 Polyangium sorediatum
TTAAACTCGCTGGAGGTCACCTCGGTCCGGCTAAAGACCGGGTGACGGCTCATGCCTTATTGGCATGACGTGTTGCCTCGACCGTGCTTGCGCAGGTACGAGGCGAGGGCCACGTCACCACACGTTATTGCGTGTTGCGTACAATCCAGTTTTCAAGGACCGAGCCGAAGGCTTGCGGCAGACACTCCTGCCATTCCTTCGTTCTGTCATCTCGCCGTCTGTCCGGGCCGCTTTCGCGGCGCCGTTCCTTGCGGCGAGGTCGGTTGTTTTAGAGCGTCTCGTTCGCTCTGTCAACCTTTTTTTGCTTCCGCTACGCTGGATCTTCCTTCCAGTTTCGCTTCGACATCCCTTTCGCTTGGACTCCGCTTACCTCTTCGGCTTGCGTTTTCCTCGCGATCCAGCGCCTTCAGGGTTTGCCCTCCAGCGCGTCGGGGAGGCGGACTTTACTCACTCCGTTCCGCCTGTCAAGCACCCCGTTTCTTTTTTTTCGTCTTACCGTTCTCTCTATTGAGGGACCGGCTGAGACATTTGGCCCGGGGGGCCTGCCCCGTCTCGCCCTGGATCTGTCGTCCCGGGCGCGTCGGGGAGGCGGAACATACTCCCCCCCTCAGGCCTGTCAAGGAAATCGTCCGGAGGGCTTTGGATCTCTGCTGTTCGGTTGCCCGGCACACCGGGTGGAGCCAGGATCCGCCCTCCGGCTCACCTCGATCGTTCCTGCGAAGGCCGCATGAAAACCGCATCCAAAGCCCTCGGAATCCTGCTCCTCGTCGCCTCTGTCTTCGGCTTGGGTTTCTTCCTCGGGCGCTCGCGCCAGCTCCCGCCTTCTCCTCCTTACGAGCTCGCGCCCCCCGCCGAGCCCGCACCTCCACAACCGCCCATCCCCGAGGAGCTCACCGGCGACGAGCGCCGCGACATCGACGTCTTCCGCCGCGCTTCCTCGGCCGTCGTGTTCATCACGAGCATCGCAGTCCAGCGCAACCTCTTCTCCTTCGACGTCATGCAGATCCCGCAAGGCACCGGCAGCGGCTTCCTCTGGGATGACGCCGGCCACGTCGTCACGAACTTCCACGTGATCCAGCAAGGCGACCGCTTCTCCGTCACGCTCGCCGATCAGTCGGAGTGGGACGCGAAGGTCGTCGGCACGGCCCCCGAAAAAGATCTCGCCGTTCTTCAGATCGAGGCGCCCAAACAAAAACTCGTCCCCCTGCCCGTCGGCCGATCCCGCGATCTGCTCGTCGGCCAGCGCGTCCTCGCCGTCGGCAACCCCTTCGGCCTCGATCACTCGCTCACGGTCGGCGTCGTCAGCGCGCTCGGCCGCGAGCTCACCTCGCCGATCGGCCGAAAGATCCGCGACGTCATCCAGACGGACGCTGCCATCAACCCCGGCAACTCCGGCGGCCCGCTGCTCGACTCGAGCGGCCGCCTCATCGGCGTGAACACCGCGATCTACAGCCCGAGCGGCGCATCTTCAGGGATCGGCTTCGCGATCCCCGTCGACACGGTGGCCCGGCTCATCCCCCAGCTCATCGAGAAAGGACGCGCTTCGGTCGCCGGGATCGGCGTGCAGGTGAGCCCGACGCTGGATCGCGCCGCGCGCCGCGCCGGGATCGAAGGTGTCGTCATCTACGAGGTGATCGAAGGCTCGCCCGCGGAGAAGGCTGGGCTCGAGGGCGTTCGCGTGGCCCGCGGCAAGCGTGTGGTGCTCGGTGACGTGATCGTGGCCATCGACGGCAAGCGCGTGCGAACGAACGAAGAGCTGCTCGATGCGTTCGATCACGTCGGGCCGGGCCGCCAGGTGAAGCTCTCGGTGATCCGTGAAGGCAAGGAGCGGGACGTGTCGGTGGAAGTCGTCGCGATGTGACGCGCGCTCAAGCTGAGCCGCGACGACGACGACGGCCGAGGCTCAAGAGGAGGCCGAGCAACACCGGCGCCGCAGGACCCGGCGGCTCGTTCGTGCCCAAACGACATCCACAACCTTCGGCGTCCACCGCATCTCCGCTCCCGCCTGCACCTCCGCTCCCGCCCGCGCCTCCGCTTCCGCTCGCGCCTCCGCCCCCGCTTCCGCCTACGCCTCCGCTCCCGCCTCCACAGACGACCGTCGGCTTGATGGCCTCGGCCAGCTTCCATCCAGGGTTCGTGCCCGCACCCGCGTACGCGCCGCGGAAAGCGAAGTCCTTGCGGGGGCTGCCGTTGAAGTCGCACGCGTGCTCGGAGTCGTCCACGAACGCGGACGTGTCGAGCGGGCTCGTCTCGGCCTTGCCGGGCAGCGGGTAGAAGTCCATGTCGCCGAGAAGCATCGACGGCTTCTGCACGAAGTTCGCTGCATTCGCCGAGACGTCGACGAGGTTCGAGCCCGTGCCCATGCTCGGCCCGGAGACGGCCTCGTCCGCGAACACGAGGTTGCCCGCGACGAGATCCCCCTCGGTCGCCTCGCTGCCGAAGACGACGGCGCGCTTCGCCGCGTAAAACGTGTTGTCGTAGACGCGCGCGTAGAGGAGCGGGAAGCCGTCGTGTTGCGTGAGCCGGAGGGCCGTGTCCGCGACGTCGACGAAGACGTTGTCGTGCACGGAGACGCGGCCGGTCGCCTGCAGGAGCGACTCGCTTGTGTTGTGCACGAAGACGTTGCCGTAGATCTCCGTGAGCGCGCCCGCGCCCGGTCCGCTCGCAGGCGGGCCGCCGACGAGCAAGTTCGGCCGCGCGCCGTCCGGGCTCGGCTTGTCGTCCTTGAGGAAGACATTGTGCCGGAGGATCGTGCGCGGCGCGTCGACGCTCGGGAGCGCGGCGTGCGCGGGCCAGGCGTTCTGGTTCTTGATCTGGATGCCGTAGCCGATCGTGCGCTTGACGAGGTTGTACTCGATGACCGCGCCCACGAAGGGATCGGCGTAGTTCGAGTTGCCGAAGTACATGCCCGTGCCGGCACCGTCGATGACGTTGCGACGCACGATCCAGCCGTGGGTCGGGGTCTTCGTGGAGATGGCCACGGTCTGCTGCGAGCCGCTCTGGCCAACGAAGGAGCAGCCCTCGATGCGCACGTGGTGGACGACGTTGTTCGTGCCGTTCTTGGCGCTGACGCCGAACACGCCGGGGATGCCCTTGCCGTCGACGGTGAGGTTCTCGATCGCGACGTACGAGGCGTTCACGAGCTCGACGGTGTTGCAGCAGGCGTCGCCTTCGAAGATCGCCGGCGCGCCGGAGGCAGGGCCGCGGACGGTGATCCACGCGGCGTCGGTGCCATTCAGATTCGTGATCGGCAGGCCCTGCGTGTACGTGCCCGGGGCGAGGACGAGCGTGTCGCCGGGCTTCAACGTGTCGAGGAGGTCACGGTAGTTCGACGGATCCGCGCCGATGTCGGCCGCGTCCGCGACGGCAGCGGCGAAGAAGATCGAGAAGAAAGCTAGAGAAGCGTGGCGCTTGCGCATGGCCCACATCGTACATGCGGGCCTCAGCGACGATCCGATCGACCACGACACGACGAACGTGCTCGGTCTGGACGGGCGTGGATCCCGAGAGCGCTTCGCTGAACGCGAGGCCCCGCATGCTACGCTCGGCGGAAGCACGATGACTACGTTCGCACGCATCGATCGAGGCGAGGGGCGCGCGGCTTTCGCGCGTCTCCACGGGGACAGGCTCCGCTTGCTCGCAGGCGCGCCCTGGGAACGAACATCCGAGACGGGAGAGGAAGTGCCGCTCGCCGGCGCGCGCCTGCTCGCGCCGGTCACGCCCTCCAAGATCGTGTGCGTGGGCCGGAACTACCGCGCGCACGCCGCCGAGCTCGGCAACGACGTCCCGGTCGAGCCGCTCCTCTTCTTCAAACCGCCCTCGTCGATCATCGCCGCGGACGAGACGATCGAGCTGCCCGAGGAGAGCAGCCGCATCGATCACGAGGCCGAACTCGGCGTGGTGATCGGGGCGCGTTGCCGTCGCGTCTCCGAGGAGCGCGCGCTCGACTTCGTCTTCGGATACACGTGCGTCGACGACGTCACGGCGCGAGATCTGCAGAAGAAGGATGGCCAGTGGACGCGGGCAAAGGGGTTCGACACCTTCTGCCCCACGGGCCCGCTCCTCGTCACCGGGATCGATCCGAGCGCGCTCGCCGTGCGTTGCCGCGTGAACGGGGAGATCCGACAGGACGGGAACACGCGCGACCTGATCTTCTCGATCACGCGGCTCATCGCGTACATCAGCGGCGTCATGACGCTCGAACCCGGGGACCTCATCGCGACCGGGACGCCGCACGGCGTCGGTCCGATCGCGGCCGGCGACGTCGTGGAAGTCGAGGTCGAAGACGTGGGGACGTTACGAAATCCGGTCCGCCCGCGCGGCTAGGCCGCCGCTCTCTTGGCCACGCGGCGAGGGCGCGGACACAATGAGAGGCGCGATCCGCGATGCCCCTCGATCCTCCCCGCCCCGACTCCGTGCCGCCGCTCGCCTCGACGCTCGTCGAGGCGCCGCAAACGCCGCGCCTCGGACGGCGGGCGCTGGCCGAGGCGGCGCTCGTGGTCCTCGCGCTCGGCACCGCCGCGACGCTCGTCCTCTCCGTCACCCTCCCGCCGCAGCGGCACCTCACCGCGCGCCGGCTCGCGACGTTCCTCCCCGCGCCTCCGCCGCCTCGCACGCTCGCCCCGGACGATCTCGACCAGGAGCCCGAGACGCTCGACGCGCAACGCGCGCGCCTGCTCGACCGCATGCGCGCTGGCCTCGGTTTGTCCGAAATGCAGATAGACGCGGTCCGCGCGATCTTCGACGCCTCGCCCGTGCTCGGCCAGGGCAACCCTGCGATCTCGCGCCACCCGATGTCGCGCTCGGAGTGCCGGCGCGTCCGCCTCGAGGCCGGCGTCACGGAGGCGAACGTGCCCGCCTGCGGGGCGCCTTCCATGGTGCCGCTCTACGATCATTCGTCCGGCCAAACGGCGGAAGGCGCGCGAGTCTGCATCGACCAGCTCGAATTCCCGAACCTACCGTGTGAATACCCCGTCGTGCACGTGCGCGCGAGCGAGGCGGCGGCGCTCTGCCGGGCCGTCGGCAAGCGCATCTGCGACACGCACGAATGGGAGGGCGCCTGTGCGGGCGCGGTCCGGACGCCGGAGACCGAATACGAATGGGGGCGGCCCCGCGCCGAGGCGACCTGGTACCACAACTACAAACGCGAAAAAGTATGGGCCTACGGCGCCGCCCGAAACCACGCCCTCTGCGGCACGTCGAGCAGCCGCACCCCCGGTTGTCCAGGCGGCGGCTACGACCAGTGTGGCTCGAATACCTATCCCGCCGGCGCCTTCCCGGCTTGCCGGAGCCCGCTCGGCGTCTTCGACATGCACGGCAATGCCGCGGAGCACATGAACCTGCCCACGTTGCCCGAGGAGCTCGCCGCGAGCGGCGGGCTCGGCTTCACCGAAATGAAGGGGAGCTGGTTCGTGTTCGCCACGATCGAGGCCCACGAGGACGATTGCCGCTGGCGCGCGCCGAGCTGGCACGAGACGCGCCTCGGCAGCGAGAACAGCCACGCGAATTATCACCTCGGCTTCCGCTGCTGCAAAGACATCTAAAAGCCGAAAGCCTGCCGAACGCAGAATCTCCCGAAGGGCAGCCCTTCCCGCCGCTCCGCCTCGGCTCCCGCGTGCGTCGACGTGGCGTCGCGCCTGCTCCGCAGTACACTCGACGGTACAGGAAACGGGACCGTACCGAGGGAGCCCTCGGCGCCGCCTGATCGGTTCAATTGCCGCATCACCGGAAATTCGCCCTTGCCGCCGAGACGCCCAGGCACGCGCGTGCCGAGCACACGCATCTGCATATCCTGGCGAAAGCGGCGAGTCGACTCGTCCTCTGCGACGAGCCGTCGGACCTGCTCGGATCGCTCTTCGAGGAGCTGGCGAACGACCTCGGCGTCGAGCTTTACTTCAATTTCCTGGTCGGCGAAGCGCCGGATACCCTCGTCCTCGAGTCGGCCGGGGGAATCTCGCCCGAGGACAGGCTCAAATATCGGCAGATCGCGTTCGGCCAGTACATGTGCGGGACCGTTGCCGCGACCCGCAAACCCCTCATCGCCCTGGACCTCCAGCGCTCGAACCTCGAGCCCGGGGCGGACCTGAAAAAGGCGGGCGTGCAGGCCTATGCGGGATATCCGCTCATGTCCCACGGCCGCCTGCTCGGCACCCTGGCGTTCGCCACCACGAAACGCCCGCGCCTCCACGCCGACGAGCTCCAGCTCATGCAAATGCTCAGCGATCAGGTCGCGGCCGTGCTCGAGCGCAATCGCCTCGTCCGGAGCCTGCGGACGAGCGAAGAGGCCGCGCAGCGCCACCTCGCGCTCCTGCAAAACGTCTATTCGACCGCCCCGGTGGGCCTTTGTTTTCTCGATCGGAGCCTCCGGTACGTACACGTCAACGAGACGCTTTCGCGCATCACGGGGCGTCCCATCTCCGAGCACCTCGGCCGTACGCTCGGGGAATTCATTCCGGATGCCACCCCGTTCAAGGAGCTCTGCCAGCGGGTCCTCGCATCGGGGCAGGCCGTCACGAATTGCGAGCTCCGCCATGCGCGGCCCGAGGGTGATCGGCATTGGCTCGTCAGCGTCCATCCCGTGCGCGACGAAGCGTCGACGTTGCTCGGCATCAATGTGGTCGTGCAGGAAGTCACCGAAAGAAAACGCGCCGAGCAGGCCCTCCGCGAGAGCGAGCAGGCCCTCCGGGAGGCCGATCGCCGCAAGGACGAGTTCCTCGTGATGCTGGCCCACGAACTGCGAAATCCCCTCGCCCCGATTCGTACGGCCATTCAGGTCCTCGACATCACGGGAGGCGACGCGCCGGACGTCGTGCGCACGCGCGAGATGATCCAGCGGCAGGTCACACACATGGCCCGGATGATCGACGATCTGCTCGACGTCTCGCGCGTCGCCCGCGGCAAGATCGAGCTGCGCAAGGAGCCTTGCAGCCTCACGCGGATCGTCCGCCAGGTGGCCGACGATTATGGGCCGGCGTTCCGGGGCAATGGCATCGAGCTCTGCGTCTCCCTGCCGGACGAGCCGGTCTGGACCCTGGGAGATCCCACGCGCCTCTCGCAGGTCATCGGCAATCTCCTGCACAACGCGCTCAAATTCACGGACGCGGGCGGACAGGTGCACGCTTGCCTCGTCCCGGATCCGGCGACGAACACCGCGACGATCGTGGTGAAGGATTCGGGCATCGGCATGGAGCCCTCGATGATCCCGCGCGTCTTCGAGACCTTCAGCCAGGCCGATAGCAGCCTCGATCGAAAGCGGGGCGGCCTCGGCCTCGGGCTCTCCCTGGTGCGGAGCCTCATCACCTTGCACGGCGGATCCGTCGAGGCGCACAGCGCGGGCCCGGGGCGCGGCTCGACCTTCCGCGTGCGGCTGCCGCTCTCGTCCGCGCCAGAGCGTACCACCGGACAAACGGAGGCCACCCGGCCCGTCTCCCGTGCGCGCGAGGAGACCTTGCGGGTGCTCGTGGTCGAGGACAACCGCGACACGGCGGACATCCTCAAGGAATTGCTCATTCTCCTCGGGTATCGCGCCGAGGTCGCGTATACCGGTCCTTCGGGGCTCGACGTGGGGCGCAAGCTCGCGCCGGACGTGGTCCTTTGCGATCTCGGTTTGCCGGGGATGGACGGGTATGCGCTCGCGCGGGCGCTCCGGGCCGATCCGGCGACGGCGCGGGCGTACCTCATTGCGCAGACCGGGTACGGCCACGCGGAGGATCGCCGCCGCGCGCGGGAAGCAGGCTTCGATCTTCACATGACAAAGCCGATCGACCCGACCGAGCTCGAGCGCATCTTGTCCTCGGTCGCGGCGCGCGCTTAAAACGTCCGCAAGCCGATCGTCACGCCGGGCCAACCGAACACGGGGCTCGGGGCGGTCAGATCCAGGCTCCCGCTGTCGTACGGGGCGAGCAGGGCGTCTTCCACCGAGCGTGCATTGACCACGGTGTAACTCGGGCCCGCGAAAACGCCGAGGCGCGCGCCGATCTCCAGGGCGGCGACGACACGCGCCTGCGCGAGGAATGCGGTGGGAGCGAGGCTCGGCGTCTCGTGCAGCGAATAGCCGAGGAGATCGACGTCGACGGAGAACCGCTTCGAGAGTTGCACGTGTCCGCCGAGGCCCAAGCTGAACACGAGGCGCCGCTCGGCGCCCACGACGCGCGTGCCGATGCCGTAAATGTTGTGGATGTAATCGCCGCCGTGCTCGATCCCGGCCATCACGATGCCCGTCTCCTGGCCCCAGAGATCGATGTGCAGACGGCCGCGACGGACGATGTTGAGCAGGCCAAACGAGAACGTGGAGCGGTCCGCGTAGTTGACGAGCCCGATCTGCACGCCTTTGACCGGGCTCGTGGCCACGTTGACGACGCCGAGCTGGATCCCCGACACGGCGCCCGCGATGTTCAGCACGCCGAGCTGCGCGCCGACCACGTCGCCGGCGATGTCGAGGGCGCCCATTTGCACCCCTTTCACCGGGCCCGCGACGATATCGATGCTGCCCATTTGCAGGCCGCGCAGAGAGGAGGCGAAATTCAATCCGGCCGCCACCTGCACGCCGCGCACGGGGCCGGCCACGATGTTGGCGAGGGCGGTGAGCTGCGCGCCGCAAGCGAATTCGCGCTCGATGTTCAGACCGAGCCCGAGTTCGAACCCGTCGAGGCCCGTGCCATATCCGGCCAGGAAGTTCGCCGAGAGGTTGTGCACGACGTTCGACCCCCGGCGCGTCGACGTGCCGATCCGCGGAAGCGCGTTCGCGCCCGCAAAAAACTGCGTGGCGTCATGACGCCAGCAAGGCGCGAGCTCTTCGAGCGAGGGCGTACGCGTCGGCGTCGTGGGAGGCTCGTCCGCAGGCGCAGGCGCGCGCGCAGGCGTGGCCTTTCGTGGCGCGGATTCGCTTTTGGGCGCCGCCGCCTTCGCGGGCACTTCCTGCGCCGGAAGCTCGTTTTTTTCCGCGGCGGGAGGCTCGACCGGTGCCTCGCTCGGCGCCTCGCTTGGTGTCTCCTCCGGCGGCTCGCTCGGCGCAGCCGTGGGTTTGTCCTCGGACCGTTTGCCGAGGAGCGCCGCGAGTTCGGCCGCCTCGTCGCGCGCGAGGTTCCCCGCGAGCAGGGCCAGCGTGTCCGCCGCGCGCTCGGCGTCGTCCGGAAGATCGATCGTACGACCGACGATCGCGCCCTCGCCGTCGGCGCGGTACGTCAGCTTCACGCGCCGCCCGCCCTCGCCGCGGAGCACGAACGAAGCTTTCCCTGCCGGCGCCGCGCCCGAAAGGACCACGGTCTTGCCAATCTCCCGGCCAATCGCCGCGCGCACGGCTTCCGGATCGACATCCCACGGCAAACCTTCCACGACGAGGACGACCGCGCTGCCCGTCGGCTCCTCGGCATGCGCCGCGAGGCTATACGTGGGCACGGCGAGCGGGCCCGCGGCGAGCAAGGAGACGCGGAGCGCGAGGAGAATGGCGCGCGAGGCCCTCGTGGCGGCGTCGTTTCGGTTCATCGCGGACTTCGTGCCCGGAGGGGACCCATTCGTTCTTTTGACGCGCACGATTCGACAGGAATCAAGGCGTGGGGCCGCGCATCGCGTCGAGCAGCGCTTTCGCCTCGGCCTTGCGGTAGCCGCCGAAGGAGCCCGACGCGAAGAACTCCAGCGTCCGCTCGGCCTCGGCCGTTCGTCCGAGCCGCACGAGGCAAAGCGCCCGGTTGTAATGGGCCTCGGGCGCAAACCGGCCGCGCGGCGCCGCCCGCAAATAAGCGTCCCACGCAGCGAGCGCGCCGGCCGGATCCCGCGTGACGAAATGGGCCTGATGGGCGGCGCGGTACAACGCGTCGTCCGTGTCGACCCGAGGCGCAGGCGCTGCAGCGGGAGCTTCGACGGCGGCCGCTTCGGTCGGCGCGCTCGGCTTGGGAGACGACGCGGCTGCGACAATTTTGGGCGCTGCAACCGTTGGAACTCCCACGGTCTCGGCAGACACGACAGGCGCCTCATTCGGCGGAACCTCGGGCTCGACCGCCTTGGCCGCGGGCGCTTCCGCCTTGTCCGCAGGCGCTTTCACCGTGACCGCAGGCGCCGCGTTTTTCGCGACAGGCCTCGCTGCGGATGGATTCGCGGGCGCCGTCGCGGGCGCCTCCTCTTCTTCTCGTCCGAACCCGAGATCGTGCTTGAGCTCGTACCAGACGCTCGGCAATCGGTGCGTCGCCTCGGCCCACGCGACCGAGCCCACGAGCACGGCCGCGAGCGGGACGAACACCCGGATCGCCGCGAGCTTGCGCGCGCGACGCGACTTCAGCGTGGCGAGGACGCGGGCGCGCGTCTCAGCTTCGCGGCCCTTCGATGCCTCGGCCTCTTCGCGGAGCGCGCGGGTGGCGGCGCGGAGCATGTCGTCCTTCATCGGCTCTCCTCCTCGTCGAGCAGGGCCCTGAGCTTCTGCTTCGCGTGGAACAGGCGCGTGCGCGCCGTGGCCTCGGGCACGCCCATGATCTCGGCGGCCTCGCGCGCGCTGCGATCCTCGACCTCGCAGAGCACGAACGCCACACGTTGCGGGACGGGGAGCTGATCGAGGGCGCGGTCGAGCGCGCGGGCCAGCGCGGCGCGGCTCACGTCCCGCTCCGGGTTCGGCGCGTCCGGCAGAGGCTCGCGGCCGAGCCGCTCCAGGGCCACGCGGCGGCGCGCGGCGGAGCGGAGGTGATGGCGGGCGTGGTTCACGGCGATCGAGACGAGGAACGTCTTGAGCGACGACTCGCCGCGGAACCGCTGCGCCGCGCTGGGCAAGCTGACGAACACGTCGTGGACGAGGTCCTCGGCTGCCGCGTCGTCGCCGGTGAGGCGGCGGGCGAAGGCGCGGACGGTGGCGTAGTGCTCGTCGTACACCTCGGCGATCGCAGAGCTCTCGCCGCGACGCAGCCGCTCCACGAGCTCCTCCTCGACCCGGGCGGCGCTGGCCGTGGGGCGCGAGAAAAAGAGAGGCGCAAGCAAATCGAGGGCCCTCATCGCCCCTCTTCGTGCCCGCAACAAGGGCGTTCGTTCAAGCCCCCACGTCGATTTCGTGCCCCTCCGGGCGATCGTACCCGCGCGGACGGACCGCGGGGGTCTTCGGTTCGTGTCCTCTCGTACAAACGGAAAAGAATTGAACGAACGGCGCGGGACGGGGCACCCACGGACGAATCGACAGGAGGCGCGTGGTGACGTGCCTTCGTCGGGACAAACCTACCACCGTTCGAGGTGACGAATGATGACGCGTCGCGCGGCCCATGCGTGGGCTCTCGGGTTGTTTCTGTCCATGGTGACGGTGACGGGCGGGTGCTACATCGAGCACGGCAATGGCCCCTGGGACGATGAATGGTCGGAGGGGACCGGCGGGTACGGGCCGGCGGGCATCTGCAACGACATGTGTGATCACCTCGCCGGCTGCGGGGCGATCGACGCCGACGCGTTCGCCGCGTGCATCGATGGCTGCAATGCCCAGCACGCGTCGACGCCTTACCTGGTGGAGACGGGCTGCATTTGCGTGATCGAGGCGGGGTGCGTGGATCTCGACGCCTATGCATGTCCGGGCGCGCCGCTGCCCCCTCCGCCCGGCAACGGCGGCGAAGGCGGCTACGGCACCGGCGGCGGCAGCAGCGACACCGGCGGCTACGGCGGCGGCGGCGTCGGCGTCGGCGGCAGCGGTGAAGGGGGTTGGTCCTCGGTCGAATGCGAGGCGGATTGTGATTGTGCGGGCGGCGCGTCGTGCATCGACGGCGCATGCAAGGTCGCCTGCGTGGCGTCGTGTGAATGCCCGACGGGCCAGAGCTGCGTCGGCGGATATTGCGAGGCCCCGCCGGCGCCGCAGCTCCCCTGCCAGGTGGATTGTGATTGCCCGAGCGGTCAGGTGTGCAGCGCGGGCGTTTGCGCGGGGGATTGAATTACGAGTTTTTCTCGCCCTCGTCGTCCGGGAGGTTTGGCGGAGGAACGAAGCCCGGCGGAACCCAATCCGGCCGCGACGGACCTGATGCGGGAGGCACCGGCGGCATGGGCGGGGGGCCGAATCCGTACCCCTGCGGCACGGGCGCGTTGGCCGGCAGCGGCGGCGCGCCGTATCCCGGAGCGGGCGGCGGGCCGCTCGATGGATCCCATGGCGGAGGGACAAGCGGAAATGGCGGCGGCTGCTGCCAGAATTCAGGCGGTGGAGGCGGCGGGCGGTTCTCCTCGGTGGCGCCCAAGAACCAGGTACACGACACGCAGGAAAGGTCCCTGAGCGAATTCGGGGCGCCGCACATCGTGCACAGTCGGGTCGCAGTGGACATGATCGGAGCCCTCGTTCAATCCGTCCCGGCGTCCTGGCTGCCGCCCGCGCCGCCGTCGCCGCCTGCGCCGCCGTCCCCGCCCGCGCCGCCGTTGCCTCCCCCGCCCGATCCATCGATCGGCGGAACGCCATAGGCCGCGGTGACCACGCAGCCCTCGGCCGCCGCGGCCGCGAGGGTCAGACCGAGCAGGAGCGCGGCCGCGCTGCGCAGCGGAGCGCCGCTCTCGCCGCGCAGACGAGCGCCGCAATGAGGGCAATCGTTCTCGGTCGATCGCGCATGACACCCACAAGCCGAACAGAGCACGAGCATGGGAGGCATGGATGTCATCGTCGCAACGACCTGGCAGCCTCGTCAAGCGCTCTCGTGCCCCGCGACACGAAAGCACGAACCGGTTAAGCTCGGCGCCCATGGCCGATCCTCGGATCCCCCCGACGACCCCCGCCCCCCGCGCGCGCAGGCCCGAGGACGGCGACGCGCCGATCCCCCTCTTCGCCGTCTGGGAGCTGACGATGAAATGCGACCAGCCCTGCCAGCATTGCGGGTCGCGCGCGGGCCACGCCCGGAACGCCGAGCTCTCGACGGACGAGGTCTTCGAAGTCGCCGACAGTCTCGCCCGCCTCGGCTGCCGCGAGGTCGTGCTCATCGGCGGCGAGGCCTATCTGCGCGAGGACATCCACGCGATCGTCGGCCGCCTCGCCCGGCACGGGCTCCGCGTCATCATGCAGACGGGCGGCCGCGCCATGACGGTCGAACGAGCGCGAAAGCTCCGCGACGCCGGCCTTACGGTCCTCGGGGTCTCCGTCGACGGCACGGCGCCGATTCACGACGAGCTCCGCGGCAATCGAGGCAGCCACGCCGCCGCGATGCGCGCGCTCGACGCGGGCGCCGCCGCCGGGCTGCTCCTCACCGCGAATACGCAGATCAATCGCCTGAACATGGGCGTCTTGCGTGAGGTCGCCACGGAAATCCGCGCCCGCGGCGTGCTCGCGTGGCAGGTGCAGCTCACGGTTCCCATGGGCCGCGCGGCCGATCGGCCCGAATGGATCGTCGAGCCGTGGCAGGTGGTGCCGATCATCGACACGCTCGCGGCCCTTCAGCGCGAGGCGGCGATCGAGGACCAGGGCAAGGGCTTCATCTTCGACGTCGTGGCGGGCAACAACCTCGGCTATTATGGCCCGCACGAGGCCCTGCTCCGATCGCGGCCGGGCGGCCAGGAGGCCTACTGGAGCGGCTGCCGTGCGGGCATTTCCGGCATCGGCATCGAATCCGACGGGACCGTGAAAGGCTGCCCCTCGCTGCCCACGGCGCCTTACGCGGGCGGCAACGTACGCGCGATCTCGCTCGACGCCATCTGGGAGCACGGGGAGGCGCTGAAGTTTTCCCGCGAGCGGACGGAGGACGAGCTCTGGGGGTTCTGCCGGACCTGTTATTTCGCCCCGTATTGCCGTGCGGGCTGTTCGTGGACGACCCACTGCACGCTCGGACGGCGCGGAAACAACCCGTTCTGTTATCACCGCGTGAAGGAGCTCGAAAAACGCGGCGTGCGCGAACGGATCGAGAAGCGGAAAAACGCCCCGCAACAGCCCTACGACTTCGGCCTGTTCGAGCTCGTGGAGGAGCCGCTCGGCGCGGAGCCCGCCGGTACGGAAGGCGGCGCGCCGCGGCGCAGGTTGCCGATCGCTTCCGATTGATCTGCGGCCGAAGGCTGCGCCATGTGGGCCCTCATCGACGAGGTTCTTCGCGGATCAGCCCCGCGAGCGCGAGCCATTCGAGCATCGTGCGGAGGATCCCCTCGTCCCCCACGCCGGCGCGTGGATTCGTATAGCTCTGCACGTGGCTCTCGTGCCTGCGCATGTCGTGCCCGACCTGGTCGAGGAGCACGAGAAGCGATCGCCCCGGGGAAGCGCCCGCGATCTCGTCCGCGATCATCCGGCCCTCGTCCGGCGGGATGGCGTGATCGTAACGGCCGTGCAGCACGAGCACGGGCACGGTGGTCGTCCTCCACAGCGCGGGGAGATCGAGGCGCTCGATCTCCCGGAACAACGAGACGTGCCGGCCGAACATCGTCTCGCCGTGGCACGAGGGCCCTTCGAGCCACGCGAGCTCGGGGCGCGCCGCGAAGACGTCCCGCGGGAACATACCTTCCCGACAAACGCTCACAAGCATCTCGCTCCACGCGGCGACGTGTTCTTCCAGCGCCTCGCCCTCCATCCCGGCGAGGCTCCCCTGGAACCTCGCCGCCCGGACCCTACAATCGACCCATTTGCGCGAGGTCGTGCCGAACACGGCGACGCCACACGCCCGTGTGCCCTCGCCCGCGAGGAGGGGCGCGATCATCCCCCCGAGGCTCTGGCCAAAAAGCACGATCCGCCCCACGCGCGGGTCGTTCGCCAGGGATTCGAGCGCGGCCCGGGCCCCCTCCACCTCGTCGAAGAATCCCAGGGTTTGGCAGGGCGGCCCCTCGCTGTCGCCCACGCCGCTGCGCTCGACGCGCATCGTGGCAATCCCCGCCGCAGCGAGGCCTTCGAGGAGCCGTCGCATCGGATCCTCGGGGTCCTGCGAGAGCTCACACGACCCTGTACCCAGGCCCGAAAGAAAGAGCATCCCCGGGAAGGGCGGCTTTCCGGAGGTCGGAATCGCCAACAAGGTCCTTTGCCGCCACGATCCCCGCACGGTCACATGTCCAAGACAAACCTCCGCCCCCGCGATATCCTCGACCGGCAGCGGCGTGGCTTTGCCCGGGAGCGTCACGCGCGCGCCGTCCCGCACGATCTCGAAATGGAGCGGCGCGCCGGGCACGAGGCCTCGCACGAGCGCGACGAGCGCGCGCGGCTCGGACACCGTCGCGCCGCCCAGCGAAAGCAGGCGATCGCCCGCGCGCACGCCCGCGAGCGCGGCGGCCCCGCCTTCGGCCACCCGCACGACCGGGAGGCCCTCGGAGACACCTTCCGCAGGGCGCGCCCGAAGCTCGAGTCCGAGGAAGGGTCTTCGGGGGAGCGCGTCGTCTTGGTACATTCCAAACCACGATGCCACGGCGCGCCCTCGGGATCCACGTCTTCGCCTTGCTCCTCGCGCCCGCGATCGCGCGCGCCGAGCCGCCTTCATCCGCGATCACGCCCGTGCCGCTGCCGGTACCGAAAGGTCCCGATCCCGCGGCCGCCGCCGCCCTTGCCGCGCGCGAGGCGCACCTCGAAACACAAACGCGAGCGATGACCGTGCTCACGAGCTGGGCCCTCGCCAGCCTCGCCACGGGCGCCGCGTTATGGGCCACGGGCGGCGACGACTACACCCGCTCGATCGGCATCCAGAACGTCGCCTGGGGCGCGGTCGACGGCGTCATCGCCGGGTTCGGCTACCACGGCCTCGCAAAACAACGCGGCCTCGACAAACCTATTTCCTATTGGCAGGCCGAGGACCGCAGGATGCGGACGATCTTCCTCGTGAATGCGGGGCTCGACGTCCTCTACGTGACGGCCGGAGCCTTGATGGTCGGGTTTGGCAAGAACGACTGGGTCCGCGGCGCCGGCGCGGGCATCGCCCTGCAAGGCAGCTTCCTCTTCACCTTCGACATGGCCATGGGGCTCGGTGCCCGTTGAGCTCCGACAACGGCCGACGCCGCGAGTTCCCGCTCCCCTTGGGTTCGAAAATCGGCGAAGATCGGCGGAGCCGCCGTAGATCGTCCGCGGCCCTGCTTCGTCGAACCGCACCGGACACGACGTCTCGAGCCTGAGGGATATGACCATGTCGCGCATGTCGAAGAGCGGTACCTCGATGATCCTCGGAAGCCTCTGCCTGGCGAGCGTCCTCGGCGGCGGCGGGTGCACGAAGGCAGCCCCGAGCAACGAGGAAGCGCCCGCGCTGGCGCCTCCCGACGAGGCGAACACCCGGGCCAAAGGTGAGCAGGGCTTCCTGGCCAACGACGGCAAGCAGGAAGCGCAGGCGGGCAAGTACGACGTCCGCGGCGGCGACATGACCCGCGCGCCGGGGGATGCCCCAGCCGCCGCGGAGAAGGCCAAAGCCGGCGGCGGCGGCGCCGCCCCGCCGCCCGCCCCGACCCAGGCGCTGATCCCGCCCGCCGCGAATGACGCGCCCACGATCGACCCGAACGGCCGGTTTGCCACGACATACCGTCCCGGCGGCGGCCACCTCGCCGCGTTCGAGTCCGCCGTCGCGCGCGGCATCATCCCCCCGGGCGAGCGCGAGCTCGTCTCGGACGTCGGCGCCCGCTACGTCACGGGCTTCGAGGTCCCGAAGGGCAAGGCGCTCGGCATCCAGGCCGGCCTCGAACGCGGAAAGCTCCCGCCCTCGGGCAGCCCGTTCCACCTCCGGCTCACGCTGAAATCGAGCCCCGACAAACCCGCCGAGCGCCCGCACCTCTCCGTGCACCTCGTCCTCGACGTGAGCGGCTCGATGCAAGGCGAATCGATCAAGCAGGCCCGCGAGGCCGCGAGCGCGCTCGTCGACAAGCTCGCCCCGAGCGACGACTTTTCCCTCGTGACGTTCTCGACCGACGCCGAGGTGAAGATCCCCGACGGCCCCGTCGGCGCGCGCCGCGAGGCCATCAAGAAGGTCATCGCCGAGATCAAGGAAGGCGGCGGCACCAACATTTCGAGCGGTCTCGAACTCGGGTATGCGCAGGCCGAGACGAAGAGCATCCCCGAGGATGCGGTGAAGGTCGTGCTTCTGCTCTCCGACGGTCGCGCGAACAGCGGGATCAAGTCGGCGAATGGCATCTCGAAGCTCGCGCTCGACGCCTTCCAGAAGGGCATTCAAACGAGCACGTTCGGCCTCGGCGCCGATTACGATGGCGCGCTCATGAGCGCGATCGCCGAGGACGGCGCGGGCGGCTATTATTACCTGCGCGACGCGGCGCAGATCGCCCCGGCGCTCGGCACCGAGCTCGACAAGCGCCTCGATCCGGCGGCGACGGCCGTCGAGGTCCGCGTGCGCCTGAAGAAGGGCTTTGATCTGCTGAAGGTCTACGGCTCGCGCCGCCTCTCGGAGGCCGAGGCGCAACGCGTGCGGGCGCAAGAGGTCGCGGCGGACGAGCAGGCGGCGAAGCGCGACAACATCAAGCAGGACCGCAAGGAGGACAACGAGGGCGGCATGCGCTTCTTCATCCCGGCCTTCGCCGCGGGCGATAGCCACGCGCTGCTCTTCCAGCTCCGCGCGGGCGCCGGCGTGGGCAAGGGGCAACTCGCGCTGGTCGAGCTCAAGTACAAGGACCGCATTTCCAAGAAAAACGTGACGGAGGAGTTCCCGGTCGACATCGAGTGGGCCGACTCCGACGCGGCGAGCGGGGCGACGATCGACGGCTCCGTGGCCCGTACGATCCAGGGCTTCGCCGCAGGCGAGACGCTCGCGCGCGCAGCACAGAACGTCGCGGGGGGCGACAAGCAGTACGCGATCAGCCTGCTCACCGAGCGCGAGACGATCCTGCGCGAGGCGGCGAAGACGCTCGAAGAGCCGCTCTTCTTGAAGGACGCCGATCGCCTCGCCCGCATGCGCGAGCACGCGGCGCAGAGCACGGGCATGGGGGATCCGCTCCTCTTCGCCATGCTGCTCGAGACCGCGAGCCGCTCGCACCTGCGTTAGGCTGATACGGACATGTCCGATCCGATCGTCCTCAGGATCCCGCTCGACAAGCCCGCCGTGCACGTGGACGTGGCGGCGGGACAAACCATCACCCTGCGCGGGTTCTACACGTGGAAGCACGACGGCTCGATCCTCGACGCGGCCACGACGACCTGGCCGAAGGAGGCGCCCGGGGGCGCGTCGGTCGATCCGGTGGGGCTCGTGGAGGTGGAGGCGGGCGGGTTTCACCTGACGAAACGAAACGTGGACGCGCACGAGGCGGAGCTCGTCGCGACGGGCTCGGGCGCAGAGGCGTGCGCGGCGGCGGGCGTCGAGGCGCCGTGCCTCGTCGTGAACAAGCGAATCGCGCTGCAAAAGCGGCTCATGGGCTGGGAGGAGTTCAAGGGCTCGCTCGTCGGCGAGGGGATCACGGCGGTCCTGCCGCCGCCGCCCGTGGTGGAGGTCGCGCCCGGCGTGATGCCGTATGTGCAGGCGGGCGCGGGCGTGATGATCGCGGCGGTCGTCGGATTCGCCGCGTGGACGTGGAAAAAGAAGCGGGACGCCTCGCCCGCGGGGCAGATGCTTTCGCTCGCGCGTGGGGTGAAGGATCAGCTCCGGCGCGCCGATCCGGTGCTGGCGGCGCCGCTCGCGCCCGCGGTGGACGCGGCGATCCGGTCGCTCCGCGAGCGGCGCGTGGACCCGGGATCGGCGGAAGGAAAGCGGGTCGCCGAGGCGCTACGAAAAACCTCGGCGCGGCTCGAAGCCTCGATGCGGGAGGAGCAGGCGGCGAAGGAGCAGGCGGCCGCCGACGAGCTCGTGCAGGAGATGGAAGCAGCGCTCGAAGCGGCCGACGAGGTGAAGCGCGCGCACCGGGCGGTCTAGCTGCGGCCGCGGTAGATCGTCTCCATGCGCTTTCGCGCGAGCCCGAGCGGTTTGTCGAAGCGGCTCAACGTCCGGCCGCGGAGCTCGGGCCGTTTGTCCGCGAGTTTTCCGAGGAGCGTGACGTCGCGCCGCAGCTCCATCACCACGAACGCGCGCGTCAGGAGGTACGTGAAGGCATTGAGCCCGTACCGCTCCCACGGCGCCGCGAGCGCGTACGAGAGCGCGAAGATGTCCGTCCGTTCCGCCGTGACGGGCACGAAGAAGACCACGATCCGCAGGGCATTCGGCCGCCGCTGCCGCGTCGCCGGGTCGAACCAGTATTGGTCGTAGACCGTGTAGACCGGCGAGAACCACGTGGTCCAGTCGTCCACGAAGGTATCCCCGGGCTCGATCTGGAGCAGCGAATACAGCGGCCGCGGGAGCGCCTTTTGCGGGCCTTCGTTGACGACACGAACGCTCGTGTCCGTGCTCGTCACCTCGCACGTGACCTCCTCCATGCGCTCGCGTGGATAACCGAGCAGCGCGTGGACCTCGGGCGTGTGCTCGACCTCGATGAAATTGTCGAGCGTGACCTCGAGCGGCGCCTCCGCCCGGTGCCGCGTCTTGCCGATGAGGTGATAACCGCTCACGTCGATCGTTGGGAACACGACCGGAGATCCGCGGCGCTTGATCCAGATCAGGCCGAATCGCTCGACGACGTCGAAAGCATCGGCGCAGGGGCGCGCCGCGGGCGTGGCCGGGCACTTTCCCTCGCCGTCCGGCGCGAACGACCATCCATGGTAGGGACAAACCAGCCGCCCGCCCTCCACGCGCCCCTCGCTGAGGCGCATGCCGCGGTGCGGACACACGTCGGCGAGCGCGCCGAGGCTCGCCTTCCCATTCGAGGCGCGAAACAGGACGAGTTCGTGATCACAGACGCGGACGGGCGCGGGCTTCGAGCCGAGCGCGTCGGCGAAGAGCACCGGGTGCCAGTGATCGAACTCGGCCATTTCAACGTCTCTCCCCCGCGAGGTGCTCCGCGACACGCTCGGCCTCGATCGCGATGTCGTGCAGCGCGCCGGTGAGCGGGTTCCGGAAGCCGATGAAAAAGAGCCCCGGCGCCCCCGGCACCGGCTCACCGAAATAACGCGGATAGCCCCGTTCGTCGAGCCAACCCTCCGCGTCCTCGAAATACTCGGAGATCCCGGTCCGATACCCCGTGGCGAGCACGACAGCGTCGAAGGGGCGCGTGGTCCCGTCGACGAAGTGCACCTCGCCAGGGTCGAAGGAGCGCACGTCCTTCACCACGTCGATCTGCCCTTGCTTGACGAGCTCCAGCGTGCCCACGTCGATGAGCGGGATGCGCTTTTCGAGGACGACCTGCGAGATCGGGCCGAGCTTGGGGCGCGTGAAGCCGTACGGCGTGAGGTCCCCGAGCATCCGATCGAGGGCAAAAAGCGAGATGGCGTCGGCGACCTTGGGCGGCAGGCGCGAGAACAAGAAGAGCGAGGTGAGCTGCGACGGGACGCCCGTCAAATCACGCGGCACGACGTGCACGGGGCCGCGGACCGAGAGCGCAGGCTTGGCGCCGTGTTCCCAGAGGTCGAGCGCGATCTCCGCGCCCGAGTTGCCCGCGCCCACGACGAGGACCCTCTTTCCGCGCCAAGGATCGCCGTTCTTGTAGCGGGAGCTGTGCAGGATCGGCCCGCCGAACGAGGCGTCGCCCGGCCAGGTCGGGACGTTGGGGACGCGGTTGTATCCCGTCGCCACCACGAGCGCGCGCGTCCGGTACTCGTTCGCCTCGGTGCGAAGGACGAATCCCCCGTCCTCGCGCCGCGCCGAGCGGACATCCTCACCGAAGAGCGGCGTCAATTCGAAGTCGCGCGCGTAGGCGTCGAGGTACGCGACCATCTGCGCCCGCGACGGGTAGGTCGGCGTGCCGGCAGGCCAGGGCATGCCTGGCAATGACGAGAAGCGCTGCATGGTGTGCAGGTGCAGCCGCTCGTAATGGTTCCGCCAGGACGATCCGACCTCGGTCGATCGCTCGAGGATCTCGAAGGGGATGCCGCGGGACCGCAAGCACGCCCCGACGGAGAGCCCCGACGGACCGGCGCCGACGACGATGACCTCGGTCTCTTCGCGCATGCGGCGCATCCTAGGCGATCCGTCGCGGCGCTCAACCTTTCGCGACGGACGTGACGACGATCTCGATCGCCCGCGCGAAGACCTCGGGGCGCGGCAGCAGGCTGACCACGAGAAACCCCTCGCGCTCCATGTCGAAGAAATACCCCGGATGCACGACGATGCCGTGCTCTCGCACGAGCATTTCGACCCAGGCATCCTCGTCGCGCGTCCGCGGCACTTCGAGGATCGCGTACCAGCCGCCGTCCGTGGGCAGGCGCCGGACCGCGGCGTCCTCCCCCGCGGCCACGAGCGCGCGGTCGAGCGCCGCGAGGTTTTCCGCGGTCCGCGCGCGGACGGGCCCTTGCACCGAGGCGCGCGCAGCGAGCAGCTCCGGGAGCGCGAGCTGGACCGGCGTCGAGGCCGAGAGGTAGGTATCCGCGATGAGCTCGAGCCGCGCGATCGCCTCGTCGCAAAGCGCGTCGGGGCCGTAGACGAGCGTCCAGCCGAGCTTGCATTGCGGGAGGAGCAGGCTCTTCGAGAGGCCGCCGAGCACGAACGTGAGCGCCTCGCGCTCGCCCGCGAAGCTCGGGAGCCGATCCGCGGGCAGCGCGCCGTGCGGATACTCGGCGAAGACCTCGTCCACGATGAGCGCCATGCCGTGACGCGCGGCGATCCTCCCGACCTCGGCCGCGTCGTCGCGACGCACGAACGTGCCCGTGGGGTTGTTCGGGTGCACGAGGACGATCGCGCGCGCGTGGCCCTGCGCTTCTTCGGCAGCACGATCGAGCGCGCCGAGATCGATACGAAACCCCTCCTCGCGGACGAGCGGGTACATGGCGAGCTCGACGTCTTCGAGCCGCGCGAGGAACTCGAAGAGCGGGTACGAGGGCGCCGGGACGAGCACCCGATCGCCGCGCTCGCAGAGCAGCTTGAAGAGCCACGTGTACGCCTCGCTGGTGCTCGCGCTGAGGACGACACGATCCTCGCGGGCAGGCAGGCCGCGCTCGTGGAAGGAGGCGGCGACGGCCGCGCGGGCCTTCGGGTGGCCGAGCGAGATCGGCGCGTACGTCGCGCCGCGGGGATGGCCGAGCAGCCCGACGAGCGGCTCGGTGTCGACGATCCCGGCGCGCGTGGGGTTCGACTCCGTGAGGTCGGTGAGCTCGCGACCCGCGCGCGCGGCGGCGGCGAGCAGCGTGGTCAGCGGATTTTCGGTGCGATCCCAGTCGGTTCGCTGGGTGAAGGGGTTCGGGGCGCAGCTCGGCTCGTCCGAGCGTAGCCCTGAGCGTGGAAGGGGGGCGCGGGCCATGCGAGGCGCGGAGCTTGTCGCCGGGGGCCGCGGCGGGCAAGGAGGTCGGGAAAAACGAAGGCCGGCGTCGTCGCTTGTCGTGACGAGCAGCCGGCCTCTTTGCGCGGACCCGAGGGCGCCGCGTCTTCGTTCACAGCTTGCTGATGAGCGCGTCGCCGAGCTTCGGCTGGTCGATCTTGCCGAACCAGATGGCCCAAACGCCCTTCATGAAGTCGACGCCGTCGACCGTCGCGCTGCCGCCGCCGCCCACGGAGACCGTCGTGGCCTTCTTCGCGGCGTCGTACACGATCGTGATCTTGGAGTTCTCCTTGAGCTCGCGGGAGAAGGCGGCGAGGAACTTGTCGATCTTGCCCTTGTCCGCGTAGCCGTTCATCGCGAACGCGTCGCGCAGCGTCTGCACGACCTTCTCGTGATCCACGTCGCGCTTCATCGACCACTCGAACTTCTTGTCGATGTCCGCGTCGATCACGGCCTTCTTCGACTTCTCGACCGCGCCCTTGATGAAGTGCGAGATCTGGTAGACGTTCACGTCGACGAGGACCACGGTCTTGACCCGGATCCCGGAGCCCGTGAGTTTCCAGTCCTCGGCGAAGGCGCTGCCGCCGAACAGGAAGAGAGCCGCGAGGATCGAGAGGAAGAGGGGAAGCTGTCGCCTACGAAGTTGCATCGCGCTGACCTCCGCCGATGGGGGTGGTGGCTTTCATGACCGCCCCGGCCCGCGAAAACGCGTGCGCGGGCTGCCGGAATGACCCACGGCCTTCGTTTGACGTGAAACCATGAGAAGCCACGCATCGTCAAGCGACGAATTTCCAAGGATGTTCGTGACGGGATGCGTCAAAGGTCCTGGCGAGGAAAAACCTCGTGGGAATCGAGGGGCGTGTGCAGTGTGCTGGTAGGTTTGCCGCGTGGTGACCATCGAGCACGACGGCGTGGCGCGGCTGCGTGCTGGACGTGCGGCGTATCGAGGCCTTCGCGCGCTCGCTCAGCGAAGCGCTCGCCGCCCTGGGCGTCGAACCCCGCGCGTCGACCTCCGCCGCCGGTGCGCAGAACACGTGCCGCTCGACGACGCGACGCGGCGAAGGGCGCGGAGTATCGAGCGCGAGGGGTTCGCCCGGTCGATGAAGGCTTATCATGCGCGGCGCGCCCTCGACGAAGAGGGGTATGTCCCGGCGGAGGTCGCGCAGGAAATGGCGTCCCTGCTCGGGGGAGGAACCGATGATCCTTGGTGATACGAGCGTCCACAGCCCGGCCCTCTACGAAATCTTCGCGCGCATGTGGCTCTACGATCTTGGCCGCGTGAAGGGCGCGCGCGTCACGCTCGCGGACGTGCCCGACGAGGAGCTCGATCGGCTCGCGCGGCTCGGCTTCGATTACGTGTACCTGATGGGCGTGTGGACCCTCGGCGAGGTGGGGCCGAAGATCGCACGGGAGATGCCGTCGCTCCGCGCCGAATACGAGCGGGCCTTGCCCGATCTCGGGCAGGCGGACGTGATCGGCTCGCCGTTCGCGGTGGCGCGGTACGCGGTCGATCCCTCGCTCGGCGGGGACGCGGCGCTCGCCGTGCTGCGGGAGAAGCTCCGGGCGCGTGGAATCGGGCTCCTGCTCGATTTCGTGCCGAATCATCTGGCGCGGGATCACCATTGGATCACAGAGCGGCCGGAGCTCTTCGTGCGGGAGGCGAACGGGCAGATCGCCTGCGGGAAGGACCCTTATTTCCCGCCGTGGACCGACACGGCGCAGCTCGATTTCCGCGCGGCCGAGACGCGGCAGGCATCGATCGAGGCGCTGCTCGACGTCGCCTCGCGTTGCGACGGCGTGCGGTGCGACATGGCGATGCTCGTGCTCTCGGACGTCTTTCAGCGGACGTGGGCCCACGCGCGGCGGGCCGAGGAGACGCGGGAGGCCGAAGGCGAGTTCTGGGCCGAGGCGATCGACGCCGTGCGGGAGCGATATCCGACGTTCGTGCTGCTCGCCGAGGCGTACTGGGACCTCGAATGGCGGCTGCAGACGCTCGGGTTCGATTACACGTACGACAAGAGCATGTACGACCGGCTCCTGCACGGCTCGGCGCGCGCGGTGCGCGGGCACCTCTCCGGATCGTTCGATTACCAGGCGCGCTCGGCGCGATTTTTGGAGAACCACGACGAGCCGCGGATCGCGTCCGCGTTGCCGCCCGATCGGCGCAAGGCGGCCACGGTGCTGCTCGGGACCACGCCGGGGATGCGGTTTTTCCACGACGGGCAACTCGAAGGACGGAAGATCCGGGCGCCGGTGCAGCTCGCGCGGCGCGCGGACGAACGCGTGGACGAGGCGAGCCTCGCGTTTCACCACGCGCTGCTCGACGCGATGAAGCTCGACGTCCTCCGGCGCGGCCGTTTCGCGCTGCTCTCGCCGCGCGCCGCGGGGCCGGGGAGCACGAGCTTCGAATCGTTCGTCGCGTATCGCTGGGATGCGCGGGCGAGCGCCGTGGTCGTCGTGGTGAACCTCGGCCCGGCCCGCGGACATTGCACGCTGACGCTGGATCTGGCGGGGATCGCGGGGAGGAACGTGCGGCTCGTCGATCGCATCGGCGGCGAGGAATACCGGCGCAGCGGGGACGAGCTGCTCGACGATCGGCGCGGGCTCTACGTGGAGCTACCGGCGTACGGCGCGCATCTGTTCGAGGTCAAAAAAGGGAATCGATAGCCTCGAATCCGCGTGCGGTCGTTACTGGGGCTTCGCGAAGATGGTGCCTGCGGCGCCGTGGGAGAGCTTTTGCCATTTGGCGTACGCGGCGACGGCGCGCTCACGAATGGTGGTGGGGGACGCGTGCTCGCCGATCGCGGTGACGACAGCGTCGAGGACGTACCCCTCGGGGGCCATGAGGGAGCGCGTCATGAGCCACGTCTCCGACCCGGCGGCGCGCAAGGCGGGGCCGAAATAAGGCTCGGAGTCACAGGCCAGGACGAACGAGGGAATGGCGCGGGCGCGCTCCTCGGGGCCCGGCGGCGGCGAGAGGCGCACGCCATCCATGAGGCGGTTGTGGCCCGCGTAGCCGGCGACCGAAATGCGCACGTCGCGCTCGTTGCCGCCGTCGCGGAAACGAATCCGTCCGCCGCGGGTGGCGAGGCGCCAAAACGCCTCGACGGCGCGGTCGATGGAATCGCCGTGGTAGGCGTCGAGGACGATGATTTGCTCGATCGTGTCGCCGGGTTTGCCGCCAAACGGCTCGGCCGAGACGTTGCGGCGATAGACCACGCGTTCGAGGCGCGCGCCCTCGGCGCCCATGACGTCGACGCGGGAAAAGCCGCTCTTTTTGCGGTCGAAGAAGCGGCGATGACCGAAGGCGGCGCCCCAGTAGAGGTTCGTGTCGAGGCGGTCGGGATCACCGGCGACGTTGCTGCCGCAATCGATCTGCTCATTCGAGCAAAGAGGGACGACGACGTGGACGACGAGCGGCTCGGCGGCCTGGGCCGAGGTCGCAACGAGGAGGATCGAGGCGAGGAGGAGGAGCCAGAGGGATCGAAGCATGGTGCTATCCCCTCATCGGCAGGGCGCGGTGAAGTGTGACGGGGTCGCGTCGATTTAGCTGCCGGCGAGCGCCCGCGCCGGATCGACCTTCGCAGCGGCCCGCGCAGGGCCGATGGCGCCGAGGACCGAAAACAGAATGGAAAATCCCATTCCGAGGAGCCAGAGCCACCAGGGAAACGCGAAAAAGGTGTCGGGCTTGAAGGGGAAGTCCGGGAGCTTCTCGGCCGCGGCCCAGTCGGCGAGGAACGCGAGGATCCGCGCGACGAGGAGACCCGCGGCGCCCGCGAAGAACCCCACGACGGCCGCGAGCGAGACCGTCCACGCGCCGATCTCGCCCGCCGTGGCGCCGACCGCGCGGTAGAGGGCGATCTCGCCGCGACGCTCGAGGACGAGGGCGCGGAACGTCTGCGTGATGCTCGACGCGCTGACGACGAGGACGATGCCCGCGACGAGCGAGAGCAAGGCCATCACGCCGGAGACGAGGACGCTTACATCCCGCGCGCGGGTGTCCTTCGGAGACAAACCCATGCGCGCCCCCGCGTCGATGATGCCCGCGACCTCGGCGCCGGAGCTCGCCTCCACGACGGCGCTCGAATACCGCTCGGCCGCGCGCTGCCCGCCGAACTCGCGGTTCCAGCGGCGCACGACGCCGAGCGGGAACGTGAGGCCGAGGTCGGTGGCGCTGCCCGAGATGCCCACGATGCGCGCCTTGATGGTGCGAGGGCTGCCCTGCTTGGCCCGGCCGAGCAGGCTCTCGCCGAGGCGAATCGTGAAGGTGATGCCCTGCGCGCGGCCGAGCAGCGTCTCGCCGACGGCGGGAAAGCCGTGCGCAGGCGCGATGCTCTTGTCGAAGATCTCGACGAGGTAACGGCTGACGATCGCGGGCACGGGCGCGGAGCAACGGCCCTCCGCGGCATCGGCGGCGCGCTCGCAGTAGGCGCCCCCCGTGCAGGCGGCGTCGTCGGTGCAGGCGGGCCCGGGCGTGTCGAGCGGATCCACGAAGAGGCCAGGCTTCACGTCGTTCGCGGCGAGCGCGGGATCGATGCCGTCACCGGGCAGCTCGCCGGCGCCGACGTCGTGGCCGATGATCTCGCGGCCGCCACGCGCGCTCGCGGGGAAAGCGAACGAGAGCTTGGGGCGGACCCGCAAGGCGCCGGGGAGCGTGCCGAGCTTGGCGACGTCGTCGGGGGAGATGCCTGGGGGCTCGCCGCCGCCGCCGAGGAGCAAGCCGAGCAGGCCCGGATCTTTGGCCTTCGGTGGTTCGAGCTCGATCCGATCGATGGGAAAAACCTCGCCGAGCAAGACGGCGCGCACGCCGAGGCCGAGGGCGAGGAAAAACACGAGCGTGGCCGTGCCCGCGGTGATGCCGAACGCGCTGCCGGCGAGCGCGCGGCGCGCGCGGGCGAGGTCGCGGCGCACGAGGCGGACCAGGGCAGCGAGCTTCATGCAGGCTCCTCGTTCGAGGTGTCCACGCGGCCCTCCTTCAGACGGAGGATGCGTGTCGCGGCACGCGCGAGGCGCTCTTCGTGCGTGACGGCCACGATCGTGAGGCCCTCTTCGCGGTGAAGCTCCTCGAAGAGCTCGATGATGCGCGCGCCCGTATCGGCGTCGAGGTTGCCGGTGGGCTCGTCGCAGAGGAGGAGCTTGGGCTTGCGGAGGAGCGCGCGCGCGATCGCGACACGTTGTCGCTGCCCGCCCGAGAGCTCCGCAGGCGTGTCGCCGGCACGATCGGCGAGGCCGAGCCGTTCGAGGAGCTGCTTCGCGCGGGCGAGGCACGCATGTTCGTCGCCGCGTGGATCGAAGAGCGCGGGCGTCGTGACGTTCTCGATCACGGTGAGGTGATGCAAGAGGTGAAAGTGCTGGAAGACGAAGCCGATGCGCTCGCCGCGCAGCCGCGCGAGGGCCGCGTCGCTCATGCGGCCGAGGTCCTGCCCGTAGAGCTCAACCTGCCCCTCGTAGCCACGATCGAGCCCGCCGATCACGGCGAGCAGGGTGCTCTTGCCCGATCCGCTCGGGCCGAGGACACAAACGAACTCGCCCTCTTCGATGACGATCTCCACGTCCACGAGGGCCCGGCGCGCGTCGCGGCCGCCGTCGTGCACGCGGCCGAGACCACGGGTGCGGATGGCCGCGACGTTCACAACGCCGAGACCACGACGCGCTCGCGATCCACGGCGGCCTCCGCGGCGCGTACGCTCACGGCCGACGTGTCCTCGGCCTCGCGGAGCGCTTCGTCCGTGAAGCCGAAGAGCCAGAGCAGGAGGCGCGGCGGCCGCAGGCGGAGGTCGTCTTCCTTCACGAAGAGGCGCGCGAGGTGCTCGGCGTAGGCGCGGCAGAGGACGCGGAACGGGATGTGGTCGAAGGCCTCGGCCCGGCGGCGGCTCGCGTACGACGAGAGCAAGAGGGCGACGTAGAGAACGTCGTGGATCACCTGCAGGCGCAGGCGCGAGGTGCCGGGGTTTCGCGCGAGGGTCTCGCGGAGGAAGTGGACGTTCAGCGGGACGTGGAAGGACTCGTCGCGCGTGAGGATCGTCAGCATGTGGCGCACGGCCGGGTGGCGCGCGCGGCGCAAGGCGAGGCGGTAGGTCGTCGAGCCGATGGTCTCGAACATCAGGTTCGTGAGGACGATCGTCTCGATCCGCTTGGCCCGGCCGTAGAGGCGGTAAAAGGTGCCGGTGACGCGGCCCATGGGGCGGACCTCGCCGCCGAGATAGGCGAGGAACTCGGTGAGCAGCGCGCGGTGCCAGCCCTCCTCGTCGCCGTAGAGGCGCAGGCACTCGGCGAGCTCGGGATCCCACGTGGCGATCTCGTCCGCGAGCTCGTGGGCCTGGCGCAAGCCCGACTCCTCGGCGCGGAAGGCCGCGTTGAAGAAGGCGATGGCCGCCTGCCGCTCCGCCTCGGAGGTCCACACGATGGGCTCCCCGAGATCGAGCTTCTCCTCGTACATCCGTTCCGCCCGCTTGCGCAGCATCCCGAGCCACCACGAGGTGGGGCGCCGCAGCGGGCCGCTCTCCCTGTTCTTCGTCATCGCTGCCTGGGACGGAGGTGCCGGCGGACGATAGCGCACGCAGGCCGAACGGGCACGGGCTCACGGAGAAGGCGGACGAGCAAGCGAGGAAGAGCGGGCTGGAACAAGAACGCACGCGTGCAACGTGGACGGCGCGCCTATGTGCTGCGGATGAGGTAGGATGGCTGCGGGTCCCGTGGCGTTCGAACAGCTCTCTCTACCGTTCGAGGGGCATCTCACCCCGACCGCGCCGGCGCGAATCCCGCGCACGCGGCGGGTGTTCGTCAACCGCAATCTGAAGATGGCGGGGATCGACTGGGTGGGGTTCGACATGGACTACACCCTGGCGATCTACAACCAGGTCGAGATGGACAAGCTGTCCATCGACGCCGTGATCCCCAAGCTCGCCAGGCGCGGCTACGACGAGGACGTCCTCCGCGGGATCACCTGGCCCATCGACTTCCCGATCCGCGGGCTCTTGATCGACAAGAAGGCCGGGAACGTCCTCAAGATGGACCGCTTCAAGGTGGTCCACAAAGGCTACCACGGCCTGCGCGAGCTCACGAAAGAGGAGCTGCGCTCGCTCTACCACCAGAAGCGCGTCAAGCCGAACACCGGCCGCTACCACTTCATCGACACGCTCTACGCGCTGAGCGAGGTCGCGCTCTACACGGGGATCGTGGAGGCGTTCGAGGCGCGACGGATCGAGCTCGACTACGCGACCTTGTTCACGGACATCCGCGAGTGCATCGACGAGGCGCATCGCGACGGATCCATCCTGGACGTGGTGCTCTCCGATCTGCCGCGGTTCATCGAGCGCGACCCCTTGCTCGCGCCGACGCTGCACAAGCTCCGCTCCGCGGGCAAACGGCTGTTTCTGCTGACGAACTCGCGCTGGCCGTACACCGAGCGGATGATGACGTACCTGCTCGGCGACGCGATGCCGGAGTACCCGAGCTTCCGTCACTACTTCGATCTGGTCATCGTGGCGGCGCAGAAGCCGGCGTTCTTCCAGGAGCGCAGGCCGCTGCTCGAGCGGGACGGAGAGAACCTTCGCCCCGCGACGTACCCACTCGAACGAGGCGTGATCTACGAGGGCGGCAACCTGCACGACCTCGAAGCCGCCCTCGGCATCGGCGGCGACCGGATCCTCTACGTCGGTGATCACATCTACGGCGACATTTTGAGGTCCAAGAAAGAGTCGGCCTGGCGCACGGCGATGATCATCCAGGAGATGGAAGCCGAGGTGATCGCGCACGAGATGTGCCGCGAGGAGCACCAGAAGAGCGCGGAGCTCGAGCAGCGACGGGACGAGCTCGAAGATCAGCTCCGGTACTACCAGCAGCGGTACAAGGACCTGACGCGCAAGATCGAGGACGCGGCGCAGGCGGCGAAGAACGGGCACGGGGGCGGAAGCGGGAGCGGCATCTCGTACGAGGCCGAGCGCGGCCGGGCGAAGCGCGCCGTGGAGCGGATCCGCGGCATGCTGCGCTCGGTGGACGCGGAGGCGACGAAGCTCGAGCGCGAGATCGATCAGCGCTTCCACCCCTACTGGGGCTCGCTGCTCAAGGAGTCGATCGAGCCGAGCAGCTTCGGCGATCAGGTCGAGGAGTTCGCCTGCATCTACACGTCACGCGTGTCGAACATGCTGGCGTACTCGCCGCTGCAGTACTGGCGCAGCCCGCGGGACCTGATGCCGCACGAGCTCTGACCCCAGCAGGCTGTCGAGAAGCGCCGCGAGCGCCGGGGCGCGCAGCAAGCTTATCGGCAGCCTGCTACTGGCAGCAGCGAAAGCCCGTCGAGTAGTCGTGGTAGCGCGCGTTGTGCGCGGTCGTCTTGTAGTCGCAGCCGTCGCCGTTCTGGTGCGTGTCGAGGTAGTAGCCGCCGCGGAACGTGCCCGTCTTCGAGGCCGTCCACTCGTGCAGGTTGCCGACCATGTCGAAGGCGCCGTAGCTCGACCGGCACTTCTTGTACGCGCCGCTCTTCGCGAGCGTCCCCTTCATCTGGTTGAGGCGCTCGTCGTTCATGTTCGCGAACGTGTACGCCTCCTGCGGTGGCGGGCCGCCGGCGACGCCGTAAAGCGCGTTGAACGAGGAATACCCGCCGTCGTTGCAGTTGCCGGAGACGCGATCGCTCCCGTACGGGAACGTCGTGGGCTTCTTGCCCTTGCAGGCGCCGATCCACTCGTCGTCCACGCAGAGCCGTTTGCCCGCGTTCTTGCACGCCTCCTCGGCCTCATTGCGGCTGATGTACGCCTGCGGGGCCTTGCCCTTCTTGCTCACGGCCTTCACGCGCAGGCCCGCGACGGACTGGTACGGCGAGTGCCCCTTCGCCTTGTTTTTGCCGACGATCTCGACGACGTGCGCCTCGTACGTGTCGATGCAGTACTTGCCGGCGATGCTCACCATGCCCTCGGGGCACTTCTTGCCCTTGGCCTCCGCCTCCGAAGGCGCCGGCAAGGTCGCCGCGAGGAGCGCGACAGCCGCGAGGCCCAAAGCTCGCGGAGAGTGGAAAAAGACGATGGGCTTCATGGTTCCACGAAGGACGAGCGAGCCGCCTCGTCGACTCATACCGAAAGCTTCCGGCGGGGGCAAATGCGCCGTGGCCGCTTGGACGGGCCCCGGTTTTCGGTCAACCTCTGCCGCCCATGCAGGCGCCCCTCCCGATCGCCAAGATCCGTACGAGCCCCGAGGACTTCGTCGTCGAGGAGATCCCCGCGTACGCGCCGAGCGGCAAGGGCGAGCACCTCTACGTCACCCTGCGCAAGACCGGAAAAAACACGCTCGACGTCGTGCGTGACCTCTCCCGCGCCCTCGGCGCCGACGCCCGCAGCACGGGCTTCGCCGGGATGAAGGACCGGCACGCGATCACCACGCAGACGATCTCGATCCAGGTGCCGATCGCGGAGGACGCGGAGGCGAAGCTCGCGCAGGTGTCGCTGCCGGGCGTCGAGATCCTCGGCGCGAGCAGGCACGGGAACAAGCTGAAGCCGGGGCACCTCGTGGGAAACCGGTTCACGATCACGCTGCGAGGTCTCGCCGGCGACGACGCCGCCCGCGTCGGCGAGCGGCTCGCGGAGGCCGGCCGTGTGGGCGTGCCGAACTCGTTTGGCCCGCAACGGTTCGGGCGCGACGGTCAGAACCCGGCGCGGGCGCTCGCCTGGCTACGCGGCGAGGAGCGCGGGCCGAGGGACCGGCGCGAGCAGCGGTTCTTGTTCTCGGCCCTGCAGTCGATCCTGTTCAATGACGTGCTCGCGCGGCGCGTGGCGGCCGGAACGTGGGCCGCCGTGCTCCCGGGGGACATCGCGAAGAAACACGACTCTGGCGGGATCTTTGCCGTGCCCGCGGAAGGGCGGGACCTCGACGACGCGAAGGCGCGGGCCGAGGCTGGGGCCATCTCACCGACCGGGCCGATGTTCGGCGCGAAGATGCGCTGGCCCGAGGGCGCGCCGCGGGACATCGAGCGCGAGGTGCTCGCCACGGTGCTGCCCGACGCGAGCCGGCTCGAGTCCTTCCGCGCCCTCGGCGAGGGCACCCGAAGGCCCCTGCGGCTCATGGTCGCTGATCTCTCGGTGCGTCCGATTGACGCATCCGGCGGGCTCACCGTTTCTTTTGTGCTACCGAAGGGTGGCTACGCCACAACGGTCCTCGCCACCGCTTGTCAGATCGCCGATGCGACGTTCCGCGAAAGCGACGCGGACAGTGGCGAAGAAGGCGACGAGTCCTCCTCCGAGCCTTCGGGTTCCGCTTAGCGCCCCTTCGCGCCCACCTCGAGCCTCGTCGAGAGGGCGTGTGAACAGATCAAAAGCCAGGGCTGCAACGGCCCACGACGGAAAGGCACAACCGGAAGATGAATCTCATCGAGTGGCTGCAGCGCATCATGGTCGGCTTCGGCGCTGCCTGGGTCATGTGGCTCATGATCGGGCTCTCCGTGGTGAGCGTCGCGATCATCCTCGAGCGCGCCTGGTTCTTCTGGTCGCTGCGGGACGACGTGGTCGTGCTGGCGCGGGATCTGCGGAACGCGCTGAAGGACTCGATCGAGGCCGCGCAGAAGCGCATGGAGGCCTCGCCCTCGGCCGAGGCGGCCGTCGTGAAGGCAGGCCTCGTCGAGGCTGATCGCGGGCCGAAGGCCGCCGAAGAGGCGATGGCCGGCGCGCTCGCCCTCCAGCGCATGAAGCTCGAGCGGCGCCTCGCCTACCTCGGCACCCTCGGCAACAACGCTCCGTTCATCGGCCTCTTCGGCACCGTCATCGGCGTCGTCGGCGCGTTCGACGCGCTCGGCAAGGCCGCCGAGAAGCCGCTCGCGCAGGCCGCCTCCGCGGCGATGGCGCCGCAGCAGGTCATGTCGAGCATCGCCGAGGCGCTCGTCGCCACGGCCGTCGGCCTCGCGGTCGCCATCCCGGCCGTCGCCGCGAACAACTACTTCCAGCGGCTCATCCGCTCGACGATCGCGAACACCGACGCGCTCACGCGCGTGCTGCTCGCGCACCTGCATGGTGAGAAGGAGAGCGCGCTCGAGGAGGCGGTCGAGGACATCGCCCTCGCCGTGTCCGCGAACAGGAAGGCCGAGGCGAAGCCCGCGAAGACGAACGGCGCGCAGAACAAGAAGGCCGCCAAGAAGGGCGAGGACGAGGACGAGTCCAGCGAGGAGAACGGCTGATGGCTGGGTCGAGCTCCAACAACGAGGAGAACATGGTCGAGGGGATCAACGTCACCCCCCTCGTCGACATCACCCTCGTGCTCCTGATCATCTTCATGGTGACGGCGAAGATCATCGTGTCGCAGGCCTTGCCGCTCGACCTGCCGAAGGCCGCGTCGGGGCAAGAAGTGCAGATGGTCTTCAGCGTCGAACTCCGCGCGAACGGGGACATGGTCATCGACGGCAAGAAGCTGCCGAACGACGATGCCGCGCTCCCGCTCGCGAAGGAGGCGCAGGCGAAGACGCCCGATCTGCGCGCCGTCATCCGCGCAGAGCAGACGGTCCAGCACGGCCGCGTGCTTCACGCGCTCGATCTCCTGAAGCGAGCCGGAATCACGAAGATCGCCTTCGGCGTGACGCCTGTGCCCGCCGAAGACGGCAAGGCGGCCCCAGCCCCGCCGCCCACGCCCGTGACGCCGTGATAGCTTTCGCTCGAACTTGAGGGGCTCCGCCAGGCCACGCGGAGCTCCACGTTAGAACCTTGGAGATGCATCAATCATGAGCTCGGCGGCGAACAGAGTCGTGATGGGGGGAGGCCCGTTCCACCACACCGCCGAGCGCGACCGTGATCCGCTCGCGCCCGTCGTCGCGCTCGGAGATCGCGCGGCGAAGACGGGCACGGTGATCGGGCTCGTGCTCGCGCTGCTCTCGCACGGCTACGCCTCCGCGCAGGCGATGACGGCCCTCTTCGACATGCGCCGCGCGGTCGGCGAGATGCGTCAAGGTCTGCACGAGTTCTTCTGGACCGAGTACGACATCGACCTGACGCCGAAGAACGAAGACAAGCCGAAGCCCGAGGAAAAACCCCCGGAGCCGGAGCCCGAGCCCGAAGCCCCGCCGCCCGTGCCCCAGGCGAAGGCCGAGAAGGCGCCAGAAGAAGAGGTCCCCGACAACAGTCCGCCGCCGCCGCCCTCGCAAGCCGCGAAGGTGCTCACGCAGGAGCCGGACGAAGAAGAGCCCGTGGACATGACCGGGCAAGGCTTCGTGAGCGGCGAGGGGAGCGGCCCGAGTTACGGGATGGTGAGCGCGCAGGGGACCGGCAAAACCCCGACGTACAACAAGGCCGCCTCGCTCGACGGGAAAGAAGGCGGCACCGGCACGGGCAAAGGCGGGCCGCCGCCGGCGCCCACGGGGCCGGATCTGTCGAAGGCCGCGGGCCTCGTCGGCAGCTCCGCCTGGGATTGTCCCTTCCCGCCCGAGGCCGACGCCGAACAGATCGATCAGGCCGTCGTGTCGATCATCGTGACGGTGCGGGGGGATGGTTCGCCGCAATCCGTGAAGGTCGTGAACGATCCGGGCTACGGCTTCGGCCGCGCCGCGCGCCTCTGCGCCCTGTCACGGCGTTACACGCCCGCGCTCGACCGGACCGGGACGCCGATGGTGGCCGCGACCCCGCCGATCCGCGTGCGCTTCACCCGCTGACGTTCATCGCCCGCGGCCGCGCTTCCTTTCCGCGCGGCGCCTCATTATCCTCGGCGCACCCGTGGACGTCGCCGAACGCATCGAAAAGCTCAGCAAGGTGCCCCTCTTCGAGGGGCTCACCACCCAGGCGCTCGAGCTGATCTCGCGCGTCGCCAACGAAGAGTCCCACGCGCTCGGGACGAAGATCTTCCAGCACGGAGATCCGGGCGACAAGCTCTACATCATCCTCGAAGGCAAGGTGCGCATCAGCCGCGAGGTGCCGGGCATGGGCGAGGAGGCGCTCGCGGTGCTCGGCCCGGGCTCGGTGTTCGGCGAGATGAGCCTTCTCGACGAGGCGCCGCGCTCCGCCGACGCCCGTGTCCACGAGCGATGCCGCCTGCTCACGGTGCCGAAGGACGCCTTCGAGGACCTCCTGTTTTTGCACAAGGACCTCGCCTACGAGGTGCTCTGGAGTTTCGTCCGGATGCTGACGCAACGGCTCCGCGAGACGAACGACAAGCTCACGTTCCTCACCGTCACCGGCAAATTCTGACGGCGCCGGCGCGGGTTTCGCGCCTTGGACTTCCGTCCTGCGAGGCGGGTCGTGTAGTGTCTGGCCGAGACACCATGGTAGCCACGAAGCACCTCGCCCTCGTTTTTGCTCTTGCCCTGTCGGGCGTCGCCGCGGCCTGCGGCGGCGGTTCGACGCCTCCGCCCGACACCGCCAACGATCAGAAGACGGACGGGTCCTCGACCGACAAGCCCGCCGATCCGGGCGGCGCCACGGACGCGAAGCCCGAAGGCGGCGACGCGAAGCCGGGCGACGCGAAGCCCGCGGACACGGGCACGGGCGGGACGGCCGCCACGCCGCCGGCCGCGGCGGGCAAGCCGTCGACGAACCTCCGGCAGAGCCAGCTTCTCGAGGACATCAAGAAGATCGGCCTCGCCCCGGACAAGCTCCAGGACCTGCCGAAGATCGGCCTCGCGCAGAAGAAGAAGCTGATGCCGCTCTTCCAGAAGGCGCTCGGCTACAAGGACTGCAACGGCTGCCACGTCGAGGGCGACTTCAAGGCCGAGACGCGCAAGATCAAGATCACGCGCGGCATGTGGAAGAACTTCGTCGTCGGGCTGCGCGACGAGAAGGGCGGCGCGCTCTTCTGCGACTCGTGCCACGACGGCAACGAGCACGTCCTCAACCACGCCGACAAGAAGGCCCTCGAGACCTTCATGGACGAGCAGTACGAGGACAAGCTCACGCGCGCCGACAAGAAGGACATGGAGTGCGGCACGTGCCACGGTGACCCCTTCGAGGGCGACATCATCACGAAGGTCTGGGGCATCGCGAAGAAGTAGCGCTCGCCCGCAAGCGAGGTTTTCTCCTCGCCTTTCCGCCCTCTCCACCCCTCCCCGCCCCGCAAAGGCCACCTCGCGTGGCCGGCTCCTGCTTTCGTACTAAAGAGACGCCGCATGTGCGGTGTGTTCGGCATCTATGGCCACCCCGAGGCCGCCAACATCACGTACCTCGGGCTGCACGCGCTGCAGCACCGAGGTCAAGAGGCGGCGGGGATCGTCACGAGCGACGGCGAGCGGCTCACGCCGCACAGGTCGATGGGCCTCGTGCAAGCAGGCTTCTCCCCGACGGATCTCGCAGCGCTGCGCGGCGACCGAGCGATCGGCCACGTGCGGTACTCGACCGCCGGCGGCTCGCACATCCGCAACGCACAGCCGTTCGCCGTGGACTACGCGCGCGGATCGATCGCCGTCGGGCACAACGGCAACCTGACGAACTTCGAGGCGCTGAAGGATCGGCTGGAGGCGCGCGGGAGCATCTTCCAGAGCGCGAGCGACACGGAGGTGATCGTCCACCTCATCGCCGCGAGCACGCAGGCGACCGTGGAAAGCCGCGTCGCCGAGGCGCTCGGGCAGGTCGAAGGCGCCTACTCGATCCTGTTCCTCACGGAGCGTGAGCTCATCGCCGTGCGGGATCCGATGGGCTTTCGCCCGCTCTGCATGGGGCGCCTCACGCACGGAGATGCCGAGGCGATCGTGGTCGCCAGCGAGCCCACGGCGTTCGATCTGATCGGCGCGACGTACGTGCGCGACCTCGAGCCGGGCGAGATGCTGATCGTGGACGCAACCGGGACGCGCTCGCTCCGGCCCTTCGCGCCGCGCACGCGCAAGCTCTGCATCTTCGAGCACGTGTACTTCGCGCGCCCCGACTCGCTCATCGAAGGCGCGAGCGTGTACGAGGTGCGCAAAGCGCTCGGCCGCAAGCTCGCCGAAGAGGTGCCCGTCCCCGGCGGGAGCGACACCGGCGACGTCGTCGTGGTGCCCGTGCCCGACTCCGGGGTGCCCGCGGCGATCGGCTTCGCCGAGCGCGCAGGCGCGCCGTTCGAGATGGGCCTCATCCGCAGCCATTACGTGGGCCGGACGTTCATCGAGCCGCAGCAGTCGATCCGCCACTTCGGGGTGCGGCTGAAGCTCTCCCCGAACCGCGCCGCACTCGCGAACAAACGCGTGGTGGTCGTGGACGACTCGATCGTCCGGGGCACGACGAGCCGAAAGATCGTGAAGATGGTGCGCGACGCCGGGGCACGCGAGGTCCACCTCCGGATCTCGAGCCCGCCAACACGATGGCCCTGCTTCTACGGGATCGACACGCCGACACGCGCGGAGCTGATCGCCGCGACGCACACCCTCGACGAAATCTGCAAGTACGTGACAGCCGACTCGCTCGGATACCTGTCGCTCGAAGGGCTCGTGACGTCGGTGCGCACCATCGAGCAAGCGGCATCCGCGAGCCCTCCGCCCTCGACGAAGAGCGGGGAGGCGGCCGAGAACGGCTACTGCGCCGCGTGCTTCTCGGGCACCTACCCGGTGCCCTTCTCGCCGAGCCCGAAATCGCGGCATCTGAGGCTCGTCCACGGCTAAGATCACGGCGCGCGCGCGGTGCGTTGACGATGCGCGCGCATGCCGAACAATGGTCACCCCATGACGGATCGCCCCTCGAGCCCGAGCGCCGCCCCGCCCGATCTGTTCGCCCACACGCCCGATCGGGTGTCGATCTACGAGGTGAGCCCACGCGACGGCCTGCAAAACGAGGCAGTCGTGGTGCCCCTCGAAGCGAAGAAGCAGCTCGTCGCAGCGCTCGTCGCGTCCGGCGTGAAGCGGCTGGAGATCACGAGCTTCGTGTCGCCGAAGTGGGTGCCGCAGCTCGCCGACGCCGAGGAGCTGGCACGCGGGATGCGCCCGCCCGAGGGCGTGACGTTCAGCGCGCTCTGTCCAAACGCAAAAGGCCTGGAGCGCGCGCTCGCCACAGGGCTCACCGAGATCGCGGTCTTCATGAGCGCGAGCGAGACGCACAACCAGAAGAACATCAACAAGTCGATCGACCGAACGCTGGGCGTGTTCTCGGAGATCGTGCCACCCGCGATCGAAGCAGGTCTACGCGTGCGCGGGTACGTGTCGACCGTGTGGGGATGTCCGTACGAGGGCCCGGTGTCCGCCGAGCGGAGCGTGGAGATCACGAAGAAGCTCCTCGAGCTCGGCTGCTACCAGGTATCCCTGGGCGACACGATCGGCGTGGGGACACCGAAGCAGACACGCGACATCGTGCTGCGATGTCTCGACGCGATGCGGGTGGATCAGTTCGCGCTGCACCTGCACGACACACGCGGGACGGCCCTGGCGAACATCCTGGTAGGTCTCGAGCTCGGGGTGCGAGATTTCGACGCGTCGGTCGGAGGTCTCGGAGGTTGCCCCTACGCGCCAGGCGCCGCAGGAAACGTGGCGACGGAAGACCTCGTGTACATGCTGCAAGGGATGGGGATCGAGACAGGGATCGACCTCGACCAACTCCTCGAAGCAGGCAACGTGGCCGAGCGGGTGCTCGGGCGTCCGTTGCCGGGCAAGGTGCACAAAGCAGGCGCCTTCCGGAGGCGGCCGAGCTGAGGTTCTTCCTGGCGGCGTTGCGCTGGGGCGTTGCCCCAGGCCCCACCGGGGCTATCCGCCCCTGGACCCGGACCAGCGCAAGCGCTGGACACGGGGTCGATGAACTGCGCGATGCGCGCAGTTCATCGAGACACGGCAGGGGAAGGCGGGCGACGACGTTGCCGGCCACGAGAGTGGCGCTGGTATCGTGGCTGGGGGGCGCGTTGGCGCGGCGGACACGTGCCCTTGGGTGTCGACAGCGCGTGTTTAGCAGCGCGGCAGGTGTCCGCGGTGGGGGACCGACCGTGGGGCGTTGCCCGCCCTCCTGACGTTGGCCTGGGCTCTGGCCGGTCCTCGCCCGTGACAAGCGCCTTCGACGGCGGAAGGTGCGTGCTCGGCAGCGCGTCGAGGCCCCTCGGGCGCCGCCGGCCCGTGTCTTCGGGCTCGACCTTCCCCCGGGAACACGCGTCCCCACGTGTTCGGCGGCGAGACACTTGCCCTGTCGCGCGGACGAACCTTGTTCGGCTCGTGCCCGATGTCCCACGCACGACGACGTGACTTGTCGGCGCCGTCGAACCAACGAGGACGAGAGCCGATGTCCCCTGTCGAGCATGCCGCGACGCAACGGCCACGGCTCACCGCTCGGGTGCAGGCCGGCAACAGGCACCGTTGCTGGTGGAACCACCAACGCTGCGACCTCGACGGGCAACATCGTCGCCGGTCTTCCCCTGTCCCTTCGATGAACTGCGCATCGCGCAGTTCATCGACCCTGGGTCCAGCCCCTGGCTGGTCCGGGTGCAGGGGCGGATAGCCCCTGCTGGGGTCTGGGGCAACGCCCCAGCGCAACGGCCCAGGGCCTCGCGCCTACGGGACGATGCAGCCGAGGCGTGTGAAGAACACGTGTTGTTCGCCTTCGCGGTCGTCGCGGAAGAGGATGCCGACGTTGCCGTCGGGGCCGAAGGTGGCGATGGGGTAGATGCTGTCGCGCTTGGCGAAGGTCACGCGTTGCTCGGGGCCGGAGGGTTTGAGTTCCTGGTCGAGCATGAGGGCGTAGAGCTCGTAGCCGTCGTTTTGGTCTCGGTCGTCGGCGTAGACGAGCAGGACGCGATCGCCGAGGGCTTTGAGGCTTGGGTAGCGTGAGCGGAAGGAGCCGGGGTTCGTGAGGGGTTTGGGGGGGACGAGGATGTTCCCGTCCTCGTCGACGACGGCGCCGTAGATGGCTTTGGGGTTTGCCGTTCGGTCGAACCAGGCGATCACGTACTGGTTCTGGTTCCAGACGACGGTGGGGTAGACCGAGTCGGAGAAGCCGTCTGTCAGGGATACGGCTTGGGAGCGTGGCGTCAGGTCCTGGTTGAAGACCTGGAACTGGATGAAGTGCTGGAGGGCGTCGCCGGGTGCCCAGCCGACGCCGATCGACGAGAGGCCGGCGGCCATTTGTGGCGCTTCGTTGCCTACGTTGAAGGCTTGCGTGAGCTTGACGTTCCCGCCGATGGGCGCGCCGTCGATGGTCAGGCGCTGCGCGTAGAGGTCGAAGAGACCTTCCCGCTCGTCTTGCCATGCGACGATGAACTCTCCGCCGGTCCAGCCGAGGGAGACGTTGATCGAGAAGCCTTCGGCGAAGGAGAGACGCGTGTCGGGGAGGACCTTCGCGCCGGCTTCGTCGAGCAGCGTGAAGTACACCTCGTAGTCGCCGCTGCGACGATCTTGCCATGCGATGCCGTAGCGATCGCCGACCCATACGATCGGGCCGCCGGCGTTGTCGCCGTTCTGGAAGACGATCGGCGACTCGGGGCCGAGCGGCAGGCCTGTCGGCGCGAGCATGTTCAGGCGCATCGAGAAGCCGGAGATCGTGCCTGTGTAGGCGGCTGCGTACGAGGAGCCGCTCCACGCGATGCCGCCGGGGCCTGCGGGCGCGATGTCGCCGGAGAGGCGGATGGGCTCGTTCAGCAGCGGGATGTATGTCGCGCCGTCGTCGACGATCCCGTTGCAGTCGTTGTCGACGCCGTCGCAGACCTCGGTGCCGCCTGGATATGCGAGATCGCTCTTGTCGTCGCAGTCGTCGCCGCACGCGTTGGGATCGCCTGGGAGTGTCCCGGGCCGCGGGCCGCGGAAGCCGTCGCCGTCGTTGTCGCGTGTCGCGATCTCGTAGGTGCACTGCCCTGTCTTCGGGACGCATGCGTCGTCCGTGCAGGGATCGTTGTCGTCGCAGGTGACGGGCGGCAGGTCGACGCAGAGCCCGCCGTTCCGCGGAGCCCCTGCTTCGGCGCCTGCTGCGAGATCGCAGTAGACGGGCTCGCAGAGGTTCTTGTGACCGGGGCAATCCGAGTCGACGAAACACGGGGGCTGGGGCGGGCCCACGTCGAGCGGCGTGCGCGCGCCGCAGCCGCCTGCCACGATCCCTGCGGCCACGAGGGTGCCCGAGAGTGCGGCGAGCGAGAGTCCGAGCAGGCTTCGACCGCCCTGCGCCTTCCGCAAACGCTTCACAGGCATCCGCCGAATCCTTCGACGTCGATGGGCTCGCAGACGAGCCCGGATGGGCAGCCGTCGTTGCCATCGAGCGGACAGAGCTGCACGCACTGGGTGCCTGATCCGGTCACGACGCAGGCGAACCCTCCTGCGCACCAGAGGCCCGAGCCGCTGCCGCACGGATCGCCTTGCACGCCGGAGCCTGCGGGCGAGCAGAATGCGCCGTAGACCTCTTGGCCGCAGGGCTCGCTCGGGTACGAGACGAAGATGAAGCAGCCTTCGCCGGGGAAGCAGCCGCTGTTCAGTTGATCGAAGGGATCACACTGGAAGTCTTCGAGGGGTGGCGGCGTGGAGGGACAGCCGGGATCGATGTACTCGTCGAAGGCGTCCTTGCCTGCATCCCAGATGGGGCCTGTCGAGGTGCTGCTCGACGAATCCCCGCCCTCGCCGCCGCCCCCGCCTTGGCCTTCGGTCTCTCGCACGATCGAGCTGCCGCACCCGCCGAGACCCGCGGCCGGGACGACGAGGCCAAGCGCGGCGGCCACCAAGATAAGCCGCTTCTGCATGCCCGAAGGGTAACCGAATTTTTTTGCGCGTGCTGCGAGGACGAGGGGGAGATCGCGCAGAAAAGATCACTTCCGGGTGATGGTGACCTTCTTGATGACGGGCGCGGTCTCCGGCTTCTCGCGGACTGTGGGAACGGAGGCGATCTTGTGGACGACGTCCACGGGGGCGCATTCGCCGAAGATCGTGTAGCCGCCGTCGAGGTGGAAGGCTGCCTCGTCCGTGATGAAGAACTGCGCGCTGTTCGTGTTCGGCCCGCGGTTCGCCATGCAGAGGAGGCCCGGACGATCGTGGTTCGCGTCCTCCCATACCTCGTCGGGGATGACGTACCCGGCCTCGCCCGTGCCGTTCTTCTTGGCGTCGCCGCCCTGGATCATGAAGCCCTTGATGATGCGGTGGAAGATCGTCCCGTCGTAGGCCGGCTTCTTCTCCCACTTGCCCTCGGGCGTCTTCCACGGGCGAACGCCGCGCGCGAGGCCGACGAAGTTGGCGACGGTGATGGGGGATTTGTCGTCGAAGAGCGCGCACTCGAGGGTGCCCTGGTCCGTCTCGAGGGTCGCCGTGAGCGCTTTGCCCTCGGGCAGGCCCTTCGTGGCGTCGGCGAGGGTCCACTTGCCCTTGACCGGGTCGTCCTCGCTCGGCTTGACCTCGGCGACGGGCTTGGCCGAGACCTTCTTCTTCGTGGGCTTCGGGAGCTGGATGCGCGGCCGCGAGGTCTTCTCGGTCAGGAGGCCGTTCGTGTCCTTCGCCTGCGTCTGCGCCTCGGGCTTGCGATCGGGCGCGGCCGTGGGCTCGGGCGGGCTCGACTCACAGCCGCTCGCGAAGGCGGCGACGACCAGGGCAGAAGCCGCGGTGAACGCGGCGAAACGAGGACCTTGGAGCGAGGGAAGTTTCATAGGAGATGTTTCTCCTTGCGGCGAGGCGCGGCGAAGGTCAAGCGCGGGCGCGCATCGTGCTACGAAGGGGCACGAGCCATGCCCGCCACGAAGCTCTCCGTCGCCCTGTCGCTCGGGTTTCTGATCGTCGCCTGCGAGCCGCGCGTCGAGGAGCCCGTGCCGCCCTCACGAGACGCGCGCCCCGCGCCGATCGTGCAAGGACCCGAGGCTCTGGAGAATCACAACGCCAAGGCGCGGTGCATCCACCCGACCGAAGACAAACCCAAGCGCACGCTGGCGCGGACGGGCGCCGATCCGGCGTGCCCGCCGGACGATCTCGCGAAGCCGCCCTTGCTGCGCGAGGGCAAGGTGGTGTTCGTCGACGCGAAGGACGAGGCGGTCACCGTGGAGATCGCGCAGCGGGAGCACGATCGCGCCCGCGGGCTCATGTACCGCAAGCAGATGGACGAGACGCGCGGGATGATCTTCGTCTTCGAGCGGCGCGAGGTGCACCAGTTCTGGATGCACAACACGTGCATCCCGCTCGACATGCTCTTCGTCGACGACGACGGGACGATCGTGGGGATCGAGGAGAACGCGCCGACGATGAACGACTCGACGTTCTCGGTGCCGTGCGCGTCGCGGTACGTGATCGAGGTGAACGCGGGGTACTGCCGGCGGCACGGGGTGCGCGCCGGCCAGAAGGTGCGTCTCGAAGGGATCTAGCGCTAGCTGCAGGAGCCCGCGCCGTCGCAGAGCACGTAGCAGTCGTTGCAGATCACGCACGAGGCGTAGTCGTTGAAGATGCTGTACCCGGTCGGATAGGCCGTCTCGCAGCTCGTGTAACAGGCCGTATCGCCGCTCGCGCACCCGTCGATGCACGTGATGAAGTCGCCACAATCGAAGCTGTCGGCGCAGGCCGCGTACTCGGACGTGCAGAGACCGGTCTCGCGCGAACACGTCGAGCACGTGGAGCAGTCGCTCGAGTTCATGTCGCAGGTGGTCATGGGGACGCCGCCGCCGCTGCCGCCGCTGCCGCCCGAACCGCTGCTGCTGCTGCTCGAGCTCGAGCTGGGTCCTTGACCTCCCCAGTCATCGCCTCCCTCGCCGCCTCCGCCGCCGACGCCGCCGGTCGAGCCTGTGGCGCAAGCGAACACGTTGAGCGCGAGAAACGAGCAAGCGATGACGAAGATCGAACGCGCGGACATCATGTCTCCTCCTGCCGCGCGATGGGGCGCGGCGCCGGGGTATCGACGACCTATCGTCGCATGAATTCGAGGAAAAAAGGACGAAGGGGCGAGGCGCGCGACGCCTTTCGAGCCCCCAACAGGGCGCGGGGCTTGGCACGCTTTTGTTGGTTTCGGTATACGAGGAATGCGTGGTTGCTTTCGTCGTTCCACACGAGCCAGTCCCTTCCGTCGACGTGCTGAAAGACGGGCTCGCCGCGCTCGCGGAGAAGGCGCGCGTGACCGTGCGCCCGAACGATCTCGCGAGCCGTGATCCGCACTTCATCAAGCGCGCGATGCCGCTCCTGGGGATGTTCTACGACCACTACTTCCGCGCCGAGACGGAGCTCGAAGCGCCGTTCACGGACGGGCCTGCGCTCGTGGTCGGCAACCACAACGCGATGACCGGAACGCCGGACATGTTCTGTCACATGCTCGCGTTCTGGAGGCTTTACTCGCCCGATCGGATCTCGTACGGGCTCATGCACGACGTGCCGTTCCGCTTCCCCGGCGCGGGCGCGTGGCTGAACGCCGCGGGCGCGATCGCGGCGAGCCCCGAGAACGCGGCGCGCGCGCTCGATCGTGGCGCGGCGGTGCTCGTGTTCCCGGGCGGCGACATCGACGCGTGCAAGCCGTTCTCGCGAAGGTACGAGATCGAGTTCGGCAAGCGCCGCGGCTTCGTGCGCACGGCGCTGCGGCACCAGGTCCCGATCGTGCCCGTGGTGAGCGTGGGCGCGCATCACTCGCTCTACATCTGGACCGACGGGCGACGCATCGCGGAGGCGCTCCGGCTGCCGCTGCTCGCGCGATCGAACGTGGCGCCGATCGGCGTGGCGTTGCCCTGGGGGCTCATCGCCGGCATCCCGCTGCCGCACCTGCCTCCGCCCGTGAAGATCCACACGCGTATCCTCGCGCCGATCCACACCGATCTGCCGCCCTCCGCCGCCGATGATCCCGAGGCGGTGGAGGACCTCTTCGAACGTGTACGGAGCGCGATGCAGCGGACGATGAACGATCTGAAGCAGCAAGGGCGCCACGGCTGGTTTCCGGCCTCATGAAGGCGCTCGGCCCGCTCGTCGCGCTCTCGATCGGGGCGCTCGTATCCCCGGCCGGCGCCGTCGCCCTAGGCGGCGCGACGCCTTCGCCGGTGGTGCACGAGGACTACCTGATCGTGAGCCACGACGAGGCGAGCGGGCGGCAGCACGTGCTCTTCGCCGCGCGCCTCGCGCCCGCCGCGCCGCGCGTGCTCATGGGCCTGCCGACGCCGAGCACGCCGACGATCGAGCCGCTGCCCAAGCTCGATCTCGCGGCGCTCGTGCACACGCTCGTCGAGCCGTACGAGCGACGCACCCGCGGCCGCGCGCCGGCGCCTCCGGCGGCGTGGGTGCTCGATCGATCGACGCTCTCGGGCTTCGTCGTCGCCCCCTCCGCGGGGGAGCAGCCCTTCGACGCGGCGTGGACGAAAGGCTACGTCGATCGGAATTTTTCGTTCGCCGTGCTCGACGTGGTCACGCCGCCGGGAGGCCCTCTCGAGATCATGACGCCGGCCGCGCACGTCTCGTTTGATGCGCCGCGCGTGATCGTCGCGCGCCGCGAGCCGCCGCGCGCGGAGCCACCCGTGGACGAAGCCCAGGAAGGCGCGGCGATCCCGCTCGTGGTGGAGTCGGTGCGCGCCGAGCCGAAGGCCGTCGCGCCGAGCAGCGATGCGATCGCGCGTGTGCTGCGGGCGCGCAGTGGCCCCTTGCTCGACTGCTACGAGACGTTCCTGGAGCGCCGCCCCGGCGAGGCCACGAAGGTGACGATCGAGGCTTCGATCCGGCCGAAGGGCGACACGGCGTCGCTGCGCTCTCCGAGCGAGAAGGGCGAAGAGGCGACACGCGCGTTCGCGACGTGTGTCGTGAAGATCCTGCGGGCGCGGCAGTTCCCGCGGACGGACGAGGGCTGGAAGTTCTCCGCGGATCTCGCGTTCAAGCCGCCGCGCACGCCTGCGCGCCGCACGCACCTCGTGCTCGTCGGGTCCTCGCGGTACGTGTGGAAAGATCCGCCCGCATCGGCGCGCCTCCTGCACGATTTCGAGGCGAAACCGGAGGACGTGGCGCGCGCCATGGCGCCCGAGCTCCGCCGCGGGATGGGGATGCCCGAAGGGAAACGCTTGTGGATCTCGCACTGGCTCGATCGGGACGTGCGACGCGCGCTCGCCGAGGACGCGCTCTTCGATCGCGAGGATCTGCCCGCGGACGGCGCGCCCGGCACGCTCTCGGCCCCCACGGGAAAGCCCGAGGTTCGTCCCGCGGCGGAGAGCCCACGCGACAAGCCGCGCGCACGTTCACGCGCGAAGCGCACGGAAAACGCCATCGCGGCCGCCGCGGCCCTCGTGTTCACGGTCGCCCTTGCTCTCTGGCTCGCGCGGGACGAACGCCCCTCGGCGTGAAGCGCCCCGCCCCTTGCGCTCGGCCGCGCCGGCCTCCATGAATTTCCGAGGAGGCGTCCATGAACGTCGTGATCAAGTACTGCCACGTTTGAAACTACAAGCCCCGGGCCGTGAGTTTCGCGGCCGCCATCAAGGATGCGTTCGACGTCGACAGCAAACTCGAGATCGGAAAGCCCAGTCAGTTCGACGTGATCGTCGACGGCGAGTTGATCTTCTCGAAGCAGTCGGCAGGCCGGTTCCCCGAGCTCCAGGAGGTGCTCGACGCCATGTCGAAGCGCGCGACGGGCTGAACACCGCGAGCGACAAACGGGGCGCGGCTTGACGGCCGTGCGTCGATGAGGTCCCCTATCTCGGATGCGCCGCTCCCTCGCGCTTCCCTTCCCTGCCCTGCTCCTCGCGCTCGCCGCCGGGTGCGGTGACCCCGACACCTTCGTCCCGGATATCCCCGGGTTCAGCGGTCCGGCGGGCGTCGTCGAAGGAACGCTGACCTACACGGGTCCGCCGCCGTGCACGGAGAAGGGCCACGTCGTCGGCGCGGCCCTCGTGCTCGCGTTCGACAAGCGCCTCCTGCCGCCGCCCTCGGGCCTCGGCACGGGCGCCGCGAGCCTCGACGCGATCCCGGGCGATGTGCTCTTCGCGAGCATCCGCGACAAACTCGTCTTCGACAAGGACGGCAAGCTCCGCTGCCCCGACGCCTCGGCGCCCAACGTCACCGCGAGCGGGACGTGGACGATCGCGCCGCTGAGCGGCGGGACGTACCAGTTCCGCGGGTTCTACGATCGCGACGGCGACTTCAACCCGGCCTTCTCCATCTCGAACCTGCCGACGGCCGGCGACGTGGGCGGCGGCGCGATCGACAACGCCGCCGAGGTGCTCATGGGCGCGGCGCCGCGGTACACGGAGGTCAACATCGGCGAGCCCGACGGGAACGGAAACCTCGTGATCCCGGCCGTCGGCGTGCGCGTGCTCGGCGTGGGCGTGACGCTCGGGCAGGTGCTCCCGCTCGAACGCCCCGTGTTTTACCCGTCGGCCGTGGCCGACAGCGTCGCGGGCAACACGGACCCGCGCAAGGTGGTGGTGCCGTCGGACTTCGAGTTCGCGACGTTCCCGCCGACCGACACGTCGTTCATCCGCATCACGCTCACGGCCGGCGTGGATCCGACCGAGGTCGACGCAGCCGCGCTCACGCCGTTTTTCCTGCCCGTGAAGAACCCGGCGGCGACGCTCTACATGGCGGTCGAGGACGTGAACGGCGACGGCCTGCTCAACAACGAGGATCACGTGGTCGAGTCGGTGAACGTGCCGCAGCTCTACCCAACCTCGGTCTTCTCGAAGATCAACGCGCCCCGGCTCGCAAACGACAAGCGCATCGAGACGCAGTCGCGGCCGCGCGTGATCATGCAGGGCCTGACGCTCCTCAAGAACCTCCTGCTCACGTCGACGAAGCTGCCGCCCGCGATGCCGGACCCGATGAACCCGGTGCCGCCGTTCCAATCAGCCGAGCCCGAGGTGACGGTCGCAGTGCGGCCGGCCGCGTTGTGCATCGATCCGGTCGATCCGTCGAAGAAGGGCGTGTTCGTGCTGAGCCGCAAGACGGCCGCGGACGGGACAGCGATCATCGCCGACGAGGAGGCCTTGAAGCAGAGCCTCGCGGCGCGCTTCGGCCGCCCGTTCGACATCGTCTACGGCTGCCTGCCGGAAGGGCAGTACTCGATGAACCTCGTCTATCCGACGGGGCAGGCGTGGAGCGTGCCGAACGAGGCCGGCGTGTGCGCGCTGGCCGAGCCGCAGACGTCCGACGGCAAGACGTGCAAGGCCGTGACGAACGCGCGCCCACGGCTCGTGTCGCAAGACGCGATGCTCATCGTGGGCGCGCCGAACGATGCCGCGTACTGCAAGGCGAACCCGACGCCCACGGCCTGCACGGGGCTCTGAGACGTAGCGCTGGGGCGTTGCCCCAGGCCCCAGCAGGGGGCTGTCCGCCCCCTGCACCCCGGACCAGCGAGGCGCTGGACCCAGGGTTGAAAAACTGCGCTCCGCGCAGTTTTTCAAACAGGCCGACGAAGAAGCCGGGTTGCCAATCGAACCAGCAGCGCGGCTGTCTTGGTTGGCAATGCCGCTGCAGGTCTTGACCGGGCCTGTTCGATGAACTGCGCATCGCGCAGTTCATCGATCCTGGGTCCAGCCCCTGGCTGGTCCGGGGTCGAGGGGGCGGACAGCCCCCCGCGGGGTCCGGGGCAGCGCCCCGGGTGCGGGGCGCCTGTGGAAGCTAGCCCCACCAGTACGATAGTTTGGCCAGCAAGGTTTCTTCGGAGGCGCGCGGGCCGAGCCAGCCGAAGTCGAAGCCCGCGCCGCGGCGGGCGAGGGGCACGCGTCCGTCGCCTTGCGCGTGCGTGTAGACGAGGAACAAGGTCGAGCCGAGCCGGTACTCCCAGCGCAGGACGATGTTCGCGTTGATCGAGCCGCCTTCCCAGTCCGGATCGTCGTCGAGCGGCGTCCCGAGCGGCGAGAGCTCCGCGAGGCGCGCGACCCGACCCGCCCCGCGCGCCTTCGAGAGGGTGAGGTCGTGGAAGCTCTGCGCTTCGAGGAAGGCCTGCGCATAGGCCTGCAGCGAGAGCCGCGGCGAGAATGTGTACGTCGCGCGCATCGTGAGCCCGAGGCTCTGCGCCCGCAGCCGGCCGAAGACGTGGCCCGCGCCGATCGTCGTGACGTAGCGCGGCTCGCCGCGCGTGTAGAGGAAGGTCGGGATCAGATCGAGATCGAGCTGCGGCAGGATGCGCAGGGACAAGCGGCCGTCGGCCTCCACGTTGAGGCCGGTCTCGATGCCCTGCACCATCACCCACGCCTCGCCGTTGACGACGCGCCGGCCGTCGGTCGCGATCCAGAGCTCGCCGCCGAAGAGGGGCGCGCGTTCGAGCGCGGTGCCGTCACCGACCTCGCGATCGTCGAACCGCGAGGGTTTGGCGTGGATCCCGGCGAAGCTCTCCCAGAAGTTCGCCCAGCGCGTGTAGTTGCCGAGCAAGAGCATGCGCTCCTGCGTGAGCCAGTCGAGCGTGTCGCGCTCGACCACGTCGATGGTCGTCTGCGTTTCGAGCGTCACCCACCACGGATCGAGCGTCCGGTAGCCGACGGACGCGGTGAACGCGTGGAGGTTCTGCCGCTGCATGTAACCGACGTCGTTGTAGTCGACCTTGCGGCCATGCCCGGCGTACTCGGTGTTGAAGGTCCAGTGCTTGCCGCCCTCCTTCGCGACACGCGCCTGCACCGCAGGGCCGATGTCGCCGGAGGAGAGGACGGTGCCGTCGGGCAGCGTGCGCGGCGGGCCGTCGTGCACGAGCGAGGCGACGGCTTGTCCGCTGATCACGTAGTCGCCGCCCGGCGAACGAAAGCGGCCGTCGACACCTGCGACGTAGGCGTCGTGGAAGCAACGAGCGCCGTGCGCGACGACCTGTTCCTTCGGGCAAAGCACGCGCGCACGGCCGCTGCCGGGAGCGGGCGCGACGGTGGGGTACACGGTCGGTGTTTCGAAGCGGCTCTTCGCGGTGGCCATGAAGCCGAGCGAGGCGCGCGAGCCGAAATCCTTGCGGAGCCGGAGGACCTTGAACGCGGCAAGGGGCTCGGCGACACGCGAGGCGAAGCTGCCGTCGGCGCGCTTCACGTTCACGAGGACGGGCGCGGTGACGCCGAGCAGCTCGAACGCCGACACGCCCTCCGCGAGCTCGCCCGAGAGTTTTGCTGCGGCGTACACCGTGGCCGGGGACGACGAGCCCACGGTCTCCTCGTCGTCCCGTACGGCCGGCATGCCCGGCGCGCGGCCGATCCTGCGCGTGTAGACGAGCTTGAAGGGCGTCGCGAGGTTGTCCGCACCCTCCAGGAAAAACGGCCTGCGCTCCGGGAAAAACCGCTCGAAGTTGCTGAGGTTGAGGATGACCTGATCGGCCTCGACCTGGCCGAAGTCCGGAAAGATCGTGGCGTCGAGCGTGAGGCTCTGCGAAGGATGCCACTTGAGATCGAGCCCCGCCGAGCCCGCAGGGAAGACGCTCGCGCCGCGGATCTCGGCCTCGCTCTCGCTGTAGCGGAGGGCGCCGACGAGGAAGGGGCGGAGCTCGAGCGAGGCCTTGGGCCGGAGGCCGGAGAGGCCGTCGAGCTTGCCGTACCGCGACACCTCGCCGCCCGCGTCGCGAGGGATGAACGTCCACTCGTCGACCTCCTGCAGCATCGATACGCGGCGCCGGACCTGCAGGCCAAAGCTCTGCGAGGGCAGATCACGAAAGCGCAGGATGCGGAGCGGGATCTTGAACTCGGCCGACCAGCCGTGCGTGGTGCGCGTGGTGCGCGCGTCCCAGATCTCGTCCCACTCGCGCGAGAGCTCGGTGTCGTTGAAGCGGAGCGCGTCGGAGAGGACGCCGGCCGCGTTGACCTCGAACTCGAGCGCGCTCCTGCCATCGCCGCGCGTGTCGAGCGTGACCGTGACGGCGTCGGCCTCGACCTGCCTGTCACGCCGCGTGAGGCGCGCGATGATCTCGTCGTTCGTCTGCTCGCAGTCGATGCCGACGTAGACGGCCTCGTCGTCGTACACGACGCGCACGAGCGTGCGGTGGCGCGGCTTCTCGCCGGGCGTGGGGAGCTTCTGCGTGAAGGCGTCGCTGCCCTTGGCGTGCTTCCAGGCGAGCTCGTCGAGGCGGCCGTCGAGGACCGGCGGCGTGGAGACACGCGTCGCGGTGAGGTGCGGCGTGGCCGCCTGGGTGGTCACCGCGAGGAGCGCGGGCAAGAGAGACATGGCGGGAGATGGACGCCGAGCGTACCACCGCGTGACCCCCGGACGAACGACGGAAGCGTGCACGCATCCGCGGCGCCTCAGAAGACGTCGTCGATCGCGGCGACGGTCTGCGTGATGTCGTGTCTGTGCGCGTAGTCGAGATCGGTGCGCGCGCGCGTATCGTCGACCATGCACACGTAACGGATGTGATCGATCTCGGGCGCGGGGAACGAGGTGGCCCGGTACTGCCAGAGCTTACGGACGACGCCCTGCGCGATCCCGTGGGGAACGGCGACGCGCGTGCGTCCGGTCATGCCGACGAGGCGCGACAAGGGCAAAGGTGGCGGGCCCGCGATGTTGTAGATGCCGCGCGCGCCGGGCATGAGCGCGCGCGCGATGGCGCTGACGACGTCGTCCTGGTGGATGACCTGCACCATCGGATCGAAGCCGAGCAACGTGGGGATGACGGGAAGGCGCAGGTAGTTGGAAGGCGCGTTTCGCACGGCGCCGAGGATGTGGACCGGCCGGAGGATCACGGTCTCGGTGCGTGGCCTCTTCCAGAAGAACGACTGCGCGAGCATGTCGACCTCGATGAGGTCGCGGATCTCGCTGAACGAAGCGCCGCCGAGCAGCGGCGCGTCCTCCGTGAGGAACTGGGGGTTGTCCGGGCGCGGGCCGTAGACGTTGGCGCTCGAGAGCACGACGAGCTTGGGGACGTCGTAGTGCGCGACGTACTCGAGCAGGCGCTGCAGGCCGACGACGTTCCAACTGTGGTGCTCGGCCTGGTCCACGCGCGGATCGTGCATGACGCCGAGGTGCACGACCGCGGCGATGCGCTCGTGGCGGAAGACGTCCTGCGTCTTCTTGCGGCGGATGTCGACCTGGTGGTGGACGATGTCCTTTGGTTTGTCTTCAAACGATCGACGATCGATGCCGATCACCGGCCGCTCGCGATGCAAGTGCCGAGCGAGCCTGCGCCCGAGCCGCCCGCAGATGCCCGTGATGAGCACCGGCAAATGCGAACGATCACTCTCCACGCTCGGCTCGCGCGAAGAGTCCACATCCACGCTCACGCTCGCCCTGCGCGGCGGCCGCATCGTGAGCCGCGGCGCGACGAGTATCGCCTCGCCTCCCCCGTTCGTCACACGCATCCCCCCAATCCCCAACGTTCACCGTGAAGCTCGGGAGCACGTCACGTCAAGCACTTCGCGTCGTGCTGCGATGCACTCGGTTTGCTACGTTCGCATGCATGCTGGATGGAGCAGCGCGCACCCTCGGCAGGCTCTCGACCTTCACGACACGCGAGGCCCTGCCGGTCGCGCGCTCGGCCTTCGGCGTCGCCCGAGACGGAATCGACGAGCTCGGCATCAAGCTGCTCGGTCGTGACTTCGAAGAGCGCCTGCGTCGCGTGCCGATCCCCTTGGGCGGCGGCGGCGTCGATCCCTTCGGGCTCGATCCTTCCTGGGCGAAGTACGCGATCGGCGGCGCGGCGTTCTTCCACCGTTTCTACTTCCGCACGATCGTCAGCGGGATCGAGCGCGTGCCCGCGTCGCGCGTGCTGCTCATCGCGAACCACTCGGGGCAGATCCCGATGGACGGCGTGATCATCGCGGCCTCGATGTTCCTCGACGCGGAACCGCCGCGCATCGTGCGGAGCATGGTGGAGAAGTGGTCGCAGACGTTGCCGTTCGTCTCGACGTTCTTCTCGCGCGTGGGGCAGGTCGTCGGCGTGCCCGAGAACGCGCGGCGGCTGCTCGAGCTCGGCGAGGCGATCCTCGTGTTCCCCGAGGGCGTGCGTGGCGTGACGAAGACGTTCGCCGAGCGCTACAAGCTCACGGACTTCGGGCTCGGCTTCATGCGCCTCGCGCTCGAGACGAACACGCCGATCGTGCCCGTGGCCGTCATCGGCGCCGAGGAGCAGTACGTCTCGCTCGGCAACCTCCACCGCGTGGCGAAGACGCTGCACTTGCCGAGCTTCCCGATCCTGCCGCAGCTCCTCTTGCCCGGCGGAGTCCTCCCCTTGCCCACGCGCTACAGGCTCTCGTTCGGCGAGCCCATGCGCTTCGACGGCGATCCCGACGACGACGACGCGATCATCGAGGAGAAGGTCCTCCGCGTGAAGGCGACCATCCAGTCGATGCTGAACCGCGGGCTGAAGGAGCGGAAGTCGGTCTTCTGGTGAGGCAGGGGCGGCGGGACCGCCCCCTCACGTGGATCAGGATTCGTCGTCGAGCAGCTCGGCCTCTTCGAGCTCTTCGCCCGGAGCCGGCTGCGCGGCGGGCGGCTGCGCCTGCTGCGCGTACGCCTGCTGCTGCTGCGCGTACGCCTGCTGCTGCGCGTAGTACGCCGCGTACGCCTGCTGCTGCGCGTACGCCTCTTCCGGCGTCTGCGCGGGCTGCTGCTGCGCGGCCTGCTGCTGCGCGTACGCCTGCTGCTGCGCGTAGTACGCCGCGTACGCCTGCTGCTGCGCGTACGCCTCCGGCGTCTGCGCGGGCTGCTGCGCGTACGCCTGCTGCTGCGCGTGCGGATCGACGTACGCAGGGGCTTGCTCGGCCTGGACGTACGCCGGAGGCGCGACCATCGCCGGAGGCGCAGGCAGATCCGCCGCAGGCGCGAGGGGCGTCGGCTCGTTGTCGGTCGGGGCCTGCCACGCCGGAGGCGTCGACGGCGTCGCGACCGCAGGCGGCGGCGCAGACGGCGTCGGGACCGCGGCGGGCGGCGGGACCGACGGAGCCGCGTACGCGGGCGGCGGCGGCGTGGACGCACGGGCGTACGCGGGCGGCGGCGGCGTGGACGTACGGGTGTACGCGGGCGGCGGCGCAGAGGGCCCTGCGCCGGCGGTCGGCGGCACCGAGGCCATCGTCGAGCGCGGCGGCGTACGCTTGAGCTTGCCGGTCTTGGCGCGCTCGAGGCCCGCAGTCGCCTCGGCGTCGCCGGCCTTCATGCGCAGGACACGGCGCCAGGCGTCGGCCGACTCGCGCGCGTCGCCGAGCTCTTCCTCCCAGATCCGCGCGACCTTGCGCGCGAGCTCGGCGCGGACGGCGGGATCACGGCCGCGGAGGATCTGATCCTCGTAGAGCTGGATCATGCCGCGGTGATCACCGAGCTCGATGAGCAGGTTCGAGAGCTCGTTCATCACGTCCTGATCGGCAGGCGACAGGTCGTGGAGCTTCTTGAAGTCGACGCCCGCGCCCTTCTTGTCGTTCAGCGCGTCGCGGCGGAGGCGCGCGCGGCGCTGCAGGAGCTTGCGGACGAGCGGGCCGTCGAAGACCTCTTCGAGCGCACGCGTGAGCGTGGCCTCGACGCGCGGCAGATCATTGAGCTCACGGCCGAGCGCTTCGAGCGCGTCGAGCGAAGCGTCGTCGACATGCGTGACGATCGCGTCGCCGATCCATTTGAAGGCGCGCTCGACGTCGCCGAGCGCGCGGTGCGCGATCGTCGCGGCGCGCCGGAGGAGCGCGCTCTTCGTGCGCCCGCCGTCGCGCGAGCCCTGGCCGCCGCCGGCGAGAGCCTCGGCCAGGATGCGGCGCAGGCCCGTGCCGCCCGCGCGCTCGTCGCCCGCGGCCGCCGCCGCTTCGAGCGCGCCGAGCGTCTCTTCCTGGACGCCCGCGCTGAGCGCGAGCTCGAAGAAGCTGCGCGCGCGATCGTTCGCGCCACGCTCGGCGGCGACCTGCGCCGCGCGCGCGAGCGCCGTGAGCCGATCCGCCGGCAAACGGCAACGCCCGACCTGACGCTCGTACACGTCGATGATCTGCGTGACGTCGGGCGCGAGCGCCGCGAGCCGCGCGAGCAAGGGCTCGACCTCGCCCGGCGGGACGCTGGCCAGCGCGCCCTCGCCGTGTTGGATGGCCTCGTTCGCGGGCACGGAGGCGGCGATCTGCACCTCGGCCTGCCGGACCATCTCGGCCGCGCGGCCCGCGCCCGAGACGTCCTTCGCGAGCAAGTCGTGCGCGACGCCGAGGGCGTCGAGATCCTTCAGCTTGATCGCGAGCTGCTCGAGCTGCTCGGCGAGCCCGCGATCGGCGCCGCGCGAGCGCGCGAGCTCCATGGCCACGCGCGCCGCGTCCGCTTCACGCCCGACCTCGACGAACCGTTCGAACGCGCCGCGGAGCGCCTCGTTCCGGGCCGGGCCCGACCCCGACTCGTTCCACGAGACGAGCTTCGACGCGACGAGCCCCTTCCACCCGAGTTTGTCGCCGAGCTCGACGTACGCGCGTCGGCACGGCTCGTCGCCCGTCTCGGCGACCTTGTCGAGCGCCGCGAGCGCCTCGTCGCCGCGGCCGAGTCTGTCGAAGAGGATGTCCGCGACCCGCCGGGTCATGCGGGAGAGCTCCTCCTCGTCGCCCTCGACCTCGATGAGGATCTGCAGGAAGTGCGCGACGCGCGGCCAGTCCTCGACCTCGGCGCAGAGCCGCTCGAGGCGGCCAATCGCGTCGAAGTCCTCCGCGTCGGCCGCGTGCACGATCTCGAGCGCGCGGATCGCGCCGCGCGGATCGGAGAGCTGGCCCTCGTAAATCTGCGCGAGGCGCTGCGCGAGCTCGACCTTCTGCTCGCCCTCGGCGAGCACGACCTCGCGTTCGAGCGCCGCGGCCGCGCCTTGCGGGTTGTTCCGCCGCTCTTCGAGATTCGCGATCGCCGCGAGCGCGACGCGGCTCTTGGGATCGAGCGACTTCAGGATCCCCTCGTACCGCTCGATCGCGCCGTCCACGTCGTCGAGCCCCTCGGCCAGGATGCTCGCCTCACGCAGCGCGTGGTTGAGTTTGTCGGCCGGCGCCTTCGTGATCCCGCCGAGCCTCCGGAGCAGCTCCACGCACTCCTGGTGATCGCCGCGCTGCGCCGCGTCCTCGACGAGCAGCGCGAGCGCGCCCTCGTCGTCGCCGTCGGACAGCACGAGCAAGAGGCTCTCACGCGCGCCCTCGTTGTCACCGAGCGAGCGCTGCACCTCGGCCGCCGCGCGCCGCGACGCCACGCGCTTGCCGCGATCGGAGAGTTTTTCCGCGCGCCCGAGCAAGAGGTGCACGAGATCCGGCAGCCGCCCGGCCGCGCGGTATTGCTCCTCGAGGGCCTGCACGTACGCGTCGTTCGTCGGATCGATCTCGGCGGCGCGCTCCAGCCGGATCACTGCGCCCGGCGCATCCCCCGCCTTGGCGAAGAGATCCGCCGCCTGCGCGAGCAGCGTCGCTTGTTGCTTGCCATCGGCGAGCTCGGCGCGCTGCTCGATCGCGTTCGCCGCATCGGCGATGCGGCCCGCAGCCGTGTACGCCTTCTCGGCCTGCTCCCAAATCTTCGCCTGCTTGCCGAGCTCCGCGGCCTCGGCAAACGCGTCGCCCGCGGCGCCGGCATCGTTCAGCTTGAGCCGCAGCTCGCCGAGCTTTTGCAAGAGCCCGGCGCGCGTGTTCGGGTCCGTGAACCCGCTCATGTTGTCCGCGATGGCCTGCGCCGCGAGGTCGAGCCGCTCGCCCTTCTCGTAGAGCTTGACGGCCGTGTTCACGGCGGCCTCGTCCTCCGGCACGAGCGACGCGATCCGCGTCCACACCTCGGCCGCGGCCACCGGATCCTTGCGCTTCGCCTCGTGCAGGCCCGCGAGCTTCTTCTCGATCGCGAGCTTCTGCTCCGTGTCGGGCGTGCTCATCGCGTCCTGCTCGAGCACGGTCGCGAGGTCGTCCCACTTCGTCGCGCGCTCGAGCAACCTGCGGAGCTGATCACGCGCCTGCTCGTCGCCGCGATCGATCTGGCAGAGCTGCTTCCACGCCGCGATCGCCGTGTCGATGTCGCGAAGCTGCGACTCGCACATGCCGGCCACGTCGCGGAGCTGCGCCTTGCGCGTCTCGGGCGAGACCGTCGGCACGCGCGACGCCGCGAGCAACACGTCGCGGAGATCCGCGAACATACGCTTCTGCCGCAGGTACTCCTCGACCCACGAGAGCGCCTCGGCGTTCGCCGGATCGATCTTCAGCGCCTCGCGGTACTTCGTGTACGCCTGCGGCTTGCGGCCCTTCTGCGCCTCGGCCGAAGCCTCCTCCAGGAGCGCGTGCACATCCCCCGCCGGCACCGCCGCCTGCGCTTGCATCGCGACGACCGAAGGCGAGGGCGCGCGCCCCTCGGACGCGGGCGCCGCCGCGGGCGCGGCCGCCGGGGGCTGCGCGGGTTGCGCAGATTGCGGGGGCTGCGCGGGCTGCGCGGCTGCGGGCGGTTGCGAGGGCTGCGCGGCGGACACGGACTGCG